>NZ_MKKG01000088.1:0-183477 GCF_001942325.1 Gordonia sp. CNJ-863
GTTCTGGGCGACGCGGACAACGTCGTCGCGGAACTCCTGGGGATAGGGCTTGGGCACAGCTGGCATCCTTCCAGGCCGCCCGGCAGGGCAAGCCAGATCAGATGTCACCTACTCGTGCACCAGCCCCAGACTAGTCTCAACGGTGTGGCAACGCGTGGGTTCTGGATTGGCGAGATCCGCGCCTCAGATGGTGTCGCTAGAAAGCTACGAACAAAGCACAACCTGTCAGTTGAGGAAGTCCGGGCGGCGTGTGTCCCGAACCAATACGACCGTGCGGGCTGGGAAGTTGACGAGGTGCACGGGGAGAGGCTGCTGGTGGAGACTCATGATGCGGTGGGGTGGATCAGGGTCATACTCCAGCCAATCGATGTCGAAGATGGGATCTGGCAACTACGGACTGCCTGGAGGAGGATGTGAACATGGAGCAGGTAGGCGACGAGTACGACGATGACTTCGAGATGACGGACGAGGAGTTCGACCGTCGGATGGAGGCTGCGGAACCTGTCCGGTTGGTGCCGGGTCCTCGTGAAGTCCGCATCGAGGCTAAATTCCTTGCATCAGGTTGGGGCGGAACGCCGTACCCGCACGCTACCCAAATTGCGGTGCATGAACCTCAATTGGAAGTGACACTGATTCCACAACGATGACGTACTGGCCGGGAACCTTCGCCTCGAAGCCGATCTTGTGAAAGAAGAAACCGGCTCTGGTTCCTGCGGTTGCCACTTCGGGGACGGGGAGCCTGCTAGAGCCGCTCTTTCCGTCAGGTGTGGTGATGGAGACTTCGACGAACTGCGGATTGTGAAGGTCTCCCTCCTCTGCCTGGATAAGCACAATCAGAAGGGTCTCGATTAGATAGCCCCCTGGCGGTTGCCAAAAATCTGTAAGGACGCCCCCGAGTACATATAGCTTGCCGTCAGCGACAGTAGCGGCCTCCGCCAACATCGCACCGGTAACGATCATTCCTCGAGCCTATGGCATATCGGTTGTCCCGGGGTCCATCGCTAGGCATTGTGCCGATAGAACTGCTGCTGCTGCCGGCTCGTTCGCGCTGACCGCCTCAGGCACTCGTCCCGCGCCGCCCGTCGTACTCCGCCTGCGCGTCACGCACCGTCGGCATGTGGCCCTGCAGCAGATCGATCAACCCCTGCAGTTGGTCGGCGACCTGCCTGCCGAGGGGAGTCAGGTCGTATTCGACCTTCGGCGGGATCGCCTCCAGGACCGTCCGCACGATCATGCCGTCGCGTTCGAGGTTCTGAAGCGTCTGCGACAGCATTCGCTCGCTCACACCGTCAACGCGGCGTCGAAGGGCGCTGAATCGATAGTTGCTCTCGCGCAACGCGATCAGGACCAGCGTGCCCCAGCGGCCGGTGACCGTCTGCAGCGTCGACCTCGACGAGCAGTCGCGTGCGAAGACGTCGGCTTCGAGGGTCGGGTCGTGGTCGGACATGACCTCAGGTTAGCGAAGGTCACAGCGATCAGCTAACTGTTCGTATTGCACTTACGAAAAGTAAGTGCGTACAGTCGAGCCCAGTCACGACGAGAGGAAAGACAACATGACCACAGCAGTGACAGGCGCCACCGGACAGCTCGGCGGGCTGGCGATCGGCGAGCTGCTCGCGCGGGGAGTCCCGGCCGCGGACATCGTGGCGATCGTTCGGGACGAGTCGAAGGCTGCCGATCTGGCGTCGAAGGGCCCTCAGATCCGGGTTGCCTCCTATGACGATCCGGAGGCGCTGCGGCGCGCACTCGACGGTGTCGACAAGCTGCTCCTGATCTCGGGTTCGGAGGTCGGACGTCGAGTTCCGCAGCACACCAACGTGATCGAGGCGGCGGAAGCGGCCGGTGTCGGATTGATCGCGTACACGAGCCTCCTCAACGCCGCTACGAGCGGGCTCGGGTTGGCGCCCGAACACGTGGCCACCGAGAAGCGACTCGGCGAGTCGTCGATCCCCGCGGTGTTCCTCCGCAACGGCTGGTACTGGGAGAACTACCTGCAGGCCATCAGCCAGGCGGTCTCGTCCGGCGCATTGTTCGGTGCAGCGGGCGAGGGCAAGGTCGCCGGTGCCGCCCGCGCCGACTACGCGGCTGCGGCTGCCGCAGTCCTCACCTCCGATGCCGATCAGGGTGGCAAGGTCTACGAACTCGGCGGCGATGAGCGACTCACCTACGCCGACCTCGCGAAGGTCATCGGCGAGGTGGCCGGCAAGACCGTTGAGTATCGTGACCTGCCGGAGGCCGACTACGCGAAGGTGCTCGCCGACAACGGCACCCCGGAGCAGTTCGCCGCCGTGCTGGCGGGTTCCGATGCCGGCATCGCCCGCGGCGAACTCGACACCACCTCAGGCGACCTCCAGACGCTGATCGGCCGGTCGTCGACGCCGTTCGCCCAGATCGTGAAGGCCGCCATCGCCTGACGCTGCGCTGCACCGATGAGTTTCGCTGCGGTTTCGAGTCTGTCCTGGTTGGATTGCCCGACGACAACAGGAATGGATGCCATGGCTCAGCTACTCAGGGTGCAGAACTTCGCGGTCTCGCAGGACGGGATCGGTGCCGGTGAAAATCAGACCTTCGAGCGGCCGTTCGGCGACACCGTCGAACCCTGGGAGATGATGTCCTGGGCAGGGGCCACCGCGAGCTGGCCCAACCGCACCGATCCCGGTGGCACCCGCGGACTCGACGACTACTTCACGCGCGACTTCACCCACAACATCGGTGCGGAGATCATGGGCCGCAACAAGTTCGGGCACCAGCGAGGTCCGTGGGTCGACCATGAATGGCAGGGGTGGTGGGGCGACGAGCCGCCGTTCCACACCCCGGTCTTCGTCCTCACCCACCACCTCCGCCCGTCGTTCACGCTGGGTGAGACCACGTTCCACTTCCTCGACGCCACGCCGGCCGAGGCCGCGGCGAAGGCCAAGGCCGCGGCCGACGGCAAGGACGTACGGATCGGCGGGGGAGTCAGCACCGTCCGGGAGTTCCTCGACGCCGATCTCATCGACACGCTGCACGTCGCGGTCGCACCCGTCACCTACGGGAACGGACTGCGACTGTGGGACTCGCCCGCCGAGTTGGAGGACCGGTTCGAGCACGAGGTGATCCCGAGTCCCAGCGGGGTCACCCATCACTTGTTCTGGCGGAAGTAATGTTTCGCCAACCCCCGGAATGTGCGCTTCGACCGGCGTAGTTGTAGAGGTCATGACGGAACTCGCCGACAAGGCCAAGACTCTGCTCGAACTCCACAAGCCCGGAGACCCGGTGATCCTGCCGACGGTGTGGGATGCGTGGTCGGCGAATCTGGCGGTGTCCGCCGGGTTCGCCGCACTCACCGTCGGCAGTCACCCGGTGTCGGACTCGATCGGCAAACCCGACAACGAGGGCATCACCTTTGGAGAGCTCACGACTCGGATCAAACAGATCACCGCCGCGGTCGACGTCCCGATCTCCGTCGACATCGAATCCGGTTACGGCGAGGACCCGAAGACCCTGATCGACGGCCTCATCGACGCCGGCGCCGTCGGTCTCAACATCGAGGACACCGTCCACAGCGAGGGCGGGCGACTCCGCGAGGCGCAGGAGCACGCCGACTTCGTGGGCGGACTGCGTGCGGCGTCGGACGCCACCGATGTCCACGTCGTCGTCAATGCCCGCACCGACCTGTTCCTCAAGCAGGTCGGCGACGAATCCGACCGCGTCGACCGCGCCATCGCGCGGATGAAGCTCTGCGCGGAGGCCGGTGCCGACGTGCTCTATCCCGTCGGTTTCCACGACGACGCCACCCAGAAGCGGCTCGCCGACGAACTTCCGCTGCCGGTCAACGCCATCGGGCACCCGACCAAGAACAACAAGGCGGCACTCGCCGCGCTCGGCGTCGGACGCGTGAGCTTCGGTCCGCTGTTCCAGATGGTGCTCGCCGAACGCGCCGCCGAGGTTCTCGCTCCCTGGAAGTAGGCACGACCGGCGCGAATCGGGCACGAACTGTCGGAGGCCCGGTTTACCGTCGGAATATGGCACTCACCAAGAGCGAACGAGAAGCGTTTCTGGCAGAACCACACGTCGCGGCCCTGTCCGTGGAAGCCGAACCCGAGAGGGCTCCGCTGACGGTGCCGATCTGGTACCACTACGAACCCGGCGGACGACCATGGCTGCTCACCGGCACCGAGTCGCGGAAGCTGAACCTCATCCGGGCGGCGGGGCGGTTCACCCTCATGGTCGACGAGGTGTCGCCGCGCCTCATGTACGTCTCGGTGTCCGGGAATGCCATCGACATGGTCGCCGGAACCCGGGACGACCTGCGCGAGATGGCATCTCGTTACCTTCCGCCGCAGGCCGTCGAACCGTACATCGAGATGGCCGAGAAGGAACACGGTCCGCAGACCAAGGTGTACCTCGACCCTCAGCAGTGGGTGTCGCTGGACCTCGGCAGCCTCGGCGATCTGCCGGCGGTATGACGCCGGACACAGCGCCCACAGCGGCATCGCTACATTGAACCCATGCCGAAGCCCCGTCAGACCTCCGACGCCCCCGACGCCACCACGGTGACGCCCGACGTCGAAGACGGCGTGACCCCGCTCGACGGCGACCACTTCCTGCAGGCCAACCGCACGAACCGGGAGAAGTACCGAGCCGAGGCGGAGGCCAAGGCGGCGAAAGCGGCCCGCAGGGCGGCCCGTCGCGGGGAGGCGGTCGATGCCGACGCCGCGCTCGAGGGCACGATCGACTCCGACGAGACGATCGCGAAGGACCGCTCACCACGCAAGCTCGACCCGGCCGCGGCGTCGGGCAAGAGCGACCGCTGGACCGGTTGGGCGACGAGTCTCGGCAAGAAGACCTGGGCGGTCGTCGCGCTGGTGGCGGTCGCCGTCATCCTCGCGGCGTCGACCGCGGTGTTGGCTGTCGCCTACGTCGATGCCGACCGTCGGGCAGACACTGCGGCCGGGGCGATCGACTCGACGATCCTCGACACCGCACGCAAGTACGCCGCCGAGATCACCACCTACAACTCGGCCGACTACTCCGACCTCGACCGCAGAATCCGCGAGATCTCCACTCCCGCGTTCACCCAGACCTACATCGAGTCCTCGCAGGACGCCCGAAAGGGCTCCACCGAGGCAGCGGCCGTGTCGACCGCGAAGGCCGACAACGCCGGAATCATGTCGCTCGACGACGAGAAAGCCGTCGTGCTCGTGACACTCGACCAGGCCGTCAAGTCGCCGCAGACCGCACAGGAGTTCCCCGACGGGTTCCCGTACCAGACACGCGTCAAGGTGACCCTGGTGCAGCAGGACGGTCGCTGGCTGATGGACGACTTCGCGGTGCTGTAGGGGTTGCGTTCCCGCCCAACAGGATCCGCGCCGACAGCGCCTCGATGCGTTCGGGGGAGGGTTGTGGCCGCAGCCGCGACAGGTCGGTGACGACGTTGAGTGCCGCGTGCACCAGGAATCGCGCGTGGGTGATCGGTAGGTTCGCTCGCTCGCGACTCATCCAGGTCGCCCATTCATCGACGGTGATGCGCTGCTGATGGCGCAGCGCATCCCGGGCCTCGGGGGTGGCGTGTCCGATCTCGGTCTCGTAGACGCTGATCAGATCGGTTGAGCTGCAGGTCAGTCGAACGTATCGGCGCATCATGCCGACGAGTGCCTCGTGCGGCGTCGACGCATCGGCGAGGGCCTCGGCGATGGCGGCCGTGACGCGGTCGGTCGCCCGCCAGAACGCGGCCTCGAGGATCGCGACCTTGCTCGGGAAGTGGCGGTACACGCCGGACGCCGGAAGGCCCGCGGCATGCGCAATGTCCTCGATGGTGACGTCGCGGAAGCCGCGGGCGGCGAACAGGTTGATCGCCTCGGTCAGGATGATCTCGCGCTTCGCCGCCGGTGCGAGGCCGTGAGCGGCGGGAGCCGGCGGTCCCACCGGATCGGGGAGGTCGACGTCGAGCAGGTCGAACGCGGCATCGGAGATGAGGGTGGTGACCTCGCGCGCCGGCAGCGAGGAGTGATGGGTCGTCGGGCTGGCCGCGACGCTGGTCATCGCGGCGACGGTCAGATTGGCGTCGGCATCGCGGAGGTCGGGACGCAGGCGCCGCGCCGCCGCGCGAACACGGCGGTGCTGGTGCACGACGACATCGCGGACGAGGTCCCGGTCGGCCGGTGCGAGGTACCGGGACTCCCACCGGTACAGGCCACCCGTGCGGCGGTTCTCGAAGGAGGCCGCGGTGATCGCCACGAGCAGCTCGCGCAGTTCGTCGTCGCCGCCGGGCTCCACCGCATCGAGCGCCGACCGGAGCGACCGTGCGAGGACAGCGGTGGTCTCGGCGAACAGCGCGTACTTGTTGGGGAAGTGCCGGTAGAGCGCGGGCGCGGAGATCCCGACCGCGTCGGCGATGTCGTCGAGCCGAACCGCGTGATAACCGCCGTCGCTGAAGGCCTTCGCTGCCGCGTCGACGATGAGTCGCCTGCGGTCGGCCGGACGGCGTCGTCGGGCGCCCGGTGCACCTGGCTGGGACGTGTCGGAGGTCGACGTCCCCGGGCGCACGGTCATGGCGTCACACTTTAGCCGGATACGACGTTCACGAGCGATTTTCGAGCCTATAGGTCGAAAAGTCCAGAGAGGGGCGTTGATAGGCGCGTATAAGTTAACCAAGATTCTCGTGATCTGCGTCGCACTGTGGTAGTACTCTAGGCGTTGGCACAGATCCGATGATCTGTGTCTATCTGTCCGGTCACCAGTGGGGAGAACAGTGAGCGACGAGACCAGCCAGGCAATCGTGACCTCGGTCGACGACCGAGGAGTCGCGCGGCTGACGATTTCCCGCCCAGAGAAGATGAATGCTCTCGACACCGAGGCGAATTACGGCATCAAGGCTGCGATGGAGGAGTGGTCGAAGCGCGACGACGTCCGCGTCATCGTCATCGACGGTGCCGGCGGGAGCTTCAGCGCCGGAGCCGACGTGGTCTCCATCAACTCGCAGTCGACCGCGAACGGGTCGTCGGGGCTGGATCCCAACCAGGCCCGCGGGATCATCTCGGCCGGGTCGGAACTTGCACGCGCGGTGCGCTCGGCCCAGGTTCCGGTCATCGCCTCCGTCGACGGACCGGCAGCGGGCATCGGTGCCTCGCTGGCCCTCGCCGCCGACCTCATCTACACGACGAAGCGGTCGTACTTCCTGCTCGCCTTCATCAACATCGGCCTGATGCCCGACGGTGGCGCGTCGATGCTGTTCACCTCCGCGGTGGGTCGGGTTCGGGCCAACGAACTCGCACTCCTCGGCGAGAAGCTCCGCGCCCCTGAGGCTTTCGCGGCGGGACTGGTCAATGGCGTCTACGACGACCGGCCCGGGCTCGACGAAGCAGTCGACAAGGTCGCCGCGAAACTGGCAGGCAAGAGCCGGTCCGCGCTGCGCCTGACGAAGTCGGCGCTCGACGCCCACACCATGTCCGGCTTCGAAGCCGCCATCGAGCGGGAACTCGAGGGGCAGACCGAACTGCTGCAGTCGCCGGAGTTCCAGGCGGCCATCGCCGCCTTCGCCGGCAAGAAGTGAGCTTCGGCCGACGCCGAACACCCACCACCAGAGACATTTTCACCACCACGTTCGACACGACGACAGACAACAAGGAGACCGATCGTATGACCGCGACCGTCGACACCGTCACCGACCTCGCCACCGAGCCGCTGCGTTCGCGCCGCAACCACTGGAACAACCAGATCAAGCGCCACGCCTTCATGAACCCCGAGGGCCCTGCCCTGAAATTCCAGGGCGAGGTCACCACCTGGAAGGAACTCGACGAGCGGACCCGTGCCTTCGCCGCCGCCCTGACCCGTCGCGGCGTCGAGTTCGGCGACCGCATCCTGGTGGTCCTGCTGAACCGCAGCGAATACGTCGAAGCGGTGTTGGGCGCCAACCTCATCGGCGCCATCCCGGTGCCGGTGAACATCCGCATGAGCCCGGCCGAGATCGCGTTCCTCGTGAACGACAGCGGTGCCAAGGTGATCGTCACCGAGACGATGCTCGCCCCGCTCGCCGACGCCGTCGCCGCGTCGACCAACGCGATCGACCACATCGTCGTCGTCGGCGGATCGGACAACGACAGCCACCTCGACTTCGAGGCGCTGGTCGCCGAGGACTCCTCGGACCTGCCCGAGATCGACGTCCCCGAAGAGACCGTCGCGCTGATCATGTACACCTCGGGTACCACCGGAAAGCCCAAGGGCGCCATGCTCACCCACACCAACATGCAGGCGCAGGCGGTGACCTGTCTGCAGGCACTGCAGACGCGATCCGACGACATCGGATCGTGCGTCGCGCCGATGTTCCACATCGCGGGACTCGGCGCGATGGCGCCGCTGTTCTACATGGGTGCGCTGTCGGTCATCCATCCGCTCGGTGCCTTCGACCCGAACGACATGCTCGACACCATCGAGAAGGAGGGCACCACCTCGATTTTCCTCGTGCCCGCCCAGTGGCAAGCCGTCTGTGCCGCCCAGCAGGCCAAGCCGCGAGACCTGAAGCTGCGCGTCACCAGCTGGGGCGCCGCCCCTGCCTCGGACACCGTGCTGCGGGCGATGAACGAGACCTTCCCCGACGCGCTCAACGTCGCCGTCTTCGGTCAGACCGAGATGTCGCCGATCACCTGCGTGCTCGAGGGAAAGGATGCGATGAACAAGATCGGTTCCATCGGCAAGGTCGTGCCCGCGGTGACCGCGCGCATCATCGACCCCGAGGGCAACGACGTCAAGCAGGGCGAGGTCGGCGAGATCGTCTACCACGGGCCCAACATGATGAAGGGCTACTGGCAGAACGAGCAGGGCACCGCCGACGCGTTCGCCTGCGGCTGGTTCCACTCGGGCGACCTCGTGCGCGAGGACGAGGACGGCTTCCTCTACGTCGTCGACCGCGCCAAGGACATGATCATCTCGGGCGGCGAGAACATCTACTGCGCCGAGGTCGAGAACGTCCTGTTCGGTCACCCGAGCATCAGCGAGGCCGCCATCATCGGCCGCGCGCACGAGAAGTGGGGCGAGGTGCCGGTGGCGGTCGTCGTCCTGGCCGAAGGCGTCACCGACCTGGCCCTGGCCGACCTCGAGCCCTACCTGAACGAGAACCTGGCCCGCTTCAAGCACCCGAAGGGCCTGGTCATCGTCGACGAGCTGCCGCGCAACGCCGGTGGCAAGGTCGTCAAGCCGACCCTGCGGGCGAGCTACGGCTCCAAGGACGCCGGTCTGGCCGACTGACCGTGTCGAGGTGTCCCGGCGCCGGATTCGGTGATCGGGCGGGTGCCGGTGGCGATGGAACACGGACTAGGACACGTTTCAATTTTGTGATTGAGTGACTACAGTCACAAGCGACGGCAACGTCGCTCGACGGACTTCCCGGGGCGAGTTTGTTGCCGGGTTCGAACGGAGGAGACCAGTGAAGACAAAGGGCGCGCTGCTGCGCGAGCACAACAAGCCGTGGGCGATCGAGGATATCGAGATCGGCGATCCCAAGGCCCACGAGATCAAGATCAAGATGGAAGCGGCGGGCATGTGCCACTCCGACCATCACCTGATGACCGGCGGCATCCCGATGGCCGGGTTCCCGATCCTGGGTGGCCACGAGGGTGCGGGCGTCGTCGCCGAGGTAGGCGAGGGTGTCACCGACTTCGAGGTCGGCGACCACGTTGTGCTGTCGTTCATCCCGTCGTGCGGCAAGTGTCCGTCGTGTCAGTCGGGCATGGCCAACCTGTGCGACTTCGGCGCCATGCTGCTGCAGGGCGAAGCGGTGTCGGACAACACGTTCCGAATCCAGACGGCAGCCGGCGAGAACGTCTACCCGATGACCCTGCTGGGCACCTTCGCGCCCTACATGGTGGTCCACGAGGCGTCGGCAGTGAAGATCGACAAGGACATCCCGTTCGAGGTCGCCGCACTGTGTGGCTGCGGTATCCCCACCGGCTACGGCTCGTCGACCCGCAGCGGTGACGTCCGTCCCGGCGAGGACGTGGCGATCGTCGGTGTCGGCGGCGTCGGTACGGCAGCCCTCCAGGGCGCCGTTATCTCGGGTGCCCGCAACGTGTTCGCCATCGACCCGGTCGAGTGGAAGCGTGAGCAGGCGCTGAAGTTCGGTGCCACCGCGGCATTCGCGTCGGTCGAAGAGGCTGCGATGGCGATCGCGGAGACCACCCACGGCGGCATGTGCCAGAAGGTGATCGTCACCGTCGGCGAGGTCCACGGCAAGGACGTCGATCTGTGGATGGGCATCACCGCCAAAGGTGGCACCTGTGTGCTGACTGGCATGGGCAACATGCTCGAAAGCGACGTGACGCTGAACCTCGCGATGCTGACGCTGCTGCAGAAGAACCTGCAGGGCTCCATCTTCGGTGGCGCCAACCCGAAGCTCGACATCCCGCAGCTGCTGTCGATGTACAAGATCGGCAAGCTCAACATCGCCGACATGATCACCCGCCAGTACCGTCTGGACCAGATCAACGAGGGCTACCAGGACATGCTGGACGGCCGCAACATCCGCGGCGTCATCCGCTACACCGAAGAGGATTGGTGAGCCCTGTGCCCACCGGCCGGTACGCGGGCACGGGTAACGTGACCCGATGTGTCGGTCCTTGAATCTCTGACGGAATGGCCTGTCGACAATGTGTCGGCGGCGATCATCACCCGCGACGGGGTCGCCGAGGAATTCGGCGACCCCGTTCGCGTCTACGAACTCGCCTCGGTCACCAAACTCCTGGTCGCCGAGGCGATTCTGGTGGCCGTCGAAGAGGGAGCGGTCGAACTCGACGATCCGGCCGGTCCTCCCGGGGCGACCATCCGGCACCTCCTGGCACACGCGTCGGGACTCGCCTTCGACTCACGGGACCTCGAGGCCGGGGTGGGGGAGAAGCGCATCTATTCGAGCGCAGGCTTCGAGATCCTGGCCGAGACGGTGGAGCAGGCCGCGGGCATCGGCTTCGCGGAGTACCTGGCCGACGCCGTCTGCGCACCGCTTGGCATGAAGTCCACCGAACTGTACGGGCCCGCCGGGCACGGGGCGCGGTCCACCACCACCGATCTCGCGCATTTCGCGCAGGAACTCCTCGCGCCTCGACTGCTGGCACCGGAGACCCTCGCCGACGCGACATCGGTCCAGTTCCCAGGACTCGACGGCTTTGTTCCCGGCTACGGCAGGCACCGCCCGAACGACTGGGGCCTCGGGTTCGAGATCCGATCGGCGAAGTCCCCGCACTGGACCGGGACGGGCAACTCGCCCCGGACCTTCGGGCACTTCGGTCAGGCCGGCACCTACCTCTGGGTCGACCCCGAGTTGCAGGCGGCATGCGTCGTCCTCACCGACCGGGCCTTCGGGCCGTGGGCGAAACCGTTGTGGAGCGAGTTCAACGACCGGGTCGTCAGTGAACTTTCGTCACAGAAATGAACCTTTCTCGCACGAGAAACTAGCGCAACACGCGCATCATGGGGCACAATGAATCCCACGAGTGTGATATCCGAAGTCGCGAGGTGTGTTGGGGAAGACGTTCCTCGTCGACAACGGAGGTGAAAAGGTGCGCAATCTGAACCAGTTTGCGGACATGACAACAGGAGTGGTCTACATCCACTCGGCGCCGGTGGCGCTGTGCCCACACGTGGAGTGGGCTCTGTCGTCGACCCTGAACGCGCGCGCGAACCTTAAATGGTCGGCCCAGGACGCCGAACCGGGTATGCAGCGTGCAACAGTCGACTGGGCAGGGCCGGTCGGGACAGCGGCACGTCTGGTGACCGCTCTGCGCGAATGGTCGGCGCTGCGGTTCGAGGTCACCGAGAACCCGAGCGAGGGTGTCGACGGCGAGCGCTACAGCTACGTGCCGGGTCTGGGGCTCTGGCGCGGATCGACCAGTGCCAACGGCGATGTCATCATCGGCGAGAACCAGCTGCGCTCGATGATCGAATCGCAGCCCGACAGTGCCGGTCTCGCCGGCGAACTCGAAGCCGCTCTCGGTTCGGCCTGGGACGACGCGCTCGAGCAGTACCGCATGGGCGGTGCCGGGGCCGAGGTCACCTGGTTGCAGCAGCGGGTCGGCTGACCCTTCGAGACGCGCCCTCCGCAAGCTCCGGGCGCTCCTCAGGGAGCGAGGGAGACGCTCCGCAAGCTCCGGGCGCTCCTCAGGGAGCGAGGGAGACGCTCCGCAAGCTCCGGGCGCTCCTCAGGGAGCGAGGCGGCGTCCTCGGTTGTGAGGAACGACACGCCCGGCAGGCACGAGACGAGGTTTCGTCGGCGCAAGAAGTGGGAAACTTCCTGACGCTGCGGAGAATACAGACTTCCCAGGGAGCGCGGTGATTCGTCCCGCGAGCTCAGGGACACACGAGAAACGCCACCGGTGAGAACCGGTGGCGTTCTTCGTGTGTCCGTCCGCTGATCAGAGCGGGATGTTCTTGTGACGTCCGCGTCGAGCGGGGGCGGCCGCGAGTGCCTCGGCGATGATGCTGCGTGTGCGGGCCGGGTCGATGATCTCGTCGACGACGCCGATCGACTGTGCGCGTCCCACACCGCCGGCGATGGCCTCGTGTTCGGCGGCCAGTCGGTCGTGGAGGGCTTCACGCTCGTCGTCGGGTGCGGCGGCGAGGGCCTTCTTGTGCAGGATGCCGACGGCGGCCTTGGCTCCCATGACGGCGACTTCGGAACCGGGCCAGGCGAATACGGCCGTGGCACCGAGCGCCCGCGAGTTCATGGCGATGTAGGCGCCGCCGTAGATCTTTCGCGTCACGAGGGTGACGCGGGGGACCGAGCACTCGGCGAAGGCGTGGAGGAGTTTGGCGCCGCGTCGGACGACGCCGTTCCATTCCTGTCCGACGCCCGGCAGGTAGCCGGGGACGTCGGTGAGGACGATGAGCGGGATGCCGAAGGCATCGCAGAGGCGGACGAACCGGGAGGCCTTCTCGGCGCTCTCCGAATTCAGGCAGCCGCCCATGCGCAGCGGGTTGTTGGCGATCACGCCAACGCTGCGGCCGGACAACCGGCCGAACCCGATCACGATGTTCGGCGCCCACTTCGCCTGCAGCTCTTCGAAACTGGAGATCTCGGTCTCGCCGTCGGCGGCGAGTGCCGTGTCCAGCAGCTTCTCGACGACCGGGTGGACGTCGTAAGCGCGGCGGGCGGATTCGGGCAGCAGGGCCTTCAGGTCGGTGTCACCGGCCGCGGCCAGTTCACGGTTGAAGTGGCCCTGCTGACTGAATGTCGAGACGAGACGTCGCGCGCGCCACAGGGCGTCGGACTCGGAGTCGGCCACGATGTGGCAGACGCCGGACTTCTTGCCGTGAGTGGTGGGGCCGCCGAGCGACTCCATGTCGACGTCCTCGCCGGTGACGCTGCGGACCACATCCGGCCCGGTGACGAAGACGCGACCGGCCGGGGCCATGATCACGATGTCGGTGAGGGCGGGTCCGTAGGCCGCGCCGCCGGCCGCGAAGCCGACGACCACGGAGATCTGCGGGATGTATCCGGAGGCCCGGACCATCGCCTCGAAGACCTGACCCACGGCGTGCAACGCCTCGACACCCTCGGCGAGGCGGGCGCCACCCGAGTGCCAGATGCCGATGACCGGCGCCTGCTCGGAGATGGCGGTGTCGATGGCGTTGACGATGTGAGCACACCCGACGACACCCATGGCACCACCCATGACGGTGCCATCGGTGCAGTAGGAGACCGTGCGAACGCCGTTGACCAGGCCGACCGCGGCCTGGACCCCGGACTTGTCGCGAGGATGCAGCAACGACATGGTGCCTTCGTCGAAGAAGTTCGTCAGCCGCAACAGCGGGTCGCGGGGATCGGCGGCTTCTTCGCGGCCGGCCATGGGAGCCAAGGTCGTCATCGCAGTCTCCTCCAAGGGTGTCGGGCGTGGTTCGTCTCAGGCACTACCGAGATCGGCGGGGAGCCGACGTTCAGTAGCGACCGAAGGCGAGCGCCACGTTGTGCCCACCGAAACCGAACGAGTTGTTGATCGCGTAGTCGATCTGTCCGTAACGGGGTTCACCGTGGACGACGTCGATGTCGCATTCCGGGTCCTGGTTCTCGAGGTTGAGGGTCGGCGGGATGACGCCTTCCTCGACACTCTTGATGGTCAGGACCGACTCGAGCGCACCCACCGCACCGATCGAGTGTCCCAGAGCGGACTTCGGCGCGTAGATCGCAGCATGCTGACCGATGGCAGCGGTGATACCGGCGGCCTCGGCGGTGTCGCCGATCGGGGTCGACGTCGCATGCGCGTTGATGTGGGTGATGTCGGACTTCTGGAGACCGGCGGTCTGCAGTGCCCGCGTCATCGCGCGGGCGTTGCCCTGACCACTGGGGTCCGGGGCAACCAGGTGGAAGCCGTCGGAGGTGATGCCGGAACCGAGCAGGCGTGCGTGGATGCGCGCACCGCGGGCCCGAGCGTGCTCCTCGCGTTCGAGGATGAGCATCGCGGCACCTTCGCCGAAGACGAAGCCGTCGCGGTCCTTGTCGAACGGACGAGAGGCGGCAGCGGGGTCCTCGTTGCGGGTGCTCATCGCACGCATCATCGAGAACGCGGCGATCGGCACCGCGTCGATCTGTCCCTCGACGCCACCGGTGACGACCATGTCGGCGTCACCCATGACGATGTGGCGCCATGCGTGTGCGATCGACTCGGCACCCGACGAGCACGCCGAGACCGGGGTGATCACGCCCGCGCGGGCGCCGATGTTCAGGCCGACGACGGCGGCCGGGCCGTTGGGCATGGCCATCGAGACGGCCAGCGGGGACACCTTGCGGTAGTTGCCGGTGCCTTCCATGGCCTTGACGGCGTCGATCATCGCGTCGCCGCCACCCTGGCCGGTGCCGATGACCACGGCGAGACGGTCGGGATCGACCTCGGGCTCGCCGGCCTGCGTCCAGAGACGCTTGCTCAGCACGTGGGCGATGCGCTCGACGTAGGCCATCCGACGAGATTCGACTCGCGTGACCTCTTCGGACGGATCCTTCAGCAGCCGACCGCCGATGCGCACCGGCAGGTTGTACTTGGTGATGAAGTCGTCGGTCAGCTCGCGGATGCCCGACTCACCCGCCAGCAGGTTTTTCCACGTCGAGTCGAGATCCTCGCCGAGCGAGGTGGTCGCCACCATGGAGGTGACGACCACGCTCGGGAAGTTCCCACCCAGCGTCGAGTAGTCGCGGAGGGAGGGGGAGCTCATCAGTTCTGGTCTGCCTCGACCTGGGCTTTGATGGCAGCCGCAGCCTCGGGGTTCTCGCTCTCGAGCTTCTGGATGTACGAGACGGCGTCGCCGACGGTGCGCAGACCGGCGAGGTCCTCATCGGGGATCTTCACGCCGTACTTGTCCTCGGTCTGCACCGCGATCTCGACCATGGACAGCGAGTCGATGTCCAGATCGTCGACGAACGACTTCTCCATCGTCACCTCGGACGGCTCGATGCCGGTGACTTCCTCGATGATCTCGGCGATGCCGGCAATGAGTTGTTCCTGGGTGGCAGCCACTGTATGGTTCCCTTTCGTGTTCGGGTTGATGATTCCGGAGCGTCTGACGGACGTGTAGTCCGCGCGCTTGGACAGATCGGCGCCGGGCGCCGATCTTCCGGGGGTCGCGGACTAACCGCGACCGCTATCCAAGTTCTGCGATCTTCGCGATGTCGCGGGGCTCCTTGAGAGCCAGCGATGGGGTGCCTTTCAGCTCACGCTTGGCGATCCCCACGAGCGTGCCCGCCGGTGGCAGTTCCACGACGGCGGTGGCCGAGTTGTCCCGCAGGTACGCCGAGCAGAGATCCCAGCGGACCGGCCTGGTGACCTGGCCTACCAGTTTTGTCAGTGCGTCGACGCCATTCGTTACAGGCTGACCGTCCGAGTTGGACAGCAGCGTGCGATTCGGGTCGGCCGGGGTGATCTTCGCCGCCGCGGCGGCGACCGCGTCCTGCGCCGGGGCCATGAAGTGGGTGTGGAACGCGCCGGCGACCGCGAGCTTGCGGATGCGGGCTTTCTCCGGCGGCGAGGCGATGAGCTCGTCGATCTTCTCGACGGCGCCGGCCGCGACGATCTGACCGACCGCGTTGCGGTTGGCCGGGACGAGCTCGAGCTCCTCGAGGCGGGCGAGTACCGCGGCCTCGTCGCCACCGAGAACGGCGGCCATGGTGGTGGGCACCAGGGCACAGGCCTTGGCCATCTCGGCGCCGCGGATCGCGGCGAGGGTGACGGCCTCGTCGGCGGAGATGACGCCGGTGATGGCAG
Source organism: Gordonia sp. CNJ-863 (assembly GCF_001942325.1). Lineage (NCBI taxonomy): Bacteria > Bacillati > Actinomycetota > Actinomycetes > Mycobacteriales > Gordoniaceae > Gordonia > Gordonia sp. CNJ-863. Next base: position 16,218 of record NZ_MKKG01000088.1, read on the forward strand.
CGGCGGCGAGCTCACCGACCGAGTGGCCGGCGACGGCCGCGTCCGCGGGCAGTTCACCGTTCTTGCGGACCTCGTCGAAGGCGAGGAGGGCGGCGACGACGACCAGCGGCTGGGTCACCGCGGTGTCGGTGATCTCCTCCGCGGTGGCGGTGGTACCGAGTCTTTCCAAGTCCAGTTGAGTGAGCTTGGACCACGTGGCGATCTGATCACGGGTGCCGGGCAGGTCGAGCCACGGCGTGAGCATGCCGGGTGTCTGGGAACCCTGGCCGGGAGCAAGCAACGAAAGCACGTGACCAGAGAACACCCTTTGCCCGCCCCATGTGGGTGTGGAGAAGCATGAACCTTGATGCCGGGTTTTGTGGGGTTCCCACAAACTTGACCTCAGTGTCACCTGCTTCGTCATCAGGCTGAGATTCGTTACCGAAACGTGCTCTTAAGGCTCTTATCAGCATAAATTGTGAATCGGACATGTTGCCAGTGTGACTCATGGTGCAGGAGGGTCCGATTTGTGCCTTAAGTGTGTCAGACGACCGACAGTCGTCGCGATCCGTAGTACATACGCATCTCGTGGGTTTGTCGGATCGCGGCGTGTGATTTCCGCAATTTTTTTCAGTCTGTACCGGACCGTATTTGGATGTATGTACAGAACGCGCGCGCAGGATTCGACCGATCCGCCAGAGTCGAGGTAGGCCTCGAGCGTCGTGGTCAGTGTGGTGCCTCCCGTGGAGAGCGGACTGACCACCGATTCGACCAGGGCGGCGACCGCCGATTCGTCACCGTTGAGAGCTCGCTCGGGGAGCAGTTCGAGACTGTGGACCGGGCGGGGTGCACTCGGCCAGCCCACCACCGCTTCGATCGCCGCCATCGCCTCGGCGGCGCTGGCATGGGCGCTCCCCAGGTTCGGCATGGTCGGTCCGATGACCACCGGGCCGTCGGCGAAGTGGGAGAGAAGAGCCGAGACGAACTTCTCCGTGGGGCGTGCGGGACCGCTGACGATGGCGACGAGCACCGAACCCTGGACCACCGACAGTGCCGACCGGTCGAAGTGTCTTGCAGTGTTGTGGATGGCCAGCGGCACCGACACGTTCTGTTCGGGTGGCGGGGTCCCGACGATGACCGTCGCCGGGGCGTCGGAGTCCCAGTTCAGGGCTGCCGCGCGGGAGAGGAGCTGGGGGCCGGTGTCGCCGCGGACCACGGCGTCGACGACCAGGGCCTCGAGCCGGGAGTCCCACGCGCCGCGCGATTCCGCGGCTGATGCGTAGATCGCGGCGGCGGCGAAGCCGATCTCGCGCCCGTATCTCAGGACCGACTCGGTGAGTGCGCGGAGCTGGGCGTCGTTGCGAGCAAGCAGCGGCAGCCACTTCTCGAAGAACTCCATGGCCACGCGGACCATCTCGACGGTCTGTAGCAGCGTGATACGTCTGGCAAGGTCCTGCGGCACCACCTGGAACGCCTGGACCGTGAACTTGACGTTGCCCTCGGGGTCCTGGATCCACTCGACGAAGTTCACGACCGCCGTCTGCACGACGAGCTGGACACTCGCGCGCTGCGCGGCGTCGAGGTCGCCGAAGTACGGCAGTTGGTCCTGCATGGAGTGGACCGCCTCGGTGGCGAGGCGTCCGCTGTACTGCTTGACCCGCCGAAGAAGCGTGTCCGGCAGCGCGTCGTGCACGGTGGCAGGGGCCGGTACATGGGCACCCCGCTCACCGAACACGTCAGCCGGCGGTGTTGTGGGCTGATTCACTCGCGCGTCGGACACGTTCTCAATCTAGTCCCCGGAAACCGCCGCGCCGGGATCGCTGGTCTGTCCGGGTGCGGCGGTCCGGTGCCGAACTAGGCCACGCCGGGATCGCTGGTCTGCTCCGGAGCGGCCGCGACGTCGTCGATCTGGTACTTGTCCGCGGCCTGCTTGGCCACCGACATGGCGATGTGACCGTCGCGGGCGAGGGCGACCAGTACCGCGACCACGATCGACTCGGCGTCGACGTTGAAGAAGCGTCGTGCCGCCGGCCGGGTGTCGGAGAAACCGAATCCGTCGGTGCCCAGCGTCAGGTACGTGCCGGGCAGGTAGGCGCGGATCTGCTCCTGGACGCCGCGCATGTAGTCGCTGACGCCGACGAACGGGCCGGCCGCGTCGGCCATCAGCTCGGTCAGGTAGGCGGGTGCGGGCTCGCTGCCCGGATCGCGCAGCGCCTGCCGGTCGGCGCGGATACCGTCTCGGGCCAGTTCGCTCCACGACGTCACCGAGTACACGTCGGCGCCGACGTTCCACTCCTCGGCGAGCAGCTCGGAGGCACGCAGCGCGTCGGGCATGGTGATCCCGGAAACCAGGATGTTGGCCGGGTACTCCTTGTTCTCCGGGGCCTTCTGGAACAGGTAGCCGCCCTTGACGATGCCCTCGTGGTCGACGTGCTCGGGCTTCGCCGGCTGGCTGATCGGCTCGTTGTAGACGGTGATGTAGTAGAAGACGTTCTCCGGGTCCTCGCCGTACATGCGCTTGAGACCGTCGTCGACGATGTGGCCGAGTTCGTAGGCGAACGCCGGGTCGTAGGCGACGACGGCCGGGTTGGTCGCGGCGAGCAGCGGCGAGTGGCCGTCGGCATGCTGCAGACCTTCACCGGTGAGCGTCGTACGGCCGGCGGTCGCGCCGATGACGAAGCCGCGCGCCATCTGGTCGGCGGCCGCCCAGAAGCTGTCGCCGGTGCGCTGGAAGCCGAACATCGAATAGAAGATGTACAGCGGGATCATCGGCTCGTCGTGCGTCGCATACGACGTGCCGACGGCGGCGAAGCTGGCCGCCGAACCGGCCTCGTTGATGCCCTCGTGCAGGATCTGGCCCTCGGAGCTCTCCTTGTAGGCGAGCATCAGCTCGGCGTCGACCGAGGTGTAGAGCTGTCCGTTGCGGTTGTAGATCTTCAGGGTCGGGAACCACGAGTCCATACCGAAGGTGCGGGCCTCGTCGGGGATGATCGGCACGATGCGCTTGCCGATCTCCTTGTCGCGCAACAGATCCTTGAAAACGCGGACCAGTGCCATGGTGGTCGCGACCTGCTGCTTGCCCGAGCCCTTCTCGGTGGTCTTGAGCGCCGACGACGTGTCGGCCTCGAGGACCTTGGCCTTGGTGCGGCGGCTCGGCAGGAAGCCGCCGAGGGTCTTGCGGCGATCCAGCATGTACTGGAGTTCCGGCGAATCCTTGCCGGGGTGGTAGTACGGCGGCAGGTACGGATCCTTTTCGAGCTGCTCGTCGCTGATCGGGATGCGCGTGCTGTCGCGGAAGGCCTTGAGGTCGTCGAGCGTCAGCTTCTTCATCTGGTGGGTCGCGTTGCGTCCCTCGAAGTGCTTGCCGAGCGTGTAGCCCTTGATCGTGTGCGCCAGGATCACCGTCGGCTGGCCCTTGTGGGTCATGGCGGCGGCGTAGGCGGCGTGGATCTTGCGGTAATCGTGGCCGCCGCGCTTGAGGTTCCAGATCTCCGCGTCGGAGAGATCCTTGACGAGCTCCTTGGTCCGGGGGTCGCGATTGAAGAAGTGCTCGCGGACGAAGGCGCCGTCGTTGGCCTTGTAGGTCTGGAAATCGCCGTCGGGCGTGGTGTTCATCAGGTTGACCAGGGCACCGTCGCGGTCGGCGTGCAGCAGCGCATCCCACTCGCGGCCCCAGATGACCTTGATGACGTTCCAGCCGGCGCCGCGGAAGAACGACTCCAGCTCCTGGATGATCTTGCCGTTGCCGCGCACCGGGCCGTCGAGCCGCTGCAGGTTGCAGTTGACGACGAAGGTGAGGTTGTCGAGACCCTCGGTGGCCGCGAAACTCGCGAACCCGCGCGACTCCGGCTCGTCCATCTCACCGTCGCCGAGGAACGCCCAGACGTGCTGGTCGGAGGTGTCCTTGATGCCGCGGTCGTGCAGGTAGTGGTTGAAGCGCGCCTGGTAGATCGCGTTCATCGGGCCGAGGCCCATGGAGACGGTCGGGAACTCCCAGAAGTCGGGCATCAGCCGCGGGTGCGGATACGACGGCAGGCCGCCGCCCTCACCGGCGTGGCTGTGTTCCTGCCGGAAGCCGTCCATGCGGGCCTCGCCGATGCGGCCCTCGAGGTAGGCGCGGGCGTAGATGCCGGGCGAGGCGTGGCCCTGGATGAAGATGTGGTCGCCGCCGCCGGAGTGGTTCTTGCCGCGGAAGAAGTGGTTGAAGCCGACCTCGTAGAGCGACGCCGACGACGCGTATGTCGAGATGTGGCCGCCCACACCGACTCCCGGGCGCTGGGCGCGATGCACCATGATCGCGGCGTTCCAGCGGATCATCTGACGGAAACGGCGTTCGACCTCCTCGTCACCGGGGAACCAGGGTTCCGCCTCGGTGGGGATGGTGTTCACGTAGTCGGTGGAGGTGAGTGCGGGGATCGACACCCGCTTCTCGCCGGCACGTTCGAGGAGCCGCAGCATCAGGTAGCGCGCCCGCCCGGGGCCGGCGGCGTCGAGCAGTGCGTCGAACGAATCGAGCCACTCGGTGGTCTCGTCGGGGTCGATGTCGGGCAGATAGGACGCGACTCCCTCGCGGATGACGCGGACTCGTTGTCCGCTTCGTCCGGCAGCACGTCCGTTGGAGCCCGGGCCGGCGTGCTCGCTCGGAATCGTGTCCTGCGTCGCCTGGTCCATCTGGTCGGTCACGGTGATGCCTACTCCCTCTGACAGGCCGGACTCGGGGTGGTGGTCCGGCTGCATGGCGTATGACACCGCAGCTCTTTGTTGTGCGGTGTCACCCCTCATCGTGCCCCATGTGAGTTGGCTTGGCACTGGGTGGATCTGTGTAGGCTGTCGCGATCGCGGGGGTGCTGTAGCGTCCTTGCAGCGTTACTGATGAGTAGGGGGAAAGCGATGCTGGGCACAGGGGAGGCCAGGCCCGGCCGCAGCGGACATCGGGGTGTCCGGGCGAGCATGACGGTCGGCATGGCATTAGGGGGAATCATGTTGTCGGCGTGTACGTCCACGGTCGGAGGTACGGGTGTTGCGGCACCCGGTGAGGTGGCGATCTACCGGTCGGAGGTGTCGGCGTCGGCGGCCGCGCAGGTGCGGACCGAGGGCGTCGAGCTCTGCCGGGAGTCGATGTCGTCGATGGTCGTGATGGTGCGCGGCTACAACACCTTCATCAAGCGGCTCAACACGACGCACTCGTATCCGGAGGTCGGGGACCTCGCCGACAAGGCGCGGGCGAGCCTGATCGCCGGTGCCGATCAGATCCGGCCGAAGATCACCGACACGTCGCCGCCGGAGATCGCGACCCCGGCGCGAACGTTCCTCGACACGACGGCGCGTCTCGAGAACGCGATCCGCAAGGAGCAGCGCACCGAACTCAACCCGGTGTCGGGACAATGGACACGCGACAAGGCGCGCCTCCTCGAGGTGTGCGGCCAGTACACGCCGGTGCCGGCGGCCTCGTCGGCGACGCCCCGTTCATCGGTCACCACCACTCCGGCGCCGACGAGCCCCGGTCGCTGAGCGGGCACGGGTGGTGTGGCCGGCGAAAAAGAAACGCCCGAAATCGAGTGACGTCGGTCGGCTTGCAATGTGAGGCTCTAGGCTGTTGCCTATGCTGACAAGCGAGTTGGCGTACACAGATGTCCATACCGGCGACGGAAAGAACGTCCCATCACCCTCAGGAGGTCACGCGCGGTGGTAGCCGCCACAGACGGTACGGGCAGCAACGCCCAAAAACTGGGCTTGAAGGCCGGCTTGGTCGTGCAGGAAGTCGGCTGGGACGAGGACACGGACGACGAGCTCCGAGCCGACATCGAGGACGCGATCGATGCCGAGATGGTCGATGAGGACGCCGACGACGTCGTCGACGTCGTCGTCCTCTGGTGGCGCGAAGGCGACGGAGACCTCGTCGACGCGCTGATGGACGCCATCGGACCGCTTGCCGAAGACGGATACGTGTGGGTGTTCTCGCCCAAGACCGGTAAACCGGGATACGTGGATCCGAGCGAGATCGCCGAGGCGGCCCCCACCGCGGGCCTGACCCAGACATCGGCGATCAGCCTGGGGGATTGGTCGGCAGCCCGACTCGTTCAGCCCAAGGCCCGCTCGGGCAAGAAAGCATGAGCGATGCTCTGCCCACCGAGCCGCTGAGCGTCGGTGACCAGGCACCTGATTTCGAACTCCGGGATCAGAACAACCAGCTCGTGTCCCTGAGCACGTTGCGCGCCGAGCGCAACGTGCTCGTGGTCTTCTTCCCGCTCGCGTTCACCGGCACCTGCCAGGGCGAACTGGGTTACATCCGCGACCAGCAGCCGCGCTTCGAGAACGACGACGTGACCACCGTGACGATCTCGGTGGGTCCGTCCCCGACGCACAAGGTCTGGTCGGCGGCGCAGGGCTTCCTGTTCCCGCTGCTGTCGGATTTCTGGCCGCACGGTGACGTGGCGAAGGCCTACGGCGTGTTCAACTCCGACCGTGGCTACGCGAACCGCGGCACGTTCCTCGTCAACCGCGAGGGTGTCATCGTCTACGCCGACATGGTCGGGCCGGGCGAGGTGCGGGAGAACAACGTGTGGGACAAAGCCCTGGGCGCTGTTGGCTGATCCATAGCTCCAAGCCGCGCTGGGCGCGGGTTGGAGCTATGAATCGTGGTGCGCGCAAAGGGATTCGAACCCCTGACCGCTGGTGTGTAAGACCAGAGCTCTACCGCTGAGCTATACGCGCGCGGAGTGCCGAGAGTGTCACTCGCGAGAATGAATCTAGCCGGTCGGGACCGATCGCCCAAACCGCGGGGCCGCGACCGGCGAACCTCACTTCGACCTGCAGACTTCGATCGACGTCTGCAGGTCGAGATGAGGTTCGCCGGTCGGCGGCTCAGGCGAAGATCGGCGGAAGGGCAAGTACCATGATCGCGCCCCAGATGACGTGGGTGATCGCGGGCGCGAGGACCCCGGCGGTGCTGCGCCGCAGGATCGCGCAGACGGTACCCAGGACGGCGCCGGCGAAGCCGAGCATCACGTTGCCGCTGGCCATGGTGACGAGCACGTAGATGACCGTCGACACCAGGACCGGGTTGTGGGGGCGCGCCGCCGAGTAGACCGAGCCGCGGAAGAACAGCTCTTCCGCGAGGCCGTTGACCACGGTGATCAAGGTGACGATGGCGAGGCTGCCGTAGTCGGCGAAGGCGAGCACCTTGTTCGCCAGGTCGCTGACCCCGGGGATCATCCGGACGAGCAGGCCGCCGACGACGAAGGCCGCACCGACCGCGAGGCCGACGACGACGCCCAACCCCACCGCCCCGAGACGATCCGGCGGACGGGACGCCGTCGGGCTGTAGGCGCCGAGCCGCAGCTTGCCCGAGGTGAGCGCCCCGACGGTCCACACCGCCGCCAAGGCGACCGTCAGCGGATAGAACGCGGTGTCGCCCGGCTCCACGCGCAACGAGACGCCGAGCACGATGGCCCCGATGACGAGGAAGACACCGACGAGCCAGCGGCGTCGGACGTAGTGGGAACCGGGATCGGGATCACGATCCGCGGCTATGGAGTTGTAGAGGTCGCGCGCCAGTGCAGTCACCAGCAGTCGTCACCACCTAGGTCGGTCGTCAACGGACACGGGTCATTCACGGACGGGTCGGCAGAAGAGCTCCGGCGATCTTCGCCGACACCCGCAGCGTGCCACCGATCGTCCCACCGATGCTGCGTTTGACGCGCAGCCAGTCGCCGCCGGCCCACGCGGGGTCGGTGTCGGCGAGGTGGTGCAGGTCGTGCAGATCGCAGACGGACCGGGGATACGGCGATTCGACGGACGCGCGCACGGCGTCGCGCATCGGTGTCAGACCGCCCTCGGGCGGCGGCACCAGTTCGCGGATGCTGTGCTCCGATGCCGTCATCGAATGGTCCAGCGACGTCACCAGTTCCTCGGTGAGCGACGCCGGGACCGGCACGAACATGCCGCCGAGTCGTCCGGCGAGGCGGGTGCTGACCCCGAATACCGGGAGCCGCAACCGCGGGAAGCGGACCGCGGAGATGTACTCGTGCAGGATCGAGATGTAGCGGGCGTGGTCGGGTCCCGAGATGTCGTATTCACCTGGAGGGAGCGAGGATTCGCAGGCTGCGACCAGGTAGTGGATGGCGTCGCGGATCGAGATCGGGTCCATCTCGTTGGTGATCCAGGCAGGTTCGGGGATCACCGGTAAGCGGTCGGCCATGTAGCGGATGATCTCGAACGACGTCGAGCCGGCGCCGATGATGACCGCCGCACGAAGCCAGACCAGTTCCGGGCCGTCCTCGATGACGAGCCCCTCGGCGACGTCGGCGCGGCTCTGCAGGTGCGACGACAGCTTGGCGTCGCCCGGGACGAAGCCGCCGAGATAGATGATCCGGCCGACGCCGGCATCGCGTGCGGCCTCGGCGACGTTGCGTGCCGCGTCGCGATCACCGCTGGCGAAGTCCGCCTGTCCGATCGCGTGGACCAGGTAGTAGATCGCGTCGAGGTGCCCGGCGTCGGTCATCGCCTTCTTGACCGAGATCGGGTCGTCGGCGTCCATGGCCACCTTGGTGACGTCCGACGACCAACCGAATCGGTCCAGCTTGCGGGTGTCCCTGGACGTGACCACGACCTCGTGACCCTGCCTCAGCAATGCGCATACGAGCCGGGATCCCACGTACCCGGTCGCCCCCGTGATGAGTAACCTCATGCCTCCGACCGTAGAGAAGAATCGACGATCCGGTCGGAACAGCAGGTCAGCGCGGTCAGGGCCGGGCGGACATCGCGCGTCGATAACGGTCGGCGACCTGGTCGTGATACTCCGCGACGGCGCCCAGCTCGACGCGCAGTTCGTCGGGTTCGATGACGGTGAAGTCAGCTCCGAAGGCGTGCATCCAGCGTGCGATCGACGTCAGGGAGGTGCTGTAGACGGTCACCTCGCAACTGTTCTCGCCGCCGGATTCCAGGGCACCCCAATAGTGGTGGATCATCGGCGCGACCTCGTCGAGCGGCAGGTGAACGCGGACCCGCGCGGTCGCCTGCTGCTGCACGGCACCGAGACCACGGGCGACGAAGCCTGCCGCGCCGCCCTCCGGCGGCTCGCGCGGGGTGAATCGGGGACCGGTGGGGATCTTCGGTTCCATGCGGTCGACGCGGAAGGAACGCCAGGCGTCGCGGGCGAGATCGAAGCCGACGAGGTACCAGCGATTGCCGTTGCGCACCAGACGAAACGGCTCGACCTCGCGTCGGCTCTCCTCGCCGTCGTTGCGCCGGTAATCGAATCGCAGGCGCTCGTTGCGGTGGCAGGCCGTGGCGATGTCGGTGAGGCGCTCGGCGGGGACCGCGCTCGACGGCGCTTCCCGCGGGATGGCCTCGATCCGCAGTGCATCGAGGCGGTGCTGGAGCCGTGACGGCATGACCTGGCGCAGTTTCGCGAGCGCCCCGGCCGAGGCCTCGGCCATGTCGGCGACCGCGCCCGTCGTCACCGCGTCGAGTCCCAGCGCGACGGCGAGAACCTCTTGATCGTCGAGGAGCAGGGGCGGCATCTCCGCGCCGGCCCCGAGCCGATACCCGCCGCGCGCACCGACATTCGCGTCGACGGGGTAACCGAGCTCGCGGAGCTTGTCGATGTCGCGTCGCACCGTGCGGGTCGTGATGTCGAGGCGTTCCGCGAGCTCCTTGCCCGACCATTCCCGCCGCGTCTGCAGCAGCGACAGCAGGGCGAGCAACCGGGCCGAGGTTTCCAACATGAAGACATCCTGCCGCACGATGCGGACAGATTCGGTCCTCGTTTGGCAGAACGGGGCGGCTTGTCGCGGTGCGTCAATGCGGCTGCCCCGCTCACCGACCCCGATAAGGTTGGTGCGGTCCGGGTCCCGCCGGGCGCACGACCGCAAGGAGCATCCATGCCGACGACCATTCTGCCGCTCGCCGAGGTCACCGAAGGCCTGATCGCCCAGTGGGCCGCGATCGCCGACGTCGCCGCCGCACTCACCGACGAGCAGTGGTCGGCGGCATCGGTGCTGCCCGGATGGACCAACGCCGACATCGTCGCGCACATCATCGGCACCGAGAGCATGCTCGACGGCCGCGACGTGGAAGCCACCCGCACGGTGAGTGCACTCGACCACGTGCGCAACCCGATCGGCGAGCTCAACGAGAAGTGGGTCGACCACTACCGGCCGAAGCCGCGCGCCGAGGTGCTCGCCGCGCTCGACGAGATCATCACGGTTCGCACCGCGGCACTGCGGGCGATGACACAGGAGCAGTTCGACGCCCCGTCGATGACGCCGGCCGGCGCCGACACCTACGGACGCTTCATGCGCATCCGCATCTTCGACTGCTGGACGCACGAGATCGACCTGCGTGACGGCACCGACGGTTCCGCCGTCACCGACCCCGTCCCCGCGTCGTTGGCGCTGGACGAGATCGGCGCGTCACTGCCGTTCGTCGTCGGCAAGCGCGCCGACGCGCCCAAGGGCAGCAAGGTGCTCTTCGACATCACCGGGCTGACCGCGCGAACGGTTCGGATCGACGTCGGTGACCGCGCGTCTCTGGTGGAGGAGTTCGACGGCGGCGACGCGTCGGCCGATGTCCGTCTGCGCATCGACGCCGCGAACCTCGCCCGCTGCGCCGGTGGGCGTCGGGACGCCAGCCCGGACGCGGTGGAGATCGATGGCGACGCCGCGCTGGGGAACGCGATCCTCAACCGGATGAACTACGTGATCTGACCCTCAGCAAGGGGAGAGTGCGGGCTGAGTGTCGGGAAACGGTACCCAGGACGCACTCTGCGATTCGGCTACTCGCCGACCGTCGCCTTCTGGATCAGCAGGTTCTGGTTCGGCGGTCCTGACTGGGCGCCGGGTTTGGTCGGTGTGAAGCCGCCCGCGACGATCTTGTCCAGGACCGCCAGCCCGGACGCGTCCATGGTGCCGACGATCGAGTAGGTGAGCGGGAGGTCGGTGTCGTCGGCGAGCATGAAGAACGTCGTCGATCCGGTGGCGCCCTCGTCGTCGGGGAGATCGAGGATGCCGACGGTGCCGCGCGGGTAGGTGACCTGCGGGATGCCGTTGGTGTCGGTGCCGGCCGACGGTAGGCCCTCGGGGAGTTCGTCGGGGCTGGTCCAACCGGGGTTGGTGCCCTCCTTGCCGCCCGAAGACCCGCAGATCAGGTACTTCGCCGATGCGCGATGGCACTTGCTGCCGTCGTAGAACCCGGACCTGATCAGCGCGACCATCGCGCCGACGTTGCACGGTGCCTCGGCCCGGTTGAGGGTCATGGTGATGGTGCCCTGCGCGGCGATCGGGATCTGTGCGTCCACGGTGCCGGTGTTCGGCTGGGTCGACGCCGGTGCAGGTTGGGTGATGCCGCCGACGACCGTGCGCGTCGGGTAGTCGCACGCGACGGTGCCCGCGGGCATCGCCTGCGACGAGGTGCCCGGTTCCGGCGGATCGTCGCCACCGCCCGACAGCGCGACGACGATGCCCGTGACCGCGAGGGCGATCACCACCACGCCGACCCCGATGGCAATGGCGATGTTGCGGCCGGTCTTCGACTTGCGGGGAGGTGGGGTCGGGGTGCCGCCCCACTGGTTGGGTCCGGACAGCGACTGGGGTCCCGAGAACGACTGGGGTCCCGAGAACGACTGGGGGCCCGAGAACGACTGGGGACCGGAGTGCGACTGCGGCCCCGAGAACGACTGTGGCCCCGAAGGGGAAGGCCCCGAATGGAATTGGGGACCTGAGAATCCTTGCGGCCCGAAAGGTCCAGGGGGAGGACCATATCCACCGGCCGAACCGGGAGAGTGCTGCGGCCCGTGGACGTTGGGGCCCGAATTCAGACCGCGAACCATCGTCGGGTCGGATGCCATGGAGCCGCCCGGCGTCGGGTGGGCAGCCGGCGGTTGTGACTGCGGCGGACGCGGGGTGTGGGGCCGCGGGGTCGGGCCCGCTGGTGGAATGGGCTGGGGCACGACCGTCGGCGGGGCCTGCTCGGCCGGAGGCGTCTGCGATCGGGTTGCCGACGCCGACGGACTGCCCGACAGCGCGTCGGAGGCCGCCTGGATGAGTTCGCGCGCGCTCCGAAAACGCTGCGCGGGGTCTTTGGCGAGACCGCGTGCGATCACCGGGTCGAGGAGGCCGCCTGTCTGAGGGGGTGGCTTGGTGATGTGCGCGGTCATCAGTCCCTGGTCGGTTTTCGCCGGGAACGGGGTCTGGCCGGTGACGCACTCGTAGAGCACGCAGGCGAGGGCGTAGTTGTCCGAACCCGGGCCCGCGGGCTCGTCGCCGAACCGCTCCGGCGCCATGTAGGCCAGCGTGCCGAGTGCGGTCCCCACCTGTGTCAGGCGACTGTCGGTGGCGCCCTGCGCGATACCGAAGTCCACGAGGTAGGCGAAGTCGTCGGCGTCGACGAGGATGTTGTCGGGTTTGATGTCGCGGTGGACGAGGCCGTCGCGGTGCGCGGCGTCGAGCGCTGCCGCGACCTGGCCCAGGATGCGAACCGCCCGGTCCGGCGCGAGGGGACCGGAGTCGAGCACCTTGCGCAGATCCTGACCGTCGACGAGGCGCATGTCGATGAACAGGACGCCGTCCTTCTCGCCCCAGTCGTGGATCGGGATGACGTGCGGATCGGACAGTTTCGCCGCGGTCTTCGACTCGCGCTCGAACCGTTCGCGGAAATCGTTGTCGTGCACCAGATGTGGCGGGAGAACCTTCAGGGCGACGCGTCGTTCCTTGCCGGTGTCGTAGGCCTCGTAGACCTCGCCCATACCGCCGCGGCCGAGGAGTCTGTCGATGCGGTACGGGCCCAGCGTGGTGCCCGCTCTCGACGATGGATCGGTCACGTCATCCTCGGTTCTGCGATCGTCAGATCTCGGCCGGCGGTCGAAACCACCCTAACGACTGCCGGGCGTGTTCGTACATCGACCGGACGCGGGACCGGCGACGATCACGGCCGGTCCGCCGCGATGTCGGAGTCGGCCAGGCCCGGGCCGCGCGCGAAGTCGCGGGCCTTGGCGCCGGAGAGGACCTGCGCAGGTAGCGGATCGCTGAGGAGAGTGCGCACCAGCGTCGCCGACGCGTCGAGCGGGGCGTCGCTGCCGACGATCACGATGTTTCCGGTGCGCCGACCTTTGAACATCGCGGCGTCGGCGATGAGCAGCAGATGGTCGAAGACCGACGCGACGGTGGCGGCCTCGGCGCGCGCGCCCGCCAGATCCCGGCTGTCGCCGCAGTTCGCGAGGTACAGCCCGCCCGGCACGAGCACGTCGTGGACGGCGGAGGTGAACTCACGGGTCGTCAGATGCGCGGGCGTACGGTCGCCGGCGAAGGCGTCGCGCACGATCACCTCGCGCGTGCCCGGCTGCAGTGAGGTGACGACCTCCCGCGCGTCGCCGACCCGGATCCGCAGCTTGGGGGCGCGGGGGAGATCGAACCACTCACGCACCAGGCGGGCCAGCTCGCCGTCGACCTCGACCGCCACCTGCCGGGTATCGGGGTACTGATGGTCGAGGTAACGGGCGAGCGCGCAGGCCGCTCCGCCGAGATGGAGGACGCGCAACCGGTCCGAGGCGGGATGGCGTTCGGCGATGACGGCCGCCATCTGGCGCAGGTACTCGAAGTCGAGCACGGTCGGGTCGTCGGGATCGATGTGCGAACTGTGCGCACCGTTGACGGTCAGCAGCCAACCGCCGGCGATGGTGTCGCGCGCGAGTTCGGCGACACCGGTGTCGATGACGTGCCGACCCGGGGTCGGTTCCGCGGATGACCTGGCCACGGGTCGAGTCTGGCACGAGCGCAGTCGATACCATCGCGCGGTGCCCCTGACCCGTGAGCAGCGAAACCGATCCGCACGACGAGCCCTGTCGACCGCAGCCGGACTCGTCGTCGGCTTCCTCCTCGACGAGGCCCTGGGGGACCCGTCGACGGGGCACCCGGTCGCGGGTTTCGGACGGCTCACATCTGTGCTCGAACACCGCATGTACCGCGATTCGCGGGCTGCCGGTGCCGGTCTGGTCGCGGTGGCCGCGGGCGGCGTCGTGGGCGCGGCAGTCGCGGCATCGGCCGGGCGTCGTGCGCCGGCATCGGTGGCGCTGACGGCTGCGTCGACCTGGATCGCGCTGGGCGGGACCTCGTTGTGCCGGGTGGGCGATGCGGTCGCCGACGCCCTCGAGTCCGACGACATCGACGCGGCGCGGGCCCTGATCCCGAGTCTGTGCGGCCGTGATCCGATGTCACTCGACGAGGCCGGGATCTGTCGGGCGGCGCTCGAATCGATCGCCGAGAACACCTCCGACGCGACCGTCGGTCCGTTGTTCTGGGGTGCGGTCGCGGGCGTTCCCGGAATCCTCGGGTACCGCGCGGTCAACACCCTCGACGCGATGGTCGGGTACCGCAACGAGCGCTATCGCGACTTCGGCTGGGCGGCCGCGCGACTCGACGACGCGGCCAACATCCTCCCGGCACGACTCGCGGGCGTATTGATCGTCCTGGTCTCCGGGGCACCCAGGCGTGCCGCCGAAGCGTGGCGTCGTGACAGCCACGCGCATCCCAGTCCGAACGCCGGGGTCGTCGAAGCTGCGTTCGCGGGAGCCCTGGGGGTGCAGCTCGGGGGTCGGACGGTGTACCCGCACGGCGTCGAACAACGGCCGACGCTGGGTTCCGGGCCGGCACCGAAGCCGGCCGATCTACGCGCCGCGGTCACAGTGTCGCGGCGGGTCCAACGGGCGACGGTGGCCGCGTGCGTGGCGGGTTGTCTGCTCCGGGTCGCGGTCAGCCGCCGTAGCGCCGGCTGAGCTTGTCCCGCACGTCGCCGTCCTGACTGCGGGGGTCGGGCGTCGCATCGCGGACGTCACCGACCGTGTCCTCGGCAACGGGACCGTGACCGATGCGTCCGACGTTGTGGACCACCGTGGTGCCGCTCGCGGCGCGCAGTTCCTCACGCATCTGTCGACGGCGTTCGGCGCGGGAGGCAGCCGTACTCGGCTGTGCATCGGGTGCGGTGCCCGCGGGACGAGAAGCGGTCTCCGCGTCGGCGACGTCACCGGTCCCGCCGGTGGTTTCCGCCGCGGGAGCTGCCTTCGCGGCGGCGGCGCGGCGGCGTGACCGGATCTCGGCGATCAGGAAGTACAGCACGCCGAGCGGCGCCATGATCCCGAACGCGAGCCACTGCAACCCGTACGAGAGGTAGGGGCCGGTGTCGAGCTGGGGCAGCGGGATCTCGCCCAGGGAGCCCGGCTGGTCCGGGGACAGCTGCAGGTAGAAGTCGTCCATCGGTGTGCCGGTCGCGGTCCCGACGAGACCCGGATTGATCGACGGGACCGTCAGCACACCGTTGTCGGCGCGGGAGCCACGGTCGGCGCTGACGCTCTCCGCCGCGCGGATTCTTCCTTCGATGGTCTGTTCACCGGCAGGCGGCGCCGGGATGTCGGGCACACCGCCCTCCACCGGGCGGACGAAACCGCGGTTGATCAGGAGCACGCGATCCGAACCGGTCACCGCGAACGGCGTCAGGACCACCACGGCCGGCCGTTCCTGGATGTTGCGCAGCCGCACCAGGGCCTGCTGGTCCTGCAGGTAGCGTCCGGTCACCTCGACCCCGCGCCACTCGGCCGACGGGTCGAGGGTCGACGAGGGCGCCACCTCGGCCAGCGGCACGGTCTCGAGAGAGGTCGCGGTACGGATCAGATCGTTGCGGCGTTCGGTGTCGGAGTTCTTCCCCAGCTGCCACGGCGCAAGCATGGTGAAGCAGGCCACGGCGAACGCCACGACGACGACGCCGAGGGCAATCCACCCGGGACGCAGGATCGTTCGCAGCACATGCACGATGCCCAGGTTACTCAGCACCTGTAGCGTGATCTAATGCGTGACTTCATCTGTCTGAACTGCGGCCAGCGGCTTTCCTTCGAGAACAGCCTGTGCCTGAACTGCCAGAGCCCCCTCGGGTTCTGGCTCGAGTCCCGCTCCATTCAAGTCCTCGACGACAAGGGACGCGCCGAGGTCGACGGTGTGCTCCTCGAACGATGCGTGAACACCAAGGTCGCGCAATGCAACTGGCTGGTGAAGTGGACCGGCAACCCGGAGCTCTGCCAATCGTGCGAGCTGACACGCACGCGTCCCGGCGACGACGATCCCGAGGCGCTGGTGGTGTTCGGCCAGGCCGAGACCGCGAAGCGGCGTCTCGTCCTCGAACTCACCGAGCTCGGGCTGCCGATCGAGAATCGTGACGAGAATCCCACTACGGGTCTTGCCTTCGACCTGCTGTCCAGCGCGCAACGGAACGTCATCACCGGACACGCCAGCGGCGTCATCACCCTCGACCTCGCCGAGGGCGACGATGTCCATCGCGAGCAGATGCGCGTCGAACTCGACGAGCCGTATCGGACGGTCCTCGGACACTTCCGGCACGAGATCGGTCACTACTACCAGCTGGTCCTGATCACCGACAACCGTCGTCCGCAGTTCGAGGAGCTGTTCGGCAACCCAGACGACGACTATCAGGCCGCACTCGACCGGCACTACAAGGAGGGTGCGCCCGAGGGGTGGCGGAAGAACTACGTCTCCTCCTACGCCACGATGCACCCCGCCGAGGACTTCGCCGAGACCTTCGCGCACTACCTGCACATCCGGGACACCCTCGACACCGCCGCCGCGTTCGCGATGGCGCCGTCGGGTACGACGCTGGACAGCGTGCCGCCCGGCGACGTGGGATTCGACCGCATCATCGACGAGTGGCTCCCGCTGACGTGGGCGCTCAACCAGATCAACCGGTCGATGGGCCACCCGGACCTCTACCCGTTCGTGCTGCCGGCGCCGGTGCTCGAGAAGATCCGCTTCGTGCACAACCTGGTGGCACCGGTCGGCTGAGGCCAGTCCGGTGGGCTGGGCGTGGTCGTCAGGCCACGCCCAGCTGAATGCGCACCCAGTCGATCAGGCCGGGGACGGCGCTCTCGATCTGTTCGCGGGTGGCGACGAAGTCGTCGTTGCCGCCGTAGTAGGGGTCGAGTAGGGCGAGGTCGTCGGCGGGTGCCGACGGATCGAACGACCGCAGCAGTCGGGTCCGGTCGCCGAGCCGCTTGCGCTCGAGTTCCCGCACGTGGCCGTCGTCCATCGCCAGGAAGAGATCCGCGTCGAAGTGTTCGGGACCGAGCAGCGCCGCCACGTGGGCGTCGGAGTAACCGTGGGCCAGCAATTCGGTGCGGGCACGGTTGTCGGCCGGTTCGCCGACGTGGAAGCCCGCGATCCCGCAACTGGTGACGCGCACCTTGCCGCCCAGTCCCGCGTCGTCCAGGGCGGTCCGGAAGATGTTCTGCGCCATCGGCGACCGGCAGATGTTGCCCGTGCACACGAAACAGATGTGTAGTTCTTCTGCCACTGGTGTCCACCTCAGCTCGACGTGCCGACGCGCTCGGTGGTCCAGGGCGTCGGTCACATACCCAGGACGCCGCGCAATTCGGCTGTGGACTCAACCGCCCAGGCCGCGTCCTGTTCCTCCCCGTGCAGAGAATAACCCCATCTGACCAGGACCGCAGAGATCCCGAAGGCCGCGGCGCCGTGCACATCGTGGCTGCGATCGCCGATCATCACGACCGGCGCGGTGACGTGCCCGGTGTCGGCGTCGACGGGAAGTCCCAGTTCGGCGACCGCATGTGCGACGACGTCGGCCTTGTGGCGACGCGTGCCGTCGTCGCTGGCACCGGCGATGTACTCGAAGTGGTCGGCGAGACCGAAGTGTTCGAGGATCCTGCGCGCGGTGGTCTGGTTCTTCGACGTCGCGACCGCCATCGTGCGCCCCGACGCGGAGAGATCGGCCAGGACGTCGGGCATCCCGTCGTAGACCGCGTTCTCCCGCCAGCCGATCTCGGTGTAGCGCTCGCGGTAGGCGCGCATGGCCTCGTCGGCGACCTCGGGCGCGAGGCCCAGTTGGTTGAGGGTGTCGATCATCGGCGGCCCGACGATGCCCGCGACGACCTGCGGATCGGGCTCGGGCGCGTCGACGGCGGCGAGGGCGTGCCGGAAGCTGTTGGCGATACCCGCGAAGCTGTCGGTGATCGTGCCGTCGAGGTCGAAGAGCAGCACGGTGTCGGGATGGCGGGGATCTGGCGGCGTCAACACGCGTCCATCGTGCACGTAAGGTCAACAGACATGACAGCTGGGTATGGCGTCGCATCTTCATCCGACCTGTCCGATCCGGATCGGCACGGCGATCGGGATGCGGCACCCGGCTCGTGGACTTCGCCGTCAATGTCCGTGGCACGCCACCGCCTTTCGTCCTCGACGCCATCACGCGCGGTCTCGGTGACCTGGCCCGGTATCCGGGCCTCGATGACGAGCGGCGCGCGGTCGACGCCATCGCGGCCACCCACGGTCGCTCACCCGACGATGTGCTGCTGCTGTCCGGCGCGGCCGACGGCTTCGAGATGCTGCCGCGACTCGACGTGCGTCATGCCGCGCTCATCCAGCCGTCGTTCACCGAACCGGAGATCGCACTGCGTGCCGCGGGGGTGCCCATCACGCAGGTGACACTCGACGAGCCGTGGCGGTTGTCCGGGGCGGAGGTGCCCGACACCGCCGACCTGGTGATCCTGGGCAACCCCACCAACCCGCGTCGGTGCTGCACCCTCGGGAGTCGATCGCGGCGTTGCGGCGTCCGGGACGCATCATCGTCGTCGACGAGGCCTTCGCTGATCTCACACTCGGCGCGGACGGGGAACTCGAACCACAGTCGCTGGCATCGGCCGACTGGCCGGACCTCATCGTGATCCGCAGCGTGACAAAGACTTTCGGCCTGGCAGGGCTGCGCGCCGGATACCTGCTCGCCGCGCCGGAGATCCTCGCGCGGCTGCGGGCCGGGCGGCGGCCCTGGGCGCTGTCCACACCCGCGCTGACCGCGCTGACGGCGTGCCTCGGCGAGGCGGGCTTCCTTTACTGCGCGGAGCAGGCCCGCCGGGTCGCGGCCGAGCGCGCCGAGATGGTCGACGAACTGACCCGGATCGGGCTCGTCGTCGTGGCGGAACCGGCCGCACCATTCGTGCTCGTCGAGGTGCCGAGGGCCACGGAGGTCAAACGGCGTCTCGTCGACCACGGGTTCGCGGTGCGCAGTTGCGCCAACTTCGTCGGACTCGGCGACGACCATCTGCGGCTCGCGGTACGTCCGGTCGAGCAGGTCCGCGCGCTGACCGCGGCGATCGAGCAGGTACGAGAGGAGATGAGGGATGGGAACCGTGTCGACGTCTGAGGGGATCACCGTCGGAGACGTGGTCGACGCCGTCGAACGTGCGTATCCGCCGGCACTCGCCGAGTCCTGGGACGCCGTGGGGCTGGTGTGCGGCGACCGTGCCGAACCGGTGCGTCGGGTCCTGGCGTGCGTCGACGTGACCGACGCCGTCGTCGACGCGGCCGTCGCAGAGAAGGCGGACCTGGTGATCGCCCATCACCCGCTGCTGATGCGCGGGGTCACGTCGGTGGCCGCCGACACCCCCAAGGGCCGCATCGTGCACCGCCTGATCCGCAACGGCATCGCGCTGCTGTCGGCCCACACCAACGCCGACAGTGCACGACCGGGTGTCTCCGACGCACTCGCCGACCTGCTCGGCCTCGTCGACACCGTGCCCATCGAACCGAAATCCGCGGCGCCGCTCGACAAATGGGTGGTGATGGTGCCCGAGGGCAACGTCGAACAGGTCAGTGAGGCGATGTTCGCCGCCGGCGCCGGTGCGATCGGCGACTACCGCGACTGCTCGTGGACGGTCGTGGGCACCGGCCAGTTCGAGGCACAGGAGGACGCGACGCCGACGATCGGCGAGATCGGCACCCGCACCCACGTCGACGAGGCGCGGGTGGAGATGGTCGCCGACCGGTCCATCCGTGGGTCGGTGCTCCGGGCGCTGCGCAACGCCCACCCGTACGAGGAACCGGCGTTCGACGTCTTCGAGCTCGCCGACCTCGGCAGCGGCCTGGGTCTGGGTCGGGTCGGTTCGCTGCCCGAGCCGATGACGCTGCGTGACTTCACCGCGGTCGTCGCACGCGCACTGGGTGCGCCGTCGGGAATCCGGGCGGCCGGCGATCCGGATGCACCGGTGCGCACGGTCGCGGTCTGCGGTGGGGCGGGGGATTCGCTGCTCGGGCGCGTGCGCGGGCTCGGCGTCGACGTCTATGTGACCGGCGACCTCCGACACCATCCTGCCGACGAGAGTCTGCGCGACGGTGGGCCGGCCCTCGTCGACGCCGGACACTGGGCCACCGAATTCCCCTGGTGCGCGCAGGTTGCGGAGCTGGTCCGCAAGGACTGCGACGTGCCCGTGGTGGTGTACGACACGCCGACCGACCCGTTCGGATTGCACAGCTTCGGGTGACGCCCGGAGGGCCGCCTGACCAAAGGCCATCCGCCCGCCGGGACGCCGGGGCCAGCCGCGTACGGTAGGGGGACTTCAGAACTTCAGAGAGAGGAGGCCGCAATGAAAGTCGACGCCGGAGTGCAGCGACTGTTGCTCGATCTCGCGGACTCCGATGCCGAGATCAACCGACTCGAGCATCGCCGCAAGAACTTGCCCGAGAACGCCGAGATCGCCGAGCAGGAGAAGGCGATCGACGCTGCCCGTGACGATCTGGTGCGCGCGGAGATCTCCGCCGAGGACCTGAGCCGCGAATACCGCCGCATCGAGTCCGAGGTGACCGGGATGGCCAACCGTGAGGCCAAGGACTCCAAGCAGCTCGCCGCCGGTGGGCTCGCGCCCAAGGCGCTGTCGGAGCTGCAGCACGAACTCGCGGGACTCGGACGCCGTCGTGCGGTCTTCGAGGACGAACTGCTGACGCTCATGGAGCAGCAGGAGGCCGTCGAGGCCGAGCGCGACCGCGCCGCCGCGACGATCTCGCATCTCGAGGAGAAGGTCGCCGACGCTCGGGTTCGCCGCGATGAGTCGCTCGCGACCATCGAAGAGGACATGACGCGCGCCCGCGAGAAGCGGGACACGCTCGCCGGGGAGATCGACGCCGACCTGCTGGCCGTCTACGACAAGCAGCGCGCCAACGGCCGTATCGGCGCGGGACTCCTGCGAGCACGACGCTGCGGTGCCTGCCGGATGGAGCTCGACCGGGGCACGATCGCGTCGATCAGCGCGGCGCTGTCCGACGAGGTCATCCGCTGCGAGGAATGCGGCGCGATCCTCGTGCGGACCGCCGAATCGGGGATCTGACAACTGTGGGCGAGAGGTCGCCGTCCTGGCAGGGGCAGCGGAGTTCGCCGACCCGGTTCATCCTGCTGCGCCACGGCCAGACGGCGTTGTCGGTGGATCGTCGGTACTCCGGACGCGGTAACCCCGAGCTGACCGCGGAAGGTCTGCGCCAGGCCCGCGCGGCAGCCCAGCGGGTCGTCCGCGAGAAGCACATCTCCGCGATCGTGACCTCGCCGCTGAGCCGCGCCCGCGCCACCGCCGACGAGGTCGCCGCGGTGACCGGCGTCGACGTCGTCGAACATCCCGGACTCATCGAGAACGACTTCGGCGAGTGGGAGGGCCTGACGTTCGTCGAAGCGTCGGAACGGCATCCGGAGATCCACCGGGAATGGCTGTCGGACATCACCGTGCCCGCACCCGGTGGCGAGAGCTTCGCGCAGGTCGCCGAGCGGGTCGCGGAGACGAAAGACGATCTGCTGCAGCAGTATCCGGGGCAGACGGTCGTGCTCGTCTCGCACGTCACCCCGATCAAGCTGATGCTGCGTGAAGCGCTGGGCGTCGGGCCGGAGCTGTTGTTCCGCCTCCACCTCGACCTGGCGTCGGTCTCGATCGCCGAGTTCTTCCCCGACGGTGGTTCCGTCGTGCGTCTGGTCAACGACGCCGTGCACTGGCACTGACGGCCCTTGACGCCGTCGGATGATCGGCGGTCGCACGGCCTGCCGTACCCTGGGTTCCGCGAACGAGTCGGCCGGGCGGCCGCGGTGAGCGGAACGGGCGGAAGACCGTCACGCCGCGCACCGAGGAAAGTCCGGACTCCACAGAGCAGGGTGGTTGCTAACGGCAACCCGGGGTGACCCGCGGGACAGTGCCACAGAGAACAGACCGCCGGCCGCAAGGTCGGTAAGGGTGAAACGGTGCGGTAAGAGCGCACCAGCGGCGCGGGTGACCGCGTCGGCTCGGCAAACCCCACCCGGAGCAAGGCCGAAGCACGCACCTCACGGTGCGTGTGCGCGGGCGTTACGAGGGCTGCTCGCCCCAGCCCGCGGGTGGGCCGCTCGAGGTACCCGGCGACGGTGTGCCCAGATGGATGGTCGCCGCCCGCGACGGTCGAGAGACCTCGCGGGCACAGGATCCGGCTTACGCGCCGACTCGTTCGCCTCCGGGTATCGCGCTCCCGGATAGGTCGCGTTCACGCGCGCTAGGGTTCGAGACGTGACGCGCTTCCTCTTCGCCCCTGACATCGACTTCGCCGGTATCCGCGATCAGCTCGGGGTGGACGAGTCCTACGGCGACGACGCGCTGGCCGAGGCGCGCGACTCCGTCGACCGCTTCGCGGATGCGCGCGAGGACCACACCGGCGTCCCGTTCGTCACCATCGACCCGCCGACGTCGCGCGATCTCGACCAGGCCGTCCATCTCGCCGCCGACGGTGACGGGTTCATCGTCGACTACGCCATCGCCGACGTCGCGGCCCTGGTGATCCCCGAAGGCGCACTCGATCAGGAGAGCCGACGCCGCGGGTCCACCGTGTACTTCCCGGACGGCTCGGTACCGCTGCATCCGCGCGAACTGTCGGAGGGCAGCGGATCACTTCTGCCCGAACAAGTTCGGCCCTGCGTGCTCTGGACGATCCGGGTCTCGGGGGACGGGACGGTCGCCGATGTCCAGGTGCGGCGCTCGCGGATTCGGTCCGTCGCCCGCTTCGACTACGCGGGGGTCAGCGCCGACGCCGCGGCCGGCCGACTGCATCCGTCGATCGCGGCGTTGCCGGCGTTCGGTGAGCTGCGGCAGAGCGTCGCGATGGATCGCGGGGCCGTCGAACTCGATCTGCCGGACCAGCAGGTGTCCCGCACCGAGGCGGGCTGGCGGCTGGACCTCGAACCCCATACCCCGGCCGACATGTGGAACTCCCAGCTCTCGCTGCTCGCCGGGATGTGCGCGGGCACGATCATGGCCGAGGCGGGCATCGGACTGCTGCGGACGCTGCCGCCCGCCGATCCCGAAGCGGTCGAGGATCTGCGCGCCGCCGCGAAAGCGCTCGGCGTCGAATGGCCGGACGGCTTGGCGGTGGGTCGATTCCTGGCGGGCCTGCCCGGCGACCGGCCGAGCACGCTCGCCATCCAGTCGGCCGCGAGCGGTCTGATGCGGGGCGCCAACTATCTCGCGCTCGACGGTTCCGACGAGGCGCGTGCCATCCCGGATGACAAGAAGCAGCACGCCGCCATCGCCGGTCTCTACGCCCACGTCACCGCGCCGCTGCGCCGCCTCGGCGACCGGTTCGCGACCGAGGTGTGCCTCGCGGTCACCGCGGGCCGGGAGGTACCCGACTGGGTGATGCGCGCCCTGCCGACCCTGCCCAAGATCCTGCGCTCCGCCGACACCCTCGGCGCGACCGCCGACCGGGCCGGCATCGATCTCGCCGAGGCCGTCATCCTCGCCGACCGCGTCGGCGAACGCTTTGACGCAGTGGTGATGTCGGCGGCCACCGAACGCAAACCCGCCCAGGTGTTCATCGCCGACCCGCCGGTCGTCGCGGGCTGCGAGGGTGACCTGCGTCCGGGGACCCGGCTCGAGGTCGAACTGGCGGCCGCGGACGAGGTCACGCGGACGGTGGGGTTCCGACCCGCGTAGCCACACTTCCCGCGGGAGCGTTTACCGCGCGCGTGACCGTTTCCCTCCCGCGGGTGCTAGCCAATAAGCGGGAAGTAATCAGTCCCGCGGGAGAAAAATGCTTGCGCGGGAGGTGATCTCACCAGGCCATCGTGGCTCGTCGCTTGCGCTCCTCGCACCTCAGGCAGCGGGGGCGGGGCGGGTCAGAGGTCCTTGGCGGCCTTGCGGTACTCGGCGACGGCGCGGTAGGCATCGGCTTCGAGGCGGGCGTCGAGCGACCGACGATGAACATGTCGGCGGCACCGAGCTTCCCGTCGGCGACGATGGTCGCGAGGTGGTCGCGGTTGATGCGGATGTCGTTGAAGTCGCCGAGGGCGGACTGGATCTTCTTGGCGACCGCGCCGACCTCGCGGTACTTCTTCTTGTTGAGCGGCTCCGTCGCATCGATGCTGTAGCGCAACCGCTTTGCGCGTTTGCGGATCTTGTGCAGTTGCTCCTGCCACTCGGCCGAGCCCTCGGTGAGGTCGGCGAGATCGGCCTGTGCCTTGCGGATGTGCTTGCGGCTCTTGGCGACCGCCTTGTCGACGACGACGGTCGCGGGGAGTTCGGCGTCGGGTCCGGGCGGGGGAGAGGCGATGAGGGCGTCGACGGAGTCGAGGAGGGCGAAGTAGCGCTTCGACGACATCGCGGCGTGCGCGGCGCGGATCGCCCGATCATGGATCTGGGTCTCGGCGCCGGCGAGCGCGGCGAGCAGTTCCGCGGAGGCGTTCTCGCCGCGGAGCAGGGACTTGTCGAGTTCGAGCTGCACCTCGGAATCCCGTGCGTCACCGAGAATCCGGGCGAGGAGCTTGAGTTCGGCGCCGACGTGGGCGGTGCGCTCGGCGTCGAGCACCGTGGGGTAGCCGGACAGCACGCTGCGGAGTCGGCGGCAGGACACCCGCATCTGATGCACCGCGTCGTCGGCGTCCTCCCGCACGAGCGGGTCGTAGGCGATCAGGCTGTTGCGGTGCAGGGCGATGTCGGTGATGACGAGCTCGAGCGCGGTGGGGCGCTTCGACAGTCGGGGTTTGTGGACGGTCGGCGTCGAACCGATGGCACGAGCCAACTTCGAAGCACTCGACGCCGGTCGGGCGCCCCCGGCGCGCAGGACCTTGTCGGCGGCCTTGAGCAGCTTGGTGGTGCCGCCGGAGAGGAGTTCGAACTCCCACTCCGCCCACTGCTGGGAATGCCGCCCGGCAGCAACGACTGCGCGGTCACCAGGTCCTCGGCGAGTTCGGCGAGCGGCTCGTCGTCGACGCCGAGCAGGCGCGTCACCGTGCGCGTGGTGGAGATGACGGCGACGGGGGTGAGCCTGCGGCAGCGGGTCAGTGCGAGGACCGGCGTCACCAGGGCCTCGGGGACGTCACCGTCGGCGGGCGCCTCGTCGAAGCCGATCTGGAGTTCGCGACGCGCGCCGGGGATGTCGGTGGGGCGCTTGAGATGCCAGCCCTGATCGGTGCCGCCGGTGCGGCGTCGCATGGTGATCCTGTTGCCGGCGAGATCGAGGTTCTCGGTGTCGAAATAGGTGGCGTCGAGCGAGAACGTCTCGGGTTCGGTCGCGGACACGACTCCGGGGAGCGCCCGCAGGTCCGGGGCCATGTGGCCGGGGTCCACGTCGAACTTGAGTTCCACCTCGACCTGCTCGGATGCGGCCACCTGATCCTCCTGACGCCGACGACACGGTGCAGCTGACTCGAGTCTAGTGACCCCGGGTCCGGCGACGCCTCATTCGGCGAAGCGGTCGGTCGCCTCCAGCAGGTGGTGCCGGATGCCGGTCTCGAAGGAGGCGTGCCCGGCGTCGTCGACGATGCGCAGATCGGCGGCCGGCCAGGCCCGATGGAGGTCCCAGGCGCTGCGCATCGGGCAGACGACATCGTAGCGTCCCTGGACGATGACGCCGGGGATGTGCGCGATGGCGTCGATGTTGTCGAGCAGCTGGCCGTCGTCGAGGAAGCCGTGGTTGACGAAGTAGTGGTTCTCGATCGACGCGAAGGCGAGATCGAAGCGGTGCGCTTCGTCAGGATTCTGTCCCGACTCCTCCTCGGGACGGGGGAGCAGGTAGCTGGTGGCTTGTTCCCAGCCGGTCCACGCGCGGGCCGCGGCACGGGCGACGTCGCGGTCGTCGGAGGTCAGCAGCCGGTGGTAGGCGGCGACCAGGTCGCCGTCGCGCTCGTTCGCCGGGATCGGCTCGAGGTAGGTCTCCCACACGTCGGGGAAGATGTGCGACGCGCCGCCGTTGTAGTACCAGTCGATCTCGCAGCGACGCAGCAGGAAGATCCCGCGCAGCACCAGTTCGGTGACCCGGTCGGGATGCGCCTGCGCATAGGCGAGACCCAGCGTCGAACCCCAGGAGCCGCCGAAGACCTGCCAGCGGTCGATGCCGAGATGGGTTCGGAGCTTCTCCATGTCGGCGATGAGATGCGGCGTGGTGTTGACACTCAGGTCCGCGCCGTCGGCGATATGCGGCCGGGACTGTCCGCAACCGCGCTGATCGAACAGCACGATCCGGTACTTCGCGGGATCGAAAAAGCGTCGCTGGGCCGGTGACGTGCCACCGCCGGGGCCGCCGTGGACGAAGACCACGGGCTTCCCGTCGGGATTTCCCGACGTCTCCCAGTAGATCTGCTGGCCGTCACCCACATCGAGGTGACCGGAATCGTAGGGCTCGATCTCCGGGTAGAAGTCACGCATGGTCACCGAGCCTAGGCGCAACCGGGATTCCGTAGAAGTTGTGGGGATATGGCGTCCACAACTTCTACGGATCGTCGGTCAGTAGCTGTGCTCGGGGCCGGGGAAGACGCCGCGACGGACCTCGTCGGCGTACTGCTCGGCGGCCGAACGCAATTCGGAGCCCACGTCGGCGAACCGCTTGACGAACTTCGCCGTCTTGCCGTGGGTGAGGCCGGCCATGTCCTGCCAGACGAGCACCTGGGCGTCGGTCTCGTTGCCGGCACCGATGCCGACGGTCGGGATCGTCAGCTTGCGGGTGATCTGACCGGCCAGCTCGGCGGGGACCATCTCCATGACGACCGAGAAGGCGCCGGCCTCCTGGACCGCGATGGCGTCGGCGATGAGCTGGTCGGCGCCGTCTCCACGACCCTGGACGCGGAAGCCGCCGAGGCCGTTGACGCTCTGCGGGGTGAACCCGATGTGCGCCATGACGGGGATACCGGCGGCGGTGAGAGCCGCGATCTGCGGGGCGACGCGCTCGCCACCCTCGAGCTTGACCGCGTGCGCGCCGGTCTCCTTGAAGATCCGGATGGCGTTCTCGAGGGCGTGCTGCGGCCCGATCTCGTAGCTGCCGAAGGGCATGTCGGCGACGACGAGGGCGTGCGGGGCGCCGCGCACGACGGCGCGGATCAGCGGGATCATCTCTCGACGCTCACCGGGATGGTGGTGTCGTACCCGAGGACGACGTTGGCCGCCGAGTCACCGACGAGCAGCACCGGGATTCCGGCGGCGTCGAAGATGCGTGCGGTCGAGTAGTCGTAGGCGGTGAGCATCGACCACCTTTCGCCCTCGGACTTCATCTGGGCGAGGTGATGGACGCGGGTCACACGGCGCTTGGGAGCGTCGGTGGTGGAGGTGGATGCACCATAGACCGAGGATTCGGACATCGTTGTCTCTTTTCTGCCTCGAGTCCCGGCTGGCCCGGAGGGGCGCGGCGGGTACCCGGGTTGAACACGGACAAGCGCCATTGTGTCACCGCAGATATGTGATGTAACCGTCGCAGGATATGCAATTGATCACATCGAACTGGAGGTGGAGTCTGCCCGATGTGCGGAGGTTGTCGCGGTTCGGAAGCATCCTGGCTGTTCGGAGGCATCCCATCCCGGCTGTCTTGCGTCTCATATGATGGGATGGCCTCGGCAAACGCGCAGGACAGCGAGTTGGTGTTATGCGTGTAACACGGATTTAACAGCCGACTTCTAATGTCGGCGACCATGGATCGCCAAAAGGAATTCGTGCTGCGGACCCTCGAAGAGCGCGACATCCGTTTCGTCCGACTGTGGTTCACCGACGTACTCGGTTATCTGAAGTCCGTGGCGATCGCGCCGGCTGAACTCGAGGGTGCCTTCTCCGAGGGCATCGGCTTCGACGGCTCGGCCATCGAGGGCTTCTCCCGTGTGTCGGAGGCGGACACCGTCGCCAAGCCCGACCCGTCGACCTTCCAGATCCTGCCGTGGACCACCTCGGCCGGCCGTCACCACTCGGCCCGCATGTTCTGCGACATCGCGATGCCCGACGGCACCCCGAGCTGGGCCGACTCGCGCCACGTGCTGCGTCGCCAGCTGAACAAGGCCGCCGATCTCGGCTTCAGCTGCTACGTGCACCCCGAGATCGAGTTCTTCCTCCTCAAGGACTCGCCGCTCGACGGTTCGGTGCCGACCCCGGCCGACACCGGCGGCTACTTCGACCAGGCCGTCCACGACGCCGCACCCAACTTCCGCCGTCACGCCATCGAGGCCCTCGAGTCGATGGGCATCTCGGTCGAGTTCTCCCACCACGAGGGCGCCCCGGGCCAGCAGGAGATCGACCTCCGCTACGCCGACGCGCTGTCGATGGCCGACAACGTGATGACCTTCCGCTACCTCATCAAGGAGGTGGCCATCAACGAGGGCGTGTGGGCCACCTTCATGCCCAAGCCGTTCAGCGAGCATCCCGGTTCGGCGATGCACACGCACATGAGCCTGTTCGAGGGCGACATCAACGCGTTCCACAATCCCGACGACCCGATGCAGTTGTCGGCCACCGGTAAGAAGTTCATCGCCGGCATCCTGCACCACGCGTCGGAGATCAGTGCCGTCACCAACCAGTGGGTCAACAGCTACAAACGCCTCATCCACGGTGGCGAGGCCCCGACCGCCGCGACCTGGGGCGGTGCCAACCGGTCCGCACTCATCCGGTTGCCGCTGTACACGCCGAACAAGGCGTCGTCGCGACGCATCGAGGTGCGCAGCCCGGAC
The DNA here is from genome assembly GCF_001942325.1 of Gordonia sp. CNJ-863. Taxonomy (NCBI): domain Bacteria; kingdom Bacillati; phylum Actinomycetota; class Actinomycetes; order Mycobacteriales; family Gordoniaceae; genus Gordonia; species Gordonia sp. CNJ-863. Next base: position 44,961 of record NZ_MKKG01000088.1, read on the forward strand.
TCGGCCTGCAACCCGTACCTGACCTTCGCGGTCCTGCTGGCCGCCGGCCTGAAGGGCATCGAGGAGGGTTACGAACTCCCCGACGAGGCCGAGGACGACGTCTGGGCCCTCACGCCGGCCGAGCGCCGCGCGATGGGGTACCAGGAACTGCCCGGCAGCCTGGCCGAAGCGCTCACCAAGATGGAGAACTCGGAGCTGGTCGCGGAAGCCCTCGGCGAGCACGTCTTCGACTACTTCCTGCGCAACAAGTGGGCCGAGTGGACGGGCTACCGCAGCATGGTCACCCCCTACGAGCTGAAGAACTACCTGCCGCTGTAAGGGCCCGGGCCCTGTCGTTCGGGACCGCGATGTCGTCTTCGGTGGTGAAGCCGCTATTTTTGTGAAGTGACACGACGACCGGGACGCAGCGCGGTACCCAGTGCAGGACGGTTGGGTCTGCTCGACACCACCGCGCCGCAGAATCTCGCCGAACTCGGCTGGAACACGCCCGAGTCCGTCGACGTGCTGTGGGCGTTGTCGCGGGCACCCGACGCCGACCTCGCGCTCCGCACGCTCGTCCGGCTGCGCGGGGTGGTCGAGGACGAGTGGTCGGAGATCGACGCGGCGCTGCGGACCAACCGATCGTTCCGAGGTCGCCTCTTCGGTGTCATCGGGTCTTCCGACGCCCTCGCCGATCATCTCATCGCCGAACCGGCGAGCTGGCGTCTGCTGGTCGCCGACGAGCTACCCGACCGTGCCGAGGTCGACCGCCGGATGCTCGAGTCCGTCGGCGCCGAGGCCGAGCCGGGCGAGGTCGAGAAGGGCAATCGTCTCTACCGCGCGAAGCTCACCGGACCCAAGTCCGTCGTCGCGCTCCGGCTCGCATACCGCAACCTGATCCTGCAGCTCGCCGCGCACGACGTCGCCTCCACGGTCGAGGACGAGCCGGTGATGTGGCTGCCGGAGGTCGGTGCCCAGCTGTCCGATCTCGCCGACGCCGCGCTCACCGCGGCACTGGCCGTGGCCATCGCCGAGGTGTGCGGCGACGATCCGATCCCGGTGCGGATCGCCGTCATCGCGATGGGCAAATGCGGTGCGCGCGAGCTGAACTACGTGAGCGACGTGGACGTCATCTTCGTCAGCGACCCCGCCGACGGCATCTCCTCGCGCATCGCCGGCGAGATGATGCGGGTCGGTTCGCTGGCGTTCTTCGAGGTCGACGCCGCGCTGCGTCCGGAGGGCAAGTCGGGCGCCCTGACCCGCACCCTCGAATCCCATGTCGCGTACTACGAGCGGTGGGCCAAGACCTGGGAGTTCCAGGCGCTCCTCAAGGCGCGCGCGATGACCGGTGACATGCAACTCGCGAACGAGTACATCGCGGCGGTCAAGCCGATGGTGTGGAAGGCCGCCGAGCGCCCCGACTTCGTGCCCGAGGTGCAGAAGATGCGCCGCCGCGTGGAGTCGCTCGTGCCGGAGGGGGAGCGCGAACGCAATCTCAAACTGGGGCAGGGCAGTCTGCGTGACGTCGAGTTCGCGGTGCAGCTGCTGCAGATGGTGCACGGTCGTGTCGACGAGAACCTTCGCGTCATGCCGACGGTCGACGCGCTCGCGGCGCTGACCGCGGGCGGTTACGTCGGGCGCGACGACGGTGCGAATCTCAGTGCGTCGTACCAGTTCCTGCGACTGCTCGAGCATCGGTTGCAGCTGCAGAAGATGAAGCGGACGCACCTCCTCCCGAAGCCCGACGACACCGAGGGTCTGCGCTGGCTCGCGCGCGCGGCCCACATCCGACGTGAGGGCGAGCTCGACGCGACCGGTGTTCTGCGCGAACAGATCAAGCACCAGACCCTCCGCGTCCGACGGTTGCACCAGAAGTTGTTCTACCGTCCGCTGCTGGAGGCGGTCACCCGTTTCCGGCCCGACGAGTTGACCCTGAGCGACGAGTCGGCCGAGAGGCGTCTGGCCGCATTGGGTTACGCCATGCCCGACCGCGCGCTCAGTCACATCCGGGCGCTGTCGAACGCACCCGGGCGTCGCGGCCAGATCCAGCTGCTCATCCTGCCGCAGCTGCTCGAACACATCGGTGACACACCGGATCCCGACGCCGGTCTGCTCAACTACCGGCGGCTGTGCGAGGCGCTCGAGGACAAGGACTGGTTCCTGCGTCTGCTCCGCGACGACGGAGTGGTCGCCGAACGGCTGATGAAGGTGCTCGGCACCTCCGAGTTCATCGCGAACATGCTGATGCGCTCGCCCGAGGTGATCCACCAGTATTCCGACGGTCCCGACGGACCGAAACTGTGCGCCATCCGGCCCGAGGACGTGGCCAAGGGGCTCATCGCCTCTACCGTGCGCCAAGAGGACATGAAACGTGCTGTCGCCGTGGCGCGTTCGCACCGTCGTGCCGAACTCGTCCGGGTCGCGTCGGCCGACGTGCTCGGTCTGATGGACGTGCCGACCGTGTGCAAGGCGCTGTCGAGTGTCTGGGCCGCGGTCCTCAACGCAGCGCTCACCGTTGCGGTCGACATCTCCGAACGAGAGCGCGGAAAGCCCGCGCCGGCTCGGATCGCGGTGATCGGCATGGGCCGGCTGGGCGGCGGCGAACTCGGTTACGGCTCGGACGCCGACGTCCTGTTCGTGTGTCAGCCGAACCGCGACGCCGACGAATCCGAGGCGGTCCGATGGTCGCAGACCATTGCCGAGTCGGTCCGCTCGGCGCTCGGCAGCCCCAGCGCCGACCCGCCGCTCGAGGTCGACACCGGCTTGCGTCCCGAGGGACGGAACGGCCCGGTCGTGCGAACCCTGGCCGCCTACTCGGCGTACTACGCGCAATGGGCTCAGCCGTGGGAGGTGCAGGCGCTGTTGCGGGCACATCAGGTCGCCGGCGACGAGGCGCTGGGTATCGACTTCCTGCTCATGATCGATCACGTGCGGTATCCGGCCGGGGGGGTCAGCAACGAGGCCGTCAAGGAGATCCGGCGCATCAAGGCCCGCGTCGACGCCGAACGACTGCCGCGTGGAGCCGATCCGGCGACCCATACGAAGCTGGGCCGTGGCGGTCTCGCCGACATCGAGTGGACCGTGCAGTTGCTGCAGCTGCGCTACGCCCACCGCTACCGCAGTCTCCACAACACCTCGACCCTCGAGTCGCTCGATGCGATCGGTGCCGCGGAGTTGTTGTCGGAGAACGATGTGGCGCTGCTCAAGAATGCGTGGATCACCGCGACCAAGGCGCGCAACGCCCTCGTGCTGGTGCGGGGCAAGCCCGTCGATCAGTTGCCGGGTCCGGGCAAACAGCTGCGTCAGATCGCGTTTGCGGCCGGCTGGCCCCAGGACCAGGCGTCGGAGTTCCTGGAGAACTACCTGCGGGTGACGCGCCGGGCGAAGGCCGTGGTGCTCAAGGTCTTCGGCGCATAGGCGCCGGTGCTGTACGGGGGACAGATGAAGAGATTTCTGTGGGTGTCGGCGTACATCCTCGGCTGGGCGATGCTGGCCGGGGTGTTGCTGGGGGTGTGGCTGCACTTCTATCCCTCGCGCGGCAACGTCGCGCTGTATCTGACGAGCGGGGTGGTCTTCGCGCTCGTCCCGGCGCTCGTCGCCATCGCGGTCTTCGCGGCCCTGCGCCGCTGGTTCATGCTGGCCATCGCGCTCGTGGTGTCCGGCGTACTGGCCTACACCCAGGTCCCGCTGGTGATTCCCGCGAGCGCGCCGGAGGGTGAGGAGTTCACCGTCGTGTCCGCAAATCTGCTGTTCGGCGGCGGCGACATCGGTGAGCTGGAGAGGATCGTGGCCGAGGCGGACCCCGACCTGCTCTCCCTGCAGGAGGTGACTCCCGAAGCGCTGGAACGTATTCGCGGCGGCGAGATCGCACGCCTCCTGCCGAACGAGTTCGCCATCCCGTATCCGTACGCGGCGGGCACGGCGTTGTTCACCAGGACGACCCTGACGGATCAGCTGAACATCCCCGACACCATCCTCCACAACCTGCAGGCGCGCACCGACCTGCCCGGCGCACCCGGTACGCACGTGCTGGCCATTCACCCGGCCGCGCCGCTGTGGGGAAAGAACGGCGGTTGGTTCCACGACATGGGCATCCTGGCCGACCACTTCGCGAAACTGCCCGCGGGGCGGGTGGTTGCGATCGGCGATTTCAACTCCACCTGGAACCACGCGACATACCGCAGACTCCTGACCAACGGTCTCGTCGACGGCACCGACGTGGCGGGCGCGGGCTTCCTGCCGACGTATCCGACCGACAAGAGGATCGGCAATCGTCCGCTCGTCGCCATCGATCGGGTCATCCTGCGCGGATTTGTGGCCACGTCGATGGACAGCCACTACCTGCCAGGTTCCGATCACCGGGCGCTGGTGGTATCACTGATTGCATCATGAGCGCCAGCATCTCCGATCCCGACACCGCGGACCCCAGCATTTCCCAACGGCTCCGCGAGGCGACCGCCGCCGCGCACCAGAGCGCCGAGACCGCCCCCTTCATCGACGACCTGATGTCCGGTCGTCTCGACAGCGGTGAATACCAGAGGCTGGCCGTTCAGCTGTATTTCGTCTACGAGGCCCTCGAAGCCGTCGGTGACGACCTCGCCGATGATCCGATCGCCGGTGCCGTCATCGACGACAAGTTGCGTCGGCTGCCCAGGCTCGGTGCCGATCTCGCGTCGTTCGGCGTCGACCCGAGTTCGTTCGCACCGCTGCCGGCGGTCGCGCGGTACGTCGAGGCCATCGAGGCCACCCGAGATGATCCGGCTCGCTATGTGGCACACCACTACACGCGATACCTCGGCGACCTGAGCGGGGGACAGGTCGTGGCCCATCGCATGCGTGAGCACTACGGTGTCGACGCTTCGGCGCTGAGTTTCTACACCTTCGACGAGATCGAGAAACTCAAGCGCTACAAGGATTCCTATCGCGCGCGGCTCGACGCCCTGCCGCTCGACGCCGCAGCCGTGGAACGGCTCGTCGACGAGGCGGTCGCCGCATTCGGCCACAACCAGGCGGTCTTCGGCGACCTCGACTCGGCCAGCGCCGCCTGAGAGCGGCAGAACCCGTTGGGGTTCAGTTCACCTGGAGCTTGACGGTGCGGTCCAGCACGACCTCGTGGAGGTCGTCGTTGCCCTTGACCAGTTCGATGCGCAACTGATTGTTGTCGAGTCGCCTGGTGGTGCGAACCACGCGCGGGGTGCCCTCGAGGCTGATGCGATCACCGGGGACAAGGTCTTCGACGTACACGTCTCTGGTCATGCGACCAAACTAAGGCCCTACCTTGTGGTACGGCAGAGCAAGAAGTCACATTTGTGCGGCAGATCACAACACGGTCTGTTCAGGTCCTCGCAATGAGACGTTCGACTCCGTCGAGTATCACCATCATCAGCCCGAGCTCCAGTTCCTCGCCGGAGTCGGAATCCTGCATCGAGGGGTCGGCGAACGCCGCGGCGAGGAAGCGCGCAGGCGCCCCATCGACGACGAACGCCCCGTCCGCGAGAACGCGGACGGGGCGTCGTGACGAGTGCTTGGATCAGCAGTCGTAGTACAGCGAGAACTCGTACGGGTGCGGACGGATCTGCACCGGCTCGATCTCGTTCTCACGCTTCAGCGCGATCCAGGTCTCGATGAGGTCCTCGGTGAACACGCCACCGGCGGTGAGGTACTCGTGATCCTCTTCGAGGCGGTCGATGACAGCGGCGAGCGAGGTCGGCGCCTGCGGGATCGACTTGGCCTCCTCCGGCGGGAGCTCGTAGAGGTCCTTGTCGACCGGCTCGTGCGGCTCGATCTTGTTCTTGATGCCGTCCAGGCCGGCCATCATCATCGCGGCGAACGCCAGGTACGGGTTGCCCGAGCTGTCCGGGCAACGGAACTCGAGGCGCTTGGCCTTCGGGTTGTTGCCGGTGATCGGGATACGCACACAGGCCGAACGGTTGCGCTGGCTGTAGACCAGGTTGATCGGTGCCTCGTAGCCCGGGACCAGACGCTTGTAGGAGTTGACCGTCGGGTTGGTGAACGCCAGCAGCGACGGGGCGTGGTGCAGGATGCCGCCGATGTAGTAGCGAGCCAGATCCGACAGGCCTGCGTAGCCGGCCTCGTCGTGGAACAGCGGCTTGCCGTCCTTCCACAGCGACTGGTGGGCGTGCATGCCCGAGCCGTTGTCACCGAAGAGCGGCTTCGGCATGAAGGTGACCGACTTGTTGTTCTGCCATGCGGTGTTCTTGATGATGTACTTGAACAGCTGCACGTCATCGGCCGCGTGGAGCAGCGTGTTGAACTTGTAGTTGATCTCCGCCTGGCCCGCGGTGCCGACCTCGTGGTGGCCGCGCTCGAGCTCGAAGCCCGAGTTCTGCAGATTGGTCGACATCTCGTCGCGCAGGTCGACGTAGTGGTCGTACGGAGCAACCGGGAAGTAGCCACCCTTGGGGCGGACCTTGTAACCCAGGTTGGGGCTGCCGTCGGGATCGGTCGGCGAGGCGGTGTTCCACCAGCCCGACTCCGACTCGATCTCGTAGAAGGTGCCGTTCATCTCCGAGCCGAAGGACACCGAGTCGAAGATGTAGAACTCGGCCTCTGCACCGAAGAAGCAGGTGTCGGCGATGCCGGTCGAGGCCAGGTAGTCCTCGGCCTTGCGCGCGACGTTACGCGGGTCGCGGCTGTAGGCCTCACGGGTGAACGGGTCGTGGACGAAGAAGCTGATGTTCATCGTCTTCGCCTTGCGGAAAGGATCGATCCGCGCGGTGGCCGGGTCGGGCAGCAGCATCATGTCCGACTCGTTGATCGACTGGAAGCCGCGCACCGACGAACCGTCGAATGCCAGACCGTCCTCGAACACGCTCTCGTCGAACGCCGAAGCGGGGATCGAGAAGTGCTGCATGACACCGGGCAGGTCGCAGAATCGGATGTCGACGTACTCGACACCTTCCTTCTTGATGCCCTCGAGTAGTTCTTCTTTACTGCTGTACACCGTGCGGTGACTCCTTCGTGATCGGGTGGTCAGTGGTACTGACACGCCACACACATCCGCCGCCGAGAAACAGCAGCGGATCTCAGCGGCAACCGTATGGAGGCGAAGTTGCCCAGGCGTCAAGTCCGTGTTTCCCCCGTGTTACACACCGGTGTTCTTGGCAACACACGGCTCATACCTCGGTGAACGCACTCGGCGGATCCCACCCTAGCCCGCTGCGGGCACCGGGGCGGGCGGTAGGGGTAACGGCCCCGACTACGATGGACCCAACGAACGCCGTGGTCGTCGACGGCGAGCCACGGTCGCGAGAGGAGTCATCACGATGGGACGAGTAACCGGTTCCTGGCTGTCGGGACCGCAGATCGGTCCCGGCGACGGCGTCGACAACGATTTCCGCGGTCAGGACCTCGGTCTGCCCGCGTCCGGACCCGGCTCGCTGGCCACCGGGTGGCCGCGCGTGGCAGGCCTGCTCGTCGACTGGCTGATCGCCGGTGGGCTCGCGATCCTGTTCGTCGGATTCGAGTCGTCGGTCCTGGGCACCACCCAGCTCGGCATCTGGTTCGTGATGGGAATCTTCGCGGTCTCGCTGTTCGGCTTCACCCCCGGCCAGTTCGTCGTCGGGATGCGCGTGGCCCGTGTCGACTTCGGGCCCGAGCGCAACGCCGCCGAAGCCGCCGGCAAGGAGAGCCCCGCGTCCGTCGGCATCGTGCGGGCCTTCTTCCGCCAGTTGCTGATGGTGTTCCTGGTGCCGGCCCTGATCAACGACTACAACGGCCGCGCCCTGCACGACCGCGCGACGGGCACGGCGATCGTCCGGACGCGCTGAGCGTTCGGTAAACCCACCACGAATCCGTAAAGCCACCGCCCGTGCGGGCGGTGGCTTTACGGAACAAGGGTGGGTTTGCGAATCAGCCGCGACGACGCGCGGTGCGCTGCATGCTCTTCATCTTCGCGTTGCCGGGCAGCGGGCCCTTGGGCATACCGGGACCGGGAGCCTTGCTGCTGAGCGCGGCGAGACGGCCCTCGAGGGTTTCCATGCGCTTGCGGTCGATGTTGCTGGGCAGCTTGTTGATGTGACGCTCGAGCTTGGACAGCGGGACCTGGCCGTCGTCGTTGCCGACCATGATCTCGTAGATCGGGGTGTCGCCGACGACGCGGGCGGCCTTCTTCTTCTCCTGGTTCAGCAGGGACTTCACGCGGGTCGGGGAGCCCTCACCGACGAGGATCACGCCCGGCTTGCCGATGACCCGGTGCACGGCGTCGAGGTGCGAGGTGCCCGAGACGGCCTGCGCGACGCGCCACTGGCCGCGCATGTTGCCCAGCGCCCATCCGGCGGCACCGGGCTGGCCCTCGGCCTTGGTGTAGACGTTCTTCTGCACACGACGGCCGAACAGGATGAACGCACCGAGCACACCCAGCACGAGGCCGAGCGGGATCAGCAGCCATGGCGAGCCCAGCAGGAAGCCGAGCGCGGTGAACACGGCGATGGACAGCACGATCACACCCACCATGTAGGGGATGAGTCGCTTGTCTTCCTTGCGCTGCATCTGGAACGCCTGCCACAACTGCTGGCGCCGTTCCTTCGATGCAGCCTTGCGGGCCTGCTTCTTAGCGGCCTTTGCTTCCTTGCTCACGGACTGCGCCTTTGCCATACGGCCAGTTTACGTCCGGTCGTCAGGTGACCTGCCGCATGGTCGGCAGGCGGGGTGCGGATGCGGTCAGCGCGCGAGGCGAGCCATCAGGCTGGACGCCTCCTGGCTGGCGGAACCCTCGGCAGCGAGGTGTGCCAGGGCGGGCGAGATCTCGCGGCCGTGATGGGCCATGGCCTGCGCGTACAGGCGGCCGGCGCGATAGGACGACCGCACCAGCGGTCCGGCCATGACACCGGCGAAGCCGATCTCCTGGGCGAACTCGGAGTGGTCGACGAACTCCTCCGGCTTGACCCACCGCTCGACGGGATGGTGCCGCGGCGAGGGACGCAGGTACTGGGTGATCGTCAAGATGTCGCAACCGGCCTCGTGCAGGTCGATGATGGCCGACTGCACCTCTTCGGGGGTCTCGCCCATGCCGAGGATCAGGTTCGACTTCGTCACCAGGCCGAAATCGCGAGCGGCGGTGATGACCTCGAGGGAGCGCTCGTACCGGAACGCCGGACGGATGCGCTTGAAGATGCGGGGCACCGTCTCGAGGTTGTGGGCGAGCACCTCCGGCCGGGCATCGAACACCTCGGCCAGCAGGTCGGGCTTGGCGTGGAAATCCGGGATCAGGTTCTCGACGCCGGTACCGGGGTTGAGGCGGTGGATGGCGCGGACGGTCTCGGCGTAGAGCCACGCACCCTCGTCGGGCAGGTCGTCGCGGGCGACTCCGGTGATCGTCGAGTAGCGCAGACCCATGGCCTGGACGCTCTCGGCGACGCGCCGCGGCTCGTCACGGTCGAGTGCGGCGGGCTTGCCGGTGTCGATCTGGCAGAAGTCGCAGCGTCGGGTGCACTGCTCGCCGCCGATGAGGAAGGTGGCCTCGCGGTCTTCCCAGCATTCGTAGATGTTGGGGCAGCCCGCCTCCTCGCAGACGGTGTGCAGGCCCTCGCCCTTGACGAGGCCCTTGAGTTCGGTGAACTCCGGGCCCATCGTCGCGCGGGTCTTGATCCAGCTGGGCTTGCGCTCGATCGGCGTCTGCGCGTTACGCACCTCGAGGCGCAGCAGTTTGCGGCCCTCGGGAGCGGGCGAAGCGGGAGCGGTGGTCTTCGGTGCGGTAGCCGAGGCCGGGGGTGTGGCGTCGGGGGCACCGGGTCCGGGGGTGAGGGGGGACGCGGTCACCGAACCGATCCTACGCTCGCCGTCGTGGGCTTCTCGGAGGCCGTCGGAGCGGCCTCCCGCGGGGTGTCCAGGGCGTCGAGCACGGCGGCCGCGACGGTGTCGAGCAGGGAGGCCACCGAGATCGGTTGTGCCAGTTCACGGGACAGCGAGGTGACGCCGGCGTCGGCGATCCCGCACGGCACGATGGCCTCGAAGGCCGACAGGTCGGGGTCGATGTTGAGGGCGAACCCGTGCAGCGCGACGCCGCGCGCGACGCGGATGCCGATCTGGCCGAGCTTTCGCTCACCCGCGTCGTCGTCGATCCACACGCCCGAGCGTCCCTCGACGCGACCGGTGGTGACGCCGAGGTCCGCGCACACGGAGATGAGAGCACTTTCGAGGCGTCGCACGTACTCGACGACGTCGAGCGGTTCGGCGAGCTTCACGATCGGGTAGCCGACGAGCTGTCCCGGTCCGTGCCAGGTGATGCGGCCGCCGCGGTCGACGTCGATGACGGGTGCGCCGTTGGTGGGGCGATCGGCGTCCTCGGTGCGTTTGCCCGCGGTGTAGGTCGACGGGTGTTCGAGCAGGAGCAGGACGTCGTGGTCGAGCGTGCCGTCGGCGCGCTCGGTCGCGAGCCGGTGCTGCATGTCGTAGGCGTCGCGGTAGTCGACGGTGCCCAGGCGCCGGACCTCGACAGGTGCCGAGTCGGCGCGGACGGAACGATGGGTCATGATGCCGGCTTCGTCGCGTAGGTCAGGGCCTCGCGGATTTCGGGGTGGTTGAACGTGAATCCGTGGTCGGTGAGCACACGGGGTTCAACGCGTTGACTGAACAGAATCATTTCCTCGGCCATCTCGCCGCCGACGCGGCGTGCCACGAACTCGGGCACCTGCATCACGGCGGGGCGGTGCACGGCCTTGCCGAGTGCCTTGCAGAACTCGCCGAAGGGCAGCGATCCGGGAGCACTCAGGTTGACCGGGCCGGCGATGTCGGGGGAGTCGAGGAGGAACTCGATCGCCCGCACCTCGTCGATGAGGCTGATCCAGGAGAAGTACTGCTTGCCGTTGCCGATCGGACCGCCGAGCCCGAGCTTGAACAGCGGGCGGAGCTTGCCGAGCAGACCGCCCTGCGAACTGAGGACCGGCGCGGTCCGGAGCAGGACGACGCGGGTGTCGGGGCCGGCGTTGGTGGTCGCGGCCTTCTCCCAGTCGACGACCAGCTCGGCGAGGAAACCCTTACCGGGACCGTCGGTTTCGACCGCGGCCCGGGTTCCGGTGTCGCCGTAGAAGCCGGTGGCGCTGGCGCTGATGAAGGTCGGGATGCCGAGATCGCGCACGGCCTCGGCGAGCACCTCGGTCGGAGTGATGCGGGAGTCGCGCAGCTCCTGCTTGAATCGGCCGGTCCAGCGGCCGTTACCGACGCCGACCCCGCCGAGCGAGACCACCGCATCGACGCCCTCGAGGCTCTCCGGCGGCATCCCGATGGTCTCGGGATCCCAGCTGAACTCGTCGTCGGCGAGCGCCTCGCGGCGGACCAGACGGATGACCGTGTGGCCCGCCGCGCGCAGCGAGTTGACCAGGGCGTTCCCGATGAGGCCCTGTGATCCTGCGACGGCTATACGCATCGAACGCCTCGACGTCGTCGGGTGCCTAGAGGCCCAGGTCCGCGGCGAACGAGGCCTCTTCGAGGCGCTTCTTCACGGTGGTGAGGAAGCGGCCCGCGTCGGCGCCGTCGATGAGGCGGTGATCGTAGGTCAGCGGCAGGTACGACATCGACCGCACCGCGATCGACTCCGAACCGTCCTCGTCGGTGATGACGACCGGACGCTTGACGATCGCACCGGTACCCAGCATCGCCGCCTGCGGCGGGACCAGGATCGGGGTGTCGAACAGGGCGCCCTGGCTACCGATGTTGGTGATGGTGAAGGTGCCGCCGGCGAGCTCGTCGGGCTTGAGGCCGTTGGAGCGTGCACGCGCGGCGATGTCGGCGATGGCGCGGGCGAGGCCGGCCACCGACAGGTCGTCGGCGTTGTGGATGACCGGCGACAGCAGACCCTGCGGGGTGTCGACGGCGATGCCGAGGTGCACCTTGTCGTAGTAGGTGATCTCCTTGGCGTCCTCGTCGATCGACGCGTTGACGTTCGGGTGCGCCTTCAGAGCCTCGACGACCGCCTTGGCGATGAACGGCAGGAAGGTCAGGTTGACACCCTCGGACGCCTTGAAGTTTTCCTTGGCCGCCTTACGCAGGCTGACGATCTTGCTCATGTCGACCTCGAACACCTGCGTGAGCTGAGCGGACTGCTGCAGCGACTCGCGGGTCTTCTTGGCGGTGATCTGGCGGATCCGGTTGATCTTCTGGGTGGTCCCGCGCAACTCGGCGAGCTCCGGACGGATCTCCGGCGATGCCGACGACGACGAAGAAGATGCGGCGGCGGCCGGCTCTGCCTTCTGCTCCGGGGCGGCGGCCGGCTTCTCGGCGGCCTCGGCCGCGGCCAGCACGTCCTGCTTGCGGATGCGGCCACCGACGCCGGTGCCCTTGATCGAGTTCAGGTCGATGTTGTTCTCCGCGGCCAGCTTGCGCACCAGCGGGGTCACGTACGGCGTCGACTCGACGGTCGGCGGGTTCGACTTCGCCGGGGCCTCGGCCTTCGGCTCTTCCTTGGGCTCGGGCTCGGGCTCCGACTCCTTCTCGGCCGGCGCGGCCGAGGCGTCACCGATGACGGCCAGCTTGCCGCCGACCTCGACGACGTCGTCCTCCTGGGCGAGGATCTCGAGCAGGGTGCCGGCAACCGGCGAGGGGATCTCGGTGTCGACCTTGTCGGTGGAGACCTCGAGCAGCGGTTCGTCCGCGGCGACCTCGTCACCGACGGCCTTGAGCCAGTTGGTCACCGTGCCCTCGGTGACGGACTCGCCGAGCTCCGGCATGAGGACGTCGGTGCCCTCGGCCGAACCGGAACCGGTATCGGCGGTGGGCTTCTCGGCGGGTGCCTCTTCTTCGGTGGACGGCTCCTCGGCCGCCTCCTCGGGCGCGGGCTCCGGAGCGGCCTCGGTGGGCTCGTCGCCCCCGGCCGAATCGTCCGAGCCGGAATCGTCGGAACCGGAATCGTCGGCGTCGCCGATCAGTGCGAGTTCGCCACCGACCTCGACGACGTCGTCCTCCTGGGCGATGATCTTCGTCAGCACGCCCGACGTCGGGGCCGGGATCTCCGTGTCGACCTTGTCGGTCGACACCTCGAGCAAGGGCTCGTCGGCCTCAACGGTGTCGCCCTCCTCCTTCAGCCACCGGGTGACTGTCCCCTCGGTGACACTTTCACCAAGGGCGGGCATCTGGACGGAGAAGGCCATCGTTGTGAACTCCTGAACTCGACGTGGTGGTCTGTAGGGGGTGGCCCGTCGGTGTGTGCTCCGTGGGCACGGGGGTGGGAAGCGGTCAGGGGACCGCCGAGATGGGTGGCGGGTCAGCCACTCATCCCCGCGGATCACCCTACCCGTACGCCGCTCCGCCGACCGGATTCGGCTCGTACTCGCGGGTAACGATTCTCAACCGGCGACGGCATGACATCTCAGCCGTTGGTTGCGATGTCCTCGAGGACCGCCGCGATGGTGCGGACGGGTACGCCCGTGCCGCCCTTGGTGGTGTAGCCCCACGGTCCGCCGGTGTTGAACGCCGGTCCGGCGATGTCGATGTGGGCCCACTGCACGTCCTCCGGGACGAACTCCTTGAGGAAGATGCCCGCGGCGAGCATGCCGCCCCAGCGGTGCGGGGTGACGTTGGCGAGATCTGCGACCCGGGACTTGAGGTCCGCGCGCAGCTCGGCGGGCAGCGGCATCGCCCATGCGTTCTCGCCGACGTCGGCCGACCGGGCGGCGACGCGGTCGCGGAACTCCTCGGTGCCCATGACACCCGGGGTGCGGGTGCCGAGCGCAACCATCTGCGCGCCGGTCAGGGTCGCGGTGTCGATGAGGTAGTCGGGGTCGTCCTCGGCCGCGCGCACGATCGCGTCGGCGAGGATCAGCCGGCCCTCGGCGTCGGTGTTGAGGACCTCGACCGTCCGTCCGCCGTACTGGGTCAGCACGTCGCCGGGACGCTGGGCCGTCGACGACGGCATGTTCTCGGCCATCGGCACGGTCGCGGTGACCGAGACGTCGAGGTCGAGCCGGGCGGCCAGGATGGTCGCGGCGATGACCGCGGCTGCACCGCCCATGTCCGAGGTCATCTGGTCCATGTTCGCGGCCGGCTTGATGGAGATGCCGCCGGTGTCGAAGGTGATGCCCTTGCCGACGAGGGCGACCTTCTTGGTCGCCTTCTTGCCCGTGTGGGTCAGGCGCACCAGGCGGGGGAGACGTGAGGAGCCCTTGCCGACGCCGATGATGCCGCCGTAACCCTGGGCCTCGAGTTCCTTGTCGTCGAGGATCTCGACCTTCAGTCCGGCCTTCGAGCCGAGCGTGCGGGCGCGGGCCGCGAACTCCTCGGGGAACAGGTGGCTCGGCGGGGTGTTGACGAAGTCGCGGGCGATGGCGACGGAGTCCGCGACCGCGATCGCGCGGTCGAGGTCAGCCTTGGCCTCCTTGGACTTCGACTCCACCAGCAGTGTGATGTGTTGCGGCGGTGTCTTCTTCGGCTTCGACGACTCGGAGCGGAACTCGTCGAACCGGTACGCGCCGAGGAACAGGCCCTCGGCGGCGGCGGCGAGGTCGACCGACGAGAGGGTGGTCGCCACCGACTCGAGGCCGTCGAGTTCGCGGGCGACGATGCCGGCAGCCTGACGAACCTGGTCGGCGTCGTCGAGGTTGTCGGCGTCGCCGAGACCGACCGCGACGACGAGGTCGACGGGCAGCGACTCGGGTGCCGCGAGGCGGGTGACCTCGCCGTGCTTACCAGTGGCGCCGAGGGCCGTCAGTGCGGCGGTGATCGCCGCGGCCTGGGCGTCGTCGAGCACGCCGTCGCCGATGGCGAGCGTCGGTTCGGCGGTGGATTCACCCTTGCCGTCGGCCTTCTCGTCGCCGTCCGGCGCACTGATCAGGCCGATGACCAGGGCGGTGTCGCCCTTGCCGATCGAGGTGGACAGGTCGAATTCGGGGCCGCGTACGCGGTCGACGGTGTCGTTCTTGCTCATCCGCTCAACTCTGCCACAGCGCGCCGGATGTCGACGGTGACCGCGGGACCGGCCCGCCCGGCGGGTGCGGCCCGATACCGTATGGGCCATGAGTGAACTCCTCGCCGGACCCATCGCCGACCGTCACGCAGCACTCGGTGCGAGTTTCGCCGAGTTCGGCGGCTGGAACATGCCGGTTGCTTATGCGGGCACCGTCGCCGAGCACACCGCGGTCCGTGAGTCCGTGGCGATCTTCGACGTCAGCCACCTCGGCAAGGCGCTGGTGTCGGGTCCCGGCGCCGCCGCGTTCGTGAACTCGACCCTCACCAACGATCTCGGCAAGATCGGTCCCGGGAAGGCGCAGTACACGCTGTGCTGCAACGAATCCGGTGGTGTCGTCGACGACCTCATCACCTATCTGGTGAGCGATGACGAGGTGTTCCTGGTCCCCAACGCGGCGAACACCGCGGCCGTCGTCGCGCAGATGACGGCCGTGGCGCCGGAGGGGATCTCGATCACCGACCAGCACCGCGACTTCGCGGTCCTCGCCGTGCAGGGGCCGCGCTCGCCGGAGGTCCTCACCGGACTCGGCCTGCCCGCCGACATGGAGTACATGGCATTCGCCGATGCCGAGCTGTCCACCGCCGACGGCGACAAGCCGGTCCGCGTGTGCCGCACCGGATACACCGGCGAACGCGGTTACGAGATCCTGCCCCGCTGGGACGACGCCGGCGCCGTCTTCGACGTGCTGCTCGAGGCGATCACCGCGGCGGGTGGGCAGGCCGCCGGCCTGGGTGCCCGCGACACCCTGCGCACCGAGATGGGTTACGCCCTGCACGGTCACGAACTCAGCCCGGAGATCACCCCGGTGCAGGCGCGGTCGAGCTGGGCGGTCGGCTGGGACAAGCCGTCGTTCTTCGGCCGCGACGCCCTGCTCGCCGAGAAGGAGGCGGGCCCGGCGCGTCGTCTCTACGGACTGAAGGCGACCGGCCGTGGTGTGCCGCGCGCCGACTGCGCGGTCAAGCTCGGGGACACCCGGATCGGGGTGTGCACCTCCGGAACGTTCTCGCCGACCCTCAAGCAGGGAATCGCGCTCGCGCTGCTGGATACCGCCTCGGGCGTCAAGAAGGGCGATCAGGTGGTCGTCGACGTGCGCGGACGGGATCTCGCCTGCGAGGTCGTCATCCCGCCGTTCGTGCCCTCGCACGTGTGACCGCGGTGTGCCGCAGGTCCATGGGCCCGCCTCGCACGCATCGGACGGGCGCGGAAATGCTTTTGCGGCCAGCGGTACCATGGGCCGCATGACCTTGGAGTTCAACCGTACCGAGCATCCCCATCCGGTGTCGGAGAACCGTCGGGCGGAGATTCTCACCGCCCCGGGATTCGGCCGCTACTTCACCGACAACATGGTGATGGTGGACTACGACGCGGACAAGGGTTGGCACAACGCGCAGGTACGGCCGTACGGACCGATCGCCCTCGATCCCTCGGCGATGGTGCTGCACTACGGTCAAGAGGTCTTCGAAGGTCTCAAGGCCTACCGTCAGCCCAACGGGTCGATCGCCGCCTTCCGCCCGGAGGCCAACGCGGAGCGGATGCAGCGCAGCGCCGAGCGTCTCGCCATGCCGGCGCTCCCGGTCGAGGACTTCATCGAGTCGCTCAAGGCGCTGCTCGACGCCGACAACGCGTGGGTTCCGCCGTCAGGCGGTGAGGAGGCGCTGTACCTGCGGCCCTTCATGTTCGCCTCGCAGGCGGGCCTCGGCGTCAATGCGCCGTCGTCGCAGTACATCTACTCCGTCATCGCCTCGCCGGCCGGCGCCTACTTCTCGGGCGGCATCAAGCCCGTCAGCGTGTGGCTGTCCACCGAGTACGTGCGCGCCGCGCCCGGTGGCACCGGCTTCGCCAAGTGCGGCGGCAACTACGCCGCGGCCTTCCTGGCGCAGCGTCAGGCCACCGAGCAGGGTTGCGACCAGGTCGTGTGGCTCGACGCCATCGAACGCCGCTACATCGAGGAGATGGGCGGCATGAACCTGTTCTTCGTGTTCGGCTCCGGCGCCGACGCCCGCCTCGTGACCCCGGAACTCTCGGGTTCGCTTCTCCCCGGCATCACCCGCTCGTCGCTGCTGACGCTGGCCACCGACGCCGGTTTCGCGGTCGAGGAGCGCAAGATCACCACCGAGGAGCTCCGCAAGGGTGTCGCCTCGGGAGACATCACCGAGGTCTTCGCCTGTGGCACCGCCGCGGTGATCACCCCGGTCGGTCACGTCAAGGGTGTGGGCGAGGACTACACGATCAACAACGGTCAGACCGGTGAGGTCACCCAGGCCCTCCGCGACACCCTCACGGGCATCCAGCGCGGCACCTTCGCCGATACCCACGGGTGGATGACGGAGCTGTACCGGGCCTGAGTCCGACCGCAGCACAGACGTTTCTGGCGCCACGATCCGCTGATCGTGGCGCCAGAACCATTCTGGGCGGCGATTCAGATGAGCAGGCCGACGAGGGCGAGGGCGACACCGAGTTCGATGGTCGCCCCCAGCACGTCGCCGTTGAGACCGCCCATGCGTCGCGCGCAGTGCCGCGTGAAGACCCACGCGAACACCACGACCGCGAGAACGACGACGAGCGCCTGTACCACCGCGGCGGCGTCGAATCCATTGTCGCGCAATCCGATCGGGACCGTGGCTACGGCGGCGAGAAGACCCCACACCGGGATCGACAACCGCTGCGTGCCGGCGACGAGGGCACCGAAGCCGTTCGGATGAGCCGGGGAGATCGATCGCCGGGTACCGACCACAGCTCCCAGCCGTCCCAGGGCGATGGCAAAAGCGAGCTCGTACCAACGGGATTCGCCGACGAGGCCGGTCGACCCGGCGGCCTGTACGCCCAGTGTGAGCACCAGGGTCGCGACGCCGAACGGACCGACCGTGCCGCTGCGCATGACCTCGGCGATCCGCTCCGGCGGTCCGTAACAACCGAGTCCGTCGGCGGTGTCGGCCAGGCCGTCGAGATGCATTCCCCGCGTGAGCGCCGCGGTCAGGACGACGACGAGAACGCCGATGAGTGCGGTGGGGAGGTCGGTGAACGACACCCCGAACGCGAGGGCCGCCGCTGCGGCACCCACCACGATGCCGACGACGGGGAGTGCGGACATCACCGCACCGCCCACCGCGCGATCCGGTGTCTCCTCCGCATCGGCCCCCGTACCGACGGGGAGGACGGTCATCCAGCTCAACGCGGTCCGGACCGCCCGCAGCGGCGACATCATCGCGCGACCGGACATGTCGTGGGTGTCAGGACGACTCGGCGGCTTCGGGAACGGCCGCGTCGTCGCGGTCGGTCACCCCGGCCTCGGCGAAGGTCGCCATCGAGATGAGGATGTCGGCGGCCGACTGCACGACCGGCAGCGCCAGGACCGCGCCACTGCCCTCGCCGAGGCGCATCGACAGGTCGAGGACCGGTTCGAGATCGAGGTGATCGAGCGCGATCTGATGCGCGGGCTCCACCGAGCGGTGCCCGGCGATCCACCAGCGCATGGCGCCGGGTGCGAGTTCGTTGGCGACCATCGCGGCCGCGGTGATCACGACGCCGTCGAGGATGACGGGCGTGCGCCGGAGCGCGGCCTGCGCGAGGAAACCCGCGGTGGCCGTCAGGTCGGCGCCACCAACGGCGGCGAGGAGGGCGAGCGGGTCGTGCACGACCTTGCGGGCCCGGCGCATGCCGTCGCGGATCGCGGCGGTCTTCCGCATCCAGCCGTGGTCGTCGACACCTGTTCCGCGCCCGACGATCTCGACCGGCTCGCGTCGCGTGAGCGCACCGATCAGGACGGTTGCCGGGGTGGTGTTGCCGATGCCCATCTCGCCGGCGATCAGCAGGTCGCTGCCGGAGTCGATGAGCCGATCGGCGATCGCCCGGCCGGCGGCCAGCGCCGCGCGGGCCTCGGCGAGGGTGATCGAGTCGGTGGTGCGTAGATCCTCGCTGCTGCGGCGGACTTTGAACGTCGAGAGATGGGGAGATGTGTCGGCGTCGACGGACATGTCCACGACCATCACCGTGGCTCCGACACGAGCGGCCATCACGTTGACCGCGGCGCCACCCGAGGAGATGTTGGCGACCATCTGCGCGGTGACCTCGGGCGGGAACGCCGACACACCGCCGCGCGCGACGCCGTGATCGCCGGCGAAGACGGCGACGCTCGGCGAGGTGATCGGCGCGGGCGGGCACTGCCCCTGGCACGCGGAGATCCAGACCCCGATCTCCTCGAGGCGTCCCAGCGAACCCGGCGGCTTGGTCAGCGTCTTCTGGCGCTCGCGGGCCTCGAAGGCGACCGCCTCGCTCGGGGGCGTGATCGGTCCGAAGACCTCGGCGTCGGTGGGATCGGGGAGCTCGGCGGCGGTCGTGACGGGTGTGGGCTCGTCGACAGGTCCGGGCGTGACCGGGGCGGGAGTCGCCACCGGTGCCGTCAGGACCGGCGCGACGGCGGATGCGGGTGCCGCGGAAACCGTTGCGCCGGTGTGGTCTTCGGCAGACGGGTCGGCGGGCAGGTCGAGTACGCGGCCGGCGACCACGAGGGACACCCGGTCGCACGCCTGTGCCACCGCCGAGTTCAGAGTGCCCAGCAGGTCCTGGAACAACCGGCCCGCCGGCGTCGGGGGAACCAGCGAGAGCCCGACCTCGGAACTGATCAGCACCACGTCGGCGTTCATCGCCCGCAGCGAGTCGCAGAGTTCGGTGATGTCGGCGTCGAGGTCGATCCCCGAACCCGATTCCCAGCCGTCGACGGCGTCGATCCGCGCGGTGAGCCAGCTGCCGAGGTCGTCGACCAGGGCCGGGATGTCGGGTGCCGCGCGGAGGGCCTCGGCGAGGTCGGTGGTCTCGATTGTCGTGTAGCGGGCGTCCCGACGCTGCCTGTGCGTGTTGACCCGCGCCGTCCACTCGGCGTCGGACGTGGTCACCGGACCGGTGGCCAGGTACCGGATCTGCTGATGCGCGCGGAGCAGCGACTCGCCGTGGGCGGATTTACCCGAACGCACACCGCCCAGGACGAGTGTGCGCGTAGCGCGATCGGCCATCGATCAGACTTCGTCGCCGCGCGACACCGAGGGCTTGGGCGCACGCATCTTCCGGAGCTGCATCGCACGGGTGAACGCGTACCAGCCGAGCTTGAAACCGCCGTCCTGCGAGTCGGGATAGCGTTCGGCCACACGGCGATTCACCAGACGGCCCAGGATGAAGCCGTCGACGGCCATCAGGACGACGAAGGCGACGAGGATCAGGTTGGTGAGCGCGGCTGCCTGCGGAACCATGAACATCAGCACGA
Organism: Gordonia sp. CNJ-863; assembly: GCF_001942325.1. Taxonomy (NCBI): domain Bacteria; kingdom Bacillati; phylum Actinomycetota; class Actinomycetes; order Mycobacteriales; family Gordoniaceae; genus Gordonia; species Gordonia sp. CNJ-863. The sequence goes on from NZ_MKKG01000088.1 coordinate 65,117, forward strand.
TCAGCAGGATCGCGAACGGCATGAACAGGCCTGCGAAGTTGCGGCGCGCGTCGACGATGTCGCGGGTGTAACGACGGACCGGGCCCTTGTCGCGAGGCATGAGGTAGGCCTCGTCGCCCTCCATCATCCGCTCGCGCTGCTCGAGGCGCTTGGCGCGGCGCTCCGCGGCGAGCTGCTTCTTCTCGTCCTTGGAGAGCGTGTTCTTCAGTTCCTTCTTGCGCGCGCGGGCCTCGGACCGGGTGGTCGGGGGCGGCGCGACGGGCCCACGGCGCTTCTCGGCCTCACGACGCTTGGGGGTCGGGCGGCCCTTTCCGGGGGTGGTCTTGCTGCCCTTGGCCGGCGCGGAGTCCTCGGTGGCCGCGTCGTCGGCGGCGTACGTGGTCACCGTGCTCTCGCCGGATTCCTCCGACGTCTCGTCCTTCTTCCATGGCAGCTTCACGCCTACGAGGGTAGGTGATCGTGGTCGCGGTCGAAACGCGTGGTCGTCGCTTTTCGGTGGACCCTCGCGGGCGCCCGAATCGGTCACCCTGCCGGGTGGCCACGGCGCTCCTATACTTCGTGCTCATGACCCGGGACGGAAGTCGGCGTTTGCGCATCCTGATCGCGCCGGACTCCTTCGGCGACACCATGTCCGCCGTCGTGGCCGCGAACGCCATCTCCCGCGGCTGGGCGGCCGCCCGGCCCGACGACTCCCTCGTCCGCGCACCGCAATCCGACGGCGGTCCGGGGTTCGTCGACGTCCTGGCCTCGCGATTCGGCACCCTCGTCACCGAGGACGTGCACGGTCCGCTCGGCGCGGGCGTCACCGCGCGCTGGCTCTTCGACGCCGCGTCGTCGACCGCATACGTCGAATGCGCCCAGGCCTGCGGTCTTCATCAACTGGGCGGCCGGCCGACCCCGCGGACCGCGGTCGCCGCCACCACACACGGTGTCGGCGAACTCGTCGCGGCGGCCCTGGCGCGCGGCGCACGACGCCTCGTCGTCGGACTCGGCGGCAGCTCCACCACCGACGGCGGCGCGGGACTCGTCGACGCCCTCGGCGGCCCGGAAGCGGCGCGCGAGCGACTCACCGGGGTCGAGATCGTCGTGGCCTCGGATGTGGAGAATCCGCTGCTCGGTGCGCTGGGTGCGGCCACGGTGTTCGGGCCGCAGAAGGGCGCCGACCCCGAGACCGTCGAACTCCTCGAGAAGCGGCTCACCGAGTGGTCGGTCACACTGAACGAGCTCGCCGGACGGGACATCACCGCCGACGCCGGTGCGGGTGCCGCGGGCGGGCTCGGCGCCGCGCTTCTCGCCCTGGGCGGTGGTCGCGTGTCCGGGGCGACCGTCGTCGCCGACGCCACCGACCTGACCGACGACGTCGCGGCCGCCGACCTCGTCATCACCGGCGAGGGCAAGTTCGACGCCCAGACACTCCGCGGGAAGGTCGTATCGGCCCTGCACCACGCCGCGTCGACATCGGGCGCAGGGGGTGCCGGCGCGCGGACCCTGGTACTCGCGGGACAGGTCGCGCTGTCCCCGGCCGAGGTCGAGGAGGCCGGGATCGCGGGTGCGCACGCCATCGTCGACGTCGCCGGTTCGGTCGAGGTCGCGATGAGCGACGCCGAGAACCAGCTCGTGAAGCTTGCGGAGGCGGTTGCCGGCTCTTTCGCAAGGTGATTTTCTCCTGCCGGTCGGGCAGGCGACGAGCGTGCGACGAGCCGCATGGAAACCAGGTCCGAATAGGCGGGAATAGTCCTGGAAGGAGTACGGTTGTACGCACGGGCACAACCGGTCGACCTCCCGGCGAGCGGGGTGTTTCCCGATCATGCGCGGGCAGAGGGCTCCGCGACGTGATCGGACCACGTCACACCGGGACCACACCACTACAGGAGCATCAATGACCGTGCAGAACGAAACGAGCACTGCCACCGGCATCATCCTGAGCGACGCAGCCGCCGCCAAGGCCAAGGCACTGCTCGAGCAGGAAGGTCGCGACGACCTCGCGCTGCGCATCGCCGTGCAGCCGGGTGGATGCGCTGGTCTGCGCTACCAGCTCTTCTTCGACGATCGCACCCTCGACGGCGACATCACCTCGGACTTCGGCGGCGTCACGCTGGCCGTCGACCGCATGAGTGCTCCCTACGTCCAGGGCGCCACCATCGACTTCGTCGACACCATCGAGAAGCAGGGCTTCACCATCGACAACCCGAACGCCACCGGCAGCTGCGCCTGCGGTGACTCGTTCAACTGAGTCGAACACGTCTTCCGACACCGGCCGTATCCCGATTCGGGATGCGGCCGGTGTCGTGTGTCGGGGGAGTGGGTAGCGTGGACAGCTGTCCGACCAACCAACCGAAGGGCTGAGAACGCCAGTGGCAATCGTTGTATGCGGCTCCATCGCAACCGACCATCTGATGAAGTTCCCCGGAAAGTTCTCCGAGCAGCTGCTCGGCGATCACCTCGAGCACATCTCTCTCAGCTTCCTCGTGGAGGACCTCGTCGTCCGGCGCGGCGGCGTCGGGGGCAACATCTGCTACGCCATGGGCCAGCTCGGCGGTAACCCCGTGCTCGTCGGCGCGGTCGGCTCGGACTTCCACGACTACCGCAAGTGGCTCGAGTCCAACGGCGTCGACTGCCGTGGCGTCCGGGTCTCCGAGACCCATCACACCGCTCGCTTCATGTGCACCACCGACGAGACGATGGCGCAGCTCGCCACGTTCTACGCGGGCGCCATGAGTGAGAGTCGCGACATCTCGCTGGCCGACGTCATCGCCGAGACCGGGACGCCGGAACTCGTGCTGATCGGCGCCGACGACCCGGCGGGCATGCTCAGCCACACCGAGGCCTGCCGTGCCGCCGGTATCCCGTTCGCCGCCGATCCCAGCCAGCAGCTCGCCCGCCTCGACGGCGAACAGGCCCGGACGCTCATCGAAGGTGCCGACTACCTGTTCACCAACGAGTACGAGTGGGGCCTGCTGCGCCAGAAGACCGGCCTGTCCGAGACGCAGGTCGCCGAGATGGTCGGCGTGCGCGTCACCACCCTCGGCAAGGACGGCGTCGAGATCGTCGAGCGCGACGGTACGAGCATCCACGTCGGGGTGGTCCCGGAGACCGAGAAGGTCGACCCGACGGGCGTCGGCGACGGGTTCCGCGCCGGCTTCCTGTCCGCGCTGTCCAAGGGGCTCGGCTTCGAGCGCGCCGCTCAGGTCGGCTCGATGGTCGCCGTGCTGGTGCTCGAGACGGTGTCGACGCAGGACTGGTCCTGGGACATCGAGTCCGCACTCGCCCGTATCGAGGGTGCATACGGTGCCGAGGCCGCGGCGGAGATCAAAGCCGCCTTCTGAGAACCTCTTTCGGAACGGGTGGCGCGGGCTTCGGCCTGTGCCACCCGTTTTCGTCGTTTCCGCCGGCGGTGACCGGTCTGACATTGCCGTCGTGATCGACGGTGTGCCAACGTGGAGGCAGAGTCCGTTCTACTGGACTCCCGGACGAGGGGTGCTGTACCCGGTGTGCGACAAGACGGCCCGCAGGGAGGCTGTCATGTCATGGTTGATCCTGGTGCTGTCCGGTGTCTTCGAGGCCGTCTGGGCCACCGCGCTCGGCAAGTCCGAGGGATTCACCAAGCTCGCGCCGTCCGTGGTCTTCTTCGTGGCACTCGCCATCAGCATGGCCGGTCTGGCATACGCGATGCGCGACCTGCCGGTGGGTACCGCCTACGCGGTCTGGGTCGGCATCGGCGCGGTGCTGACCGTCGTCTACGCGATGTTGACCGGTGAGCAACCCGTTTCGCTGATTCAGGCGCTGTGCCTGGTGATGATCGTCGGTGGCGTGGTCGGCCTCAAACTGGCCCACTGACGCGTTCTCCGGGGCGCTTCTCGGCGAGGCGCGGTACTAGAGGCGGACCGGGTACGTGTGGTCGACGATGTCCGGCACGATCGTGCCCTCGACGAAGATCCCGTGCCAGATCATGAAGATCAGCACCGTCCACAGACGACGGCTGTTGTCCACCACGCCTTCCCGGTGCTCGTTGAGCATCGCGATGACCGCGTTCTTGTCGAAGATGTGGTCGGTCTGGCTCTTGACGATCGTGTCGTGGGCCCAGTCGTACATCTCGGTGCCGGCGAGCCAATGGCGGATCGGGACCGGGAAGCCGAGCTTCTTGCGGTGCAAGACGTGCGCCGGGACGATCTGCTCGAGCGCCTTGCGCAGGGCGTACTTGGTGGTGCCGTGCGCGATCTTCTCGTCGTGGGGGAGGCGCTCGGCGACCGCGAAGACCTCGGGGTCGAGGAACGGAACGCGGAGCTCGAGGGAGTTGGCCATCGTGATCTTGTCGGCCTTCACCAGGATGTCGCCGCGCAGCCACGTGAAGAGATCGAGGTGCTGCATGCGGGCCACCGGGTCCCAGCCCTCGCTCATCGCGTAGATCGGGGCGGTGACGTCGGTGTGGGTCCAATCGGGGCGGTAGTCGCGCAGCACCGCGCGGAGCCGCGCATCGTCGAAGCTGCGGGCGTTGCCGTAGTAGCGCTCCTCGAGGGTGAGCGAACCGCGGTGCAGCAGGCTCTTGCCGCGGGTGCCCTCCGGGATGCGGTCGGAGATCTTGCCGGCCGCCCGGCGCAGCGGGCGGGGGAGACGGTCGAACGCCGCGAGGGAGAGCGGTTCCTTGTAGATGGTGTAGCCGCCGAACAGTTCGTCGGCGCCCTCACCCGACAGCACGACCTTGACGTGCTTGCGTGCCTCGGCCGCGACGAAGTAGAGCGGGACCAGGGCGGGGTCGGCGACCGGGTCGTCGAGGTACCACACGATCGAGGGCAGCGCCTCGATGAACTCCGACGGTCCGACGACCTTCACCACGTGCTTCGCGCCGATCGCCTCCGCCGACTCGGCGGCGACGTCGACCTCCGAATAGCCCTCGCGCTCGAAGCCGGTGGTGAAGGTGATCAGGTCGGGGTTGTGGCGGATCGCCAGCGCGGCGATGGCCGTCGAGTCGATACCGCCAGACAGAAACGAGCCGACGGTCACATCGGCACGCATGTGCTTGGCGACCGAGTCCGCCAGGACGTCGGCGATCTCGTCGTAGCGCTTCTGACGCGTGGCGTCGGTGAACGGCTTCACGCCGAACTGCGGCGTGAAGTAGCGGCGGATCGACAGCGGGCTGCCGGGGGAGGCGGTCGCGTGGCAACCCGACTCGAGCCGGCGGATCGACGCGTGAATGGTCTCGGGTTCGGGGACGTACTGCAGCACGGTGTAGTGCTCGACGGCCCGCGGGTCCAGGTCCTTCGACAGGCCCACGCGTTCGATGAGCTCGAGGAGTGACTTCTTCTCGCTGCCGAAGACGAGTCCGCCCGGACCCGACGCGACGAACAGCGGCTTGATGCCGAACGGATCACGCGCGAGGAACAGCGAGCGATTCTCGGTATCCCAGATGGCGAACGCGAACATGCCGCGGAGACGGCGCACGGCGTCGGGACCCCAGTGGTGAAAAGCTGCGACGATGGCTTCGCCGTCGCCCTCGGTGCGGAAGATCGCACCCTCGTCCTTGGTGAGCTCGGCGCGGATCTCCAGGTAGTTGTAGATCTCGCCGTTGAAGACCAGGGCGTACCGGTTCGGGTTCTCCGGCGGGCCCCAGCGCAGCGGCTGGTGGGAGTGCTCGATGTCGATGATCGACAGGCGGTTGAAGCCGAAGACGATGTTCTCGTCGTGCCAGGTGCCGGGCTCGTCGGGGCCGCGATGCCGCATGCAGTGCGAGGCCACCGCCACCGCGTCGACGACCTCGGCGGCCGTCCGGTCGGAAGTCAGAAGGCCGAGCAGACCACACACGTTGGCTTCTCCCCAATCTCGTCGCGCGCACAGGTCCCGACGGGCGTCGGGTCGCGTCCGAGTATGCCTGAGCCACCAGCGGGATTCCGACCTGGAGGGCTCGGACACGACCGGATCAAACCCCAATCACGAAAGCTTCTCCCGGTTGGTCTACGCTGCGTAGTACTAGGTGCAAGGCTCTCGTCGTGTGTCCACGGCGGGTACTTGCCCTTGCAGGTCATGTGGCATGCACTCACTGCGGCGCGAGGGCGCCGGTGAGCGAGCAGGAAGGCGTGAAATTGGCACACGGTGGACGGCCCCGAGCGCGGCGTGTCTCATCCGCGTCGCAGACGATGAAGCGACTGGGAATCGTCGTCGCTCTCGGACTCGGCGCACTGCTGATGTCGGGATGTGACGCCAATGAGGCGATGCGTTTCGGTTGGCCCGAGGGCGTCACGCCCCAGGGTAAGAAGATGGTCGATCTCTGGACCTGGTCCGTCATCGCCGCACTCGTGATGGGCATTCTGGTCTGGGCCCTGATCTTCTGGACGATCACGTTCCATCGTGCGAACGACGCCAAGAAGGGCGTCTTCCCGCGTCAGACGGCGTACAACGTCCCGTTGGAGCTCACCTATACGGCCATCCCGTTCGTCATCATCGCGGTGCTGTTCTACTTCACCGTGATCGTGCAGAACGACGTCGAGGGCAAGAACGACGACTCCAAGGTCGTGGTCGATGTCACGGCGTTCCAGTGGAACTGGAAGTTCGGTTACAACAAGGTCATCTTCAGCGACGGATCGACCTACGACGGCTTCGAGGCCGCGGGTAACCCGTTCCAGGTCCAGGAGCAGGCCGGCAAGGCCGTCGCCGAGCCCGAGGTCGAGGGTGAGCACGGTGGCGAGCTGCCCGGCCCCGCCGGCGGCCGTGACGACGACATCCGCGACTACCTGAAGTTCGACAAGATCGAGACCCTCGGATCGTCGACGGAGATCCCCGTCCTGGTGCTTCCGACCGGCAAGCGCATCGAGTTCAACATCGCCTCGGCCGACGTCGTCCACTCGTTCTGGGTACCGGAGTTCCTGTACAAGCGCGACGTGATGCCGTTCCCGAAGGAGAACTCGACCGACCCGATCTTCCAGATCGGCTCGATCGACCGGACCGGAGCATTCGTCGGTCGCTGCGCCGAGATGTGCGGCACCTACCACTCGATGATGAACTTCGAGGTCCGCGCGGTCTCTCCCGAGGACTTCGACAGCTACATCCGTTTCCGTCAGTCGAACCCCGAGGCCACCAACGCCGAGCGCTCGCGTCGATCTGCCAGGCTCCGGAAGCCGTCACCACGGTTCCCTTCGACAGCCGCCGCAAGTCCGACGGTTCGGTGACCGCATCCGGCAACCCGGATGACCCGACCCTCGCCAACTGCACCAAGAAGGAGAGCTGACGATGAAGATCGAAGCCCGACTCTTCGAGATGTTGACAGCCTTCTTCGCGCTGACCGGTGTCGCGTACACCCTCTTCACCGCGTTCACCAGCAAGGGCATCGAGTGGGTCGGCGTCGTCGGCCTGTTCTTCGCCGCGGGCCTGACGCTCATCGCCGGCACGTTCTTCCGGTTCGTGTCGCGGCGCGTCGAGATCCGCCCCGAGGACTACGAAGATGCCGAGATCGAGGACGGCGCCGGCGAGCTGGGCTTCTTCAGCCCGCATTCCTGGTGGCCCATCCTGATCGCCCTCGGCGCCTCCACCTTCGCCGTCGGATTCGCCTCCGGCAACTGGTGGCTCGCGATCTTCGCGGCCGTGGCGATCATGGGTGCTGCCGCCGGTCTCGTCTTCGAGTACCACGTCGGTCCCGAGAAGCACTGAGCGCTCGCAAGAACCAGTACAGACGACGCCCCACCTCCGGGGTGGGGCGTCGTCTTTTTGTCTGTGTCAGCGGCTTTGGGGGACCGTCGGATCATCGGCGCACGGGACCGTACACCTTGAGTCTGCGGTAGTCCACACGAAAGTGGGCGTCGGTGAAGCTGTCCTCGACCTCACCGTCGTGGGACACGGCCACCGGGCCGCCGACGGCGGTGAACCGGAATTCGGGGACCTGCATCTCGTGGTACAGCCGGGAGCGCTCGAGACGGCCGGCAGCGAGAGATCCCAAGAGCCGCAGAGTCGCCCAGCGGTGACCGGTCTCCAGGATCCGGACGTCGAGCAGGCCGTCGTCGAGCCGTAGGCGCCGCGTGGGGAGGAATCCCGTGGGCTGGTAGATCGAGTTGCCGATCAGGAACAGGGAGACGTCGAGGATCCGTCCGTCGACCTCGATGCAGACGTGGGCGTCCTGGCGGATCACCCGGAAGATCGCGGTGGCGGTGGCGAGCGGACGGCTGATGCGATGCCGGAGACGCTCCCTGATTCGCACGAAATGCGGGTACGCGCCGATGCTCGCCGTGTTCAGGATCAGCCGGGAGTCGTTGAGCCACACCGCGTCGACCCGGGACACCGAACCGGTGGCGATGGCACCGACGGTGTCCTCGACCGTGCCACAACCGATGTCGCGCGCGAAGTGGTTGAAGGTACCGGCCGGGAACACCGCGAGCGGCAGGTCCGCGTCGATGGCCGCGCGCGCCGCACAGGCGACCGTGCCGTCTCCGCCGGCGACGCCGAGGATCGACGCGTGCGCCGCGGCTTCGGCGAATACCGTTGCGACGTCGTCATCTTCGCCGAGCTCGACGATCTCGACCGCGGGAAGGGCGTCCCGGATGTCATCCAGAACCCGACGACCCCGTCCGTCCGACGAGGCAGGGTTCACGACCACGACGAGACCGGCGCCGTCCGGGCGCGGCTCCGCCTCGACGACCGTCGGGTCGGCGAGAGATATCGACGGGCGGGTGATCGGGGGTACGACCCGGGTTCCCAGTGTCGCGACCGTGGCACCGATTCCGAGCCCGACCACGACATCACCTGGGTAGTGGGCGCCGGTCGCGACGCGGGAGAGTCCGACGAGGCCGGCCAGCGCCGACAGCAGCAGACCTGCGGGCGGACTCTCGACAGCCACCCCCACCGCGAAGGCTGCGGCGCTGGCGGAGTGTCCGGAGGGAAACGAGCTCGACGTCGGTTGCCGACGTCCGCGACGAGGGACCGGAATGAGCCCCGGAGAAGGACGTGCACGGCGTCGAATCCGCTTGGCGCCCTGATTGGTCACGAGACTGGTGACGGCCAGCGAGGCCACTCCTCGGGCGGCTCCCCGCTGGAGTGACGGCCGGCCGGAGACGGCCAGACCGGCTGCGATCGCCATCCAGAGTTTCGAGTGGTCGGCAGCATGGGTCAGCACCGGCATCGTCTTGTCCAGCAGCGGGCTCGGCGACCGGGCGATCGTGTCGTAGATCTCGGCGTCGAGAGTGCCCATCCCGCGGGTGATCTGGGACAGGCCGGAACCACGATGTCGTAACCGGCGCATGGTGTCCACCGTGCCACATCCGCGCCGTGTCCGTCGGAGCCGACGGGCCCGGCATGGTGGGGGAGGGGAGCGGGACAAAACAGCGGGCCGCCGTGCACCTGATGGTGCGCGACGGCCCGCTGTCTCGTGTGGTTACTACTCGTCGAAGGGATTGCCACCCTTGGCCTGGAGATCGCGAAGAGCCTTGCGCTCCGCAGCCTCGAGCTCGTGCTCGACCTCGACGTGGCGCAACTGCTCCTCCGGCGGGTCGGCGGTCAGGATCGAACCCGTACCCGGGGCACCCGCGGAGCCGAGCTTGTTCATCCGCTTCGGCAGTGCGGCACCCTCGTAGGGGAGCGGGATCGGGTGACCGTGGCTGTCGACCGGGCCGAGCGGCTGGTGCAGCTCGATGTACTCACCCTGCGGCAGGCGCTTGATGATGCCGGTCTCGATGCCGTGTGCCAGGACCTCGCGGTCGCTGCGCTGCAGCGAGATCGCCCAGCGGTATGCGATGAAGTACACCAGCGGCGGCAGGATGATCAGACCGATTCGACCGATCCACGTCGTCGCGTTGAGCGAGATGTGGAACTTGAACGCGATGATGTCGTTCATGCACGCCAGCGTCAGCAGGATGTAGAACGAGAACGCCATCGCACCGATCGCGGTACGCACCGGGGTGTCACGCGGACGCTGCAGCAGGTTGTGGTGAGCGTCGTCGCCGGTGAGCCTCTTCTCGATCCACGGGTAGGCGAACATCAGACCGAACATGATGGTCATGATCAGGACGACCCAGTTCGACATCACCACGGTGTAGTTGCCGAGGTACAGCTCCCATGCCGGGAACAGACGGATCAAACCGTCGGTCCATTGCATGTAGATGTCCGGCTGCGAGCCTGCTGACACCTGTGCCGGGTTGTACGGGCCGATGTTCCAGACCGGGTTGATCTGGAATATGCCGGCCATGATGGCCAGCACACCGGTGACGAAGGCGAACATCGCGCCGGCCTTGGCCGCGAACACCGGCATGATCCGGACACCGACGACGTTCTTCTCGGTGCGGCCGGGGCCGGGGAACTGCGTGTGCTTCTGGTACCAGACGAGCGCCAGGTGAGCGCCGATCAGAGCCAGGATGATGCCCGGGAAGAGCAGGATGTGCAGCACGTACAGGCGCGGGATGATGATGTCGCCGGGGAAGTCCCCGCCGAACAGCGCCCAGTGAATCCAGGTACCGACGACCGGGATGCCGAGGACGATGCCGCTCATCGCGGCGCGGACGCCGGTGCCCGAGAGCAGGTCGTCGGGGAGCGAGTAGCCGAAGAAGCCCTCGAACATGGCCAGGATCAGCAGCAGGCAGCCGATGATCCAGTTGGCCTCACGCGGCCGGCGGAACGCACCGGTGAAGAAGATGCGCGCCATGTGGATGATGATCGACGCGGCGAACAGCAGTGCTGCCCAGTGGTGGATCTGGCGGACGAACAGGCCACCGCGAACCTCGAAGGAGAGGTCCAGGGTGGTCTCGTACGCCTTGGTCATCATGACGCCGTTGAGCGGCTGGTACGCGCCGTCGTAGACGACCTGCGTCATCGACGGATCGAAGAACAGCGAGAGATAGACACCCGAGATCAGCAGGATGATGAAGCTGTAGAGCGCGATCTCACCCAGCATGAACGACCAATGGGTGGGGAACACCTTGTTGATCTGGCGACGCATACCCGCGGCGAGGTGATACCGCGAGTCCACTTCCTCGGCTTGTGTGCCGAGACGGTCTGCGATGGTCATGACTTACGCTCCCAGAATGCCGGTCCGACGGGCTCGATGAAGTCGCCTGCCGCAACGAGGTAACCCTCGTTGTTCACCGTGATCGGCAGCTGTGCGAGAGCGCGGGCAGCCGGTCCGAAGATCGGCTTGGCGTACTCGAGCGCGTCGAACTGCGACTGGTGGCAGGGACACAGGATGCGATTGCTCCGCTGCTCGTACAGCGAGGCGGGGCAACCGAGGTGGCTGCAGACCTTGGTGAAGGCGAAGTAGTCACCGTAGTTGAAGCTCTCCTGACCCTGGCGCTTGATGGCGCGGGCCGCGTCCTCGGGACGCAGGCGGATGAGCATGACGGGGTTGCGGACCTCGTGCAGGCTCTCCATCAGCGCGTGACGGGAGTGCTCGGTCTCGCCGAACCCGTTGGAACGACGCCACGGGAAGACGGTCTCCATGCCGCCGGCGTCGAGATCCTCGGGACGGACCAGGGCGACCTGGTACGGATTGCCCGTGTCGCGACGCAGGTAGATCGTCTCGTTGGGGTCGGCCTTCGAGTTGTAGATCGGCGACCAGCCCGAGTGCCACAGGGGAGAGTTCTCCCGCTCGGCCCACGGGTTCTTGATGAAGCCACCGAGGAAGGCGACGAGACCGGTCAGCGCGAAGGCGCCCAGACCGAAACCGGCCGAACCGATGAGCATCTTGCGACGACCCAGGGTCGAGGTGGTGCCGGTGTCCTGCAGGAGTCCGACGATCGTCTTCTTGTCGATCTCGGCCGAACCGCCGTCGTGGCGGTCCTGGACGGAGATCTCCGACGGGATGAACTTCTTGGTGATCAGGATCATCGCGATGCCGATGGCGAGCACCGAGAGACCGAACGTCGCGCCGAGAAGCGGCGTGTTGAACGTGTACCACCAGTAGTTCGGGTCGTCCGGAAGGGCGAATTCCCAATGGTTGAACAGGAAGATGCCCAGGCAGGCGAGGGCGGAGATGCCGGCGATCGTGAACCAGATCGCGACCTGGCGCTCGGCGCGCTTCTCGACCTTCGTACCCGGCTCGGGGTACCGCTCGGCCCGATGGATGATCTCGACACCGTCGAGATTGGTACCGAGTTTGACGAGCTCCTCGGTGCTCATCTGCTCCAGTTCGTCCCTCGACGGGACGTCCTTGTCACTGCCGCTCATGCTCGAGATCCCATCCACATGGCGCCTGCGACGATGGCGATGACGCCGACAAACCACATCACCATGCCCTCGCTGACCGGCCCGAAGCCGCCCAGTCCGAGTCCGCCGCTGGGCTGGGCCTCGGTCACGTACTTGACGTAGGCGATGATGTCTTTCTTTTCCTCCGGATTCAGCTGCCGGTTCGAGAACTTGGGCATGTTCTGCGGGCCGGTCAGCATCGCGGTGTAGATCTGCGCCTCGTCGACTCCGTCGAGCACGGGTGCGTACTTACCCGAGGACAGGGCGCCGCCACGACCGGTGAAGTTGTGGCAGGACGCGCAGTTGAGGCGGAACAGCTCACTGCCTCGACCGATGCTGTCGCCGCGGAGTGAACTCGAGGCGACCTCGCCGTTGGCGTCACGCGGGACCTGCGGTCCGCCGCCCTCGGCCTGGATGAAGGCGCCGAGCTGGTCGATCTGTTCGGTGGTGAACTTGGCGGCTTGCGCTGCGCCTGTGCCTCACCACGCGCGGCCGGCATACGGCCGGTCGACACCTGGAAGTACACGGCGGCATCGCCGACGCCGAGCAGTGCGGGACCACGATCGACGACACCTTGGAGGTTGGCGCCGTGACAGGTGATGCACGAGGTCTCGTAGAGCTTGCGGCCGTCGTTGATCATCGCGGCGTTGCTCTCGTCGGCCACCGCGACCTGGGGGTCGGGGGTGAGAACCGAGGCGAGCACACCGGCCATGACCAGACCGGCCAGCAGCACGATGGTACCGCTTGCGCGGCGACGGAGCTTGCGTCGGGCCTTGGCGCGGCGGGTGTCGGTGCCGCTGTCCGACGGTCGCGGTGGAGATGAACTCATCTGTGACTCTCTACTAAGCGGGACGGAGTGGAGATCTAGAGCGAGCTGCGCTCTGAGGTGGCGGATCGCGCGTCGCGCGGGGTCGACGGGGTCATCGGATGAAGTAGATCGTGACGAACAGTCCGATCCAGACGATGTCGACGAAGTGCCAGTAGTAGGAGACAACGATTGCGGCGGTTGCCTGCGCCGGGGTGAACTTCGAGAGCTTGGTGCGGATGAGCAGGTAGACGAAGGCGATCAGTCCGCCAATGACGTGGAGGCCGTGGAAGCCTGTCGTCATGTAGAAGACCGAGCCGTACGCATCCGAGGCCAGGGTCGTGCCGTGGCCGACGAGCACGGTGTACTCGTACGCCTGACCGAGGACGAAGATCGTGCCCATGATGAGGGTGATCACGTACCAGCGGCGGAGGCCGAAGACGTCACCGCGCTCAGCGGCGAAGACGCCCATCTGGCAGGTCACCGACGAGAGGATCAGCACCGTCGTCACCGGGATGGCGAGGGCGAGATTCAACTCGGTCGGTGGCGGCGGCCACCCGACGGCGGAGTTGGCCCGGGCGACGAAGTACATCGCGAAGAGGCCAGCGAAGAACATGAGCTCACTGGACAGCCAGACGATCGTGCCGACGCTGACCATGTTGGGCCGGTTCAGCGAGTGCACGCGCGAGGTTATCGCAGTCCCTGAGGTACCTACAGCGCTTGTCACATGTGAAGTATGACGGTTCGTAGTAAGCGGTGGCCACCCGGGTCGGATATTGGGTTCGCCTTTTTATTCCGCTGCAGGTCGGGGGCCATGTCATGTCGTCTCCGGCGTGTCCGCACACCCTCTCCGACGCTCTGTTCCCGTCCATGACGCGGTGGCTACGGTGAGTTCATGTCGAGTTCGGATTCCTCCGGTCCCCGCGACCTCAACGGGCGGGTCGTCGCCCGGGGTCGCCTGGCGCGCCTGCGATCCCGGCTGCGGGGCGGTGGCGGCACCGGCCCGCTCGGGCTCGCCGACGACGTGGTGGTCGTCGCCGGCTCGGACGACGACGCGATCGCCTCGTCGACGGCCCTCGACGCGTCGTCGTGGCGGGCCGAGGAAGAGGTCATCCTCCGCCACGATCTGGAGGTGCCCGCGGATCGGCTCGCCGACGCCGCCGCGGTGGCCGCTCTCGACGGGTACGAGGTGGTCGACGACGAGCGTTGGGGGCCGCGGCCGCAGACCGTCGACGATCGGCTCGAGGTTCTCGTCTTGGCGCGGGTCCAGTTGCTCGACGCCATGCATCTGTCCCAGGCTCCCGCCACGGCGGAATCGCACGACGATGGTCCGTACTGCAGCGTCCGCCGGGCGGGGCGGGGCACTAGGCTCTCTGCCTGTGAGTACCGCACAGTCTGCCTTCACCTGGCCGCAGATCCTCGGCAAGATCACCGATCGCATCGACCTGTCCGCCGAAGAGGCGGGGTGGGCGATGAACGAGATCATGACCGACAGCGCCAGCGGCGCCCAGATCGCCGCCTTCGGTGTCGGCGTGAAGATGAAGGGCGCGGCGCCCGGCGAACTCGTCGGGCTGGCGCAGGCGATGCTCGACCATGCGACGCTCGTCGAGGTGAGCCGTCCGGCGGTCGACGTGGTCGGCACCGGCGGCGACCGGTCGCACACCGTCAACATCTCCACGATGACCTCGATCGTGATCGCGGCCGCCGGAGTCCCGGTCGTGAAGCACGGGAACCGCGCGGCGTCGTCGAAGAGCGGCGGTGCCGACGTACTCGAGGCGCTCGGGGTGGACATCACCCTGTCGGCCGACGCGGTCGCGCAGTGTGTGGAGGAACTGGGCATCGGGTTCTGCTTCGCGCCGGTGTTCCACCCGGCCTTCCGGTTCACGGGGCCGCCGCGCAAGGAGATCGGCATCCCGACCGTGTTCAACGTGCTCGGACCGCTGACGAATCCGGCCCGGCCCACCTCCGGCCTCATCGGCTGCGCCTTCGCCGACCTCGCCCCGGTTCTCGCCAGCGCGTTCGCCGATCGCGGCGGCTCGGCTCTGGTGGTGCGCGGCGACGACGGCCTCGACGAACTCACCACGACCACCACCTCGACGGTGTGGCAGGTCGTCGGCGGCCAGGTGTCCCAGCTCAGCATCGACCCGGCCGATCTCGGCATCGCTCGCGTGGAGCTGTCCGCGCTGCAGGGCGGCGATGCGGTCGCGAACGCTGCTATCGCGCGCGAATTGTTCTCGGGGACAACAGGTCCCGTACGCGACGCGGTGTTGCTGAACTCCGCCGGCGCGATCGTGGCGTTCGAACAGCAGGGCCCGATGACCTCGGTCGAGCTGACCGAGGCGCTCGGCGCCGCCAAGGATCGCGCCGCCGACGCCATCGACTCGGGTGCGGCGGCGGCGCTGCTCGACCGATGGGCCGCGCTCAGCACTCAGCTGGGGGCGGCCGCCCGCGGTTAGTTCTCGCCGATCGAGAAGCCACCCTCCACGTCCGAGCTGGAGTAGCTGCGGAACGCGATGTGGGTGGCGGACTTGAGCACTCCGGGCAGTCGGTTGATCTGCCCGGTCACCACGGATGCGATGTGCTCGTGATCGCGGACGCGGATCTTCGCGATGAGGTCGACGTCGCCCGCGCAGGAGTACACCTCTTCGACGCCGGCGATGTCGGCCACGGCCTGAGCGGTCTCCGGGATCTGGTGGATGTCGGCCTGGATGAGGACGATGGCAGTGATCATGGCGCAAGCCTAGTGGCCACGAGCTCGCGGATCGGCGAGCGCTGCGCCGCCCGTGGTGTCCGGTGCACAACGGCGCGGGCGTCGGAGCGGGCGTCTCGCGCGGATTGTGACCAGCCGCGCCGGCGTTCGGCGCAACCCGCCGGGAGTGCCACGGGATCAGTGGTGGACACGATGCGGGCCCCGGGTTCGGTCATCCACCGATAGATCAGTGCGACCTCCTCGGCCGGGGCTCCGCGCAGCGGCCCGGGCTCGGGGATGACCGTCTCGGCGGCGGCGACGAGAGCGTCGACGACCGGCATGGGGGAGACGCCCCGCCGTGCACGCCCGGCCGCCGCGAGCCGTCCGTGACGGACGACGGCGAAATGCCAGCCGCGCTCCTCATCGGGACGGGCGACGACGATTTCGGCGATCGCGCACAGTGCGGCCAGCCGCTGACACCGCGCCAGGGCGTCGATGGTCAGCGCGAGCCGGTCGCGATGGCGGGCGGCGGTCTCGAACATCTGCGCCTCGGAGAGTTCGGCGAGGCGCGCGGTCAGCTCGTCGAGGAGGTCGTCGGTCTCGCCGCGCATCAGCCGGCGGGCCGCGGTCACGCGCGGCAGGTAATCCGGGACGGTCTGGGGTTGCGCCGCGGCGGCATGGCATCCCCCGGGCTGACGGACGCCATCGGGAGTGGGGCACCAGTGGTACCCGGTGGCGCCGAGGCGCTTGGTGCACGTGCGCAGTCCGGCGGCCGCGGCGATCACGTCGGCCACTGTCGCCGCGTTGTTGCGGTTGCCCACCGGACCGATGGATTCGTCGGTGGGCGTGCGGCTCACCTTGAGGCGCGGGAAGCGCTCCTCGGTGAGCGTCACCCACCATCCCTTGTGGGGCTGCGTCGAACGCCGGTTGTAGGCCGGCGCGTGGGCAGCGAGCAATCGCAGCTCGCGGACGGCCGCCTCGAGCGCGTGAGAACACTCGACGACGTCGACGCGCTCGGCCAGCAGGACCATCTCGGTGATGCGGCGTCGGGGATCGCTGCCGGAGAAATAGGAACGGACGCGGCGTCGGAGGTCCACCGCGGTGCCGACATAGAGGACCTCGTTCGACGGTCCGCGGAAGAGATAGACGCCCGGCCGCGCGGGCACACGGTCGGCCATCTGACGTTTGGCCCGCAGGCGCGGATCGGTGCGCGGCAGATATGAGGTGAGTTCCCCGACCGTCGAGATGCCCTGATTCCCGACGCGTTCGAGGAGACGGTGGAAGACCTCGACGGTGGCGCGGGCGTCGTCCAGGGCCCGGTGGGTCGGACGGACCGAGACGTCGAAGAGTTCGGCGAGGGCGCTCAGCTTGACCGTGGGCGCCTCGTCGCGGGGCAGGATGCGACGGGCCATCGTCACGGTGCAGAGGCTGAGGCTGAACGGCCAGTCCAGGTGGAGCCGGAGGGCGTTCTGCCGCAGGAACCCCATGTCGAAGCGCGCGTTGTGGGCGACCAGGATCGCGCCGCGGGCGAACTCGAGGAACGAGGGCAGCACAGATTCGATCCGGGGGGCGTCGGTGACCATCGCCGTCGTGATCCCCGTGAGCGTGACGATCTGCGGAGGGATGGGCCGGCCGGGATCGACGAGGGTGGCGAACTCGCCGATCACCTCGCCGCCGCGGATCTTCACCGCGCCGATCTCGGTGATGCGGTCGCCTGCGGGATTCGAGCCGGTGGTCTCGAGGTCGACGACGACGAGCGTGGTGTCGAACAGAGCGCGATCGCTGAACTCGCTCGACATGGCGTCGCCGCCGGTGGCCTGGTCGGCGGCCTCGAGATCCGCGAAGGTCAGCTGTCCCGAGATCACCTGTCCTGCGGCTGCACCGCCACCATCCCTGCGCGTCACGAGGCGAACATTAGTTCGACGCACCGACACGGCGGATGTGACACCCCGATCGTTCGTTCCGTTTCGGTCCCGGGGCCGCGGCGGGGACGTACGCCGATGTCACCTGTTACTCGTGTGACGCATGTGTCGAACACTGTGCGAGCGAGTTTGTCGGTGGTGGTCCCTAGTCTCCATCTCGAAGTGAGAGATCGACGCCGACGGCGCCGAAATCGCCCGCCGTGACCCGCCCGATCCGGAGTTCAAACGCCTCCGACGGCCAGATGAGATGGAGATCACACGATGCATGTCGACTGCGCAACCTGCCCGGCCCGCCCCGTCGCCTGTGACGGGTGCATGATGACCGTGCTTTTCGGTGGCCCGAACTGGGACGATGCACCCGTTGAAGGTGGAGCTTCGGTAACGGTGCAGGCCCTCGACGACGATGCGGAACTGGACCTCGCGATCGATGTGTTCCAGTCGGCTGCAATGGTCACCAGTGCCGCTGCACGATCTGCAAGAACCGAGAAAACTGCACGTCAGAAGCCATTTCGCGTCATCTCGTCGACCGAACTCCGGGCGGGCTGAGAAGCGGTGGCGAACTGCGTGTCTGGTGCCTAGTGGACACAGCGCCGACGATTTCGTAACCTTTCTGAGACCTTTGCGGAGCGTCCCGCTTCAACAGAAGTGGTCCGCACAAGTCACCGCTCAATCGCCCTCACGGGCGAACCGGGGAACCACTTACTTCGGGCAGCGCGGCCAGGGATGTCGGTACTGACACGACCAGCTGAGACTGTCCCGATCGGGGTGAATCGCGTCAACGCGCAAACGTGTCCTTCTGGGATACGGCTGTGCCGAAAACGCGTAGGGCCACTCTTCCGGCCCGAACCCGACAGCTAACTCGGTCGGCGGTACAGGGAGAAACTGAAGGAGAACTCGCTTCGTGGCCAAACATCGTTTGGAACAGCCCAATCGTGGGAGCACGGTTGCCAAGAAGGCGGTGATCGCTGGATCGATCACGCTCGGTTCGCTCGCTGCCGCGGCCGGCCCTGCTCTTGCAGCCCCGGTCCACACCCCGCTCGGTACCTTCGAGATCCCGGCACTGCCCGGTGAGCAGAAGGCCCCGGAAGCGGCCCCGGCACCCAAGCCCGTCGCGAAGTCGCCGGCTGCCACGGTCGAGATCCCCAACGTCGGCCAGTTCACCATCCCGGGTATCGGTCAGAACCAGATCCCGCAGCAGTTCCGTCCGCATGGTGGCGCCCCCCTCGGGCAGCCTCAGCTGACCGCCGGCCAGAAGGCCGTCAAGGCTGCGGAGAGCAAGATCGGCTCGCCGTACTCGTACGGTTCGGCCGGCCCCAACGCCTTCGACTGTTCGGGTCTCGTCTACTGGTCCTACAAGCAGGCCGGCAAGAACATCCCCCGTGACAGCTACGGCCAGCTCGGTGGCGGGCGCGCGGTCTCCTACAGCGAGGCCAAGCCGGGCGACGTGATGATCTTCAACGGTGGCGGCCATGCCGGCATCTACGTCGGAAACGGACAGTTCGTCCACTCCTCGACCTACGGCACGCCCGTGAAGCGTGACGCGGTCAAGGAATGGCAGCTCACCGGTATCCGGCGGTACTGAGACCAACTGAACAAGAGCATCAGGAGAGGGCGGGTCGCGAGCTTTGTGCGATCCGCCCGATCCAGTCTCGGGGGCCATCGGGGGAACTTAGGGTGGTCCGCGGGGGAGGAACGAAGCGGTAGAGGAGTGACTGGACCGTGCTTTCCGGGGAGGGACTAGTGAACGCGATGCGTCTGCGCGCTCGATCGGGCCCGATGATGCTCGCCTTGTGTCTGCTGGCGGCGATCGTGACCGTCGTCCCGCTGACGACCGGCGGCGTCGGGCAGGCCCAGGCCGCGCCCGCGCGATCGGCGGACCAGCTTCTCGATCGATACAAACAGCTCGGCACCGAGGCCGAGAAGACCACCGAGGCGATGCACAACGCCAAGATCGAGTACGACAAGCAGCGCTCGGTCGTTGCGCAGGCCAAGCGGGCCGCGGCCGACGCCCAGCGCAAACTCGACATCAGCCGTGAGCAGCTCGCCTCCTACCAGGCCAGGGTCGACGCCATCGTGCGCGCCAGCTACCAGGCGCCCGCGTCAGCGGTCTCTACGCGGTGATGGTCAGCGACTCGCCCCAGGCGCTGCTCGACCAGATGTCGGGACTCGACATGATCTCGCGGCAGGCCGCTTCCGACCTGACCGCCATCAAGAAGGTCCGTGCCCGCACCGCGGCCGCCAAGAAGGACGCCGACCAGACCGCACTCGCGGCGTCGGAGGCCGTCTCGCGCGCCGAACGGGTCCGCGGAGACCTCCAGACCAAGCAGGCCGACCTGCAGATGCAGGCGATCCAGATCCGCGCGATCTACCAGTCGATGACCGGCAAGCAGCTCGCCGCCCTCCTCGGCCCGAAGTTCGACTTCGACCCGCGGATCGTCCCCAAGGGCACCGCCGCCGCACTCGTCGCGGTCCAAGCCGCGCTGACGCGCATCGGCGATCCCTACGTGTGGGGCGCGACCGGCCCGAGCTCGTTCGACTGCTCGGGTCTGATGGTGTGGGCCTACAAGCAGGCCGGCAAGACCCTCCCGCGGTCGAGTGAGGCGCAGTTGGCCGGCGGTCAGCCGGTGTCCCGCGAGGACCTCAAGGCCGGCGACCTGGTCATCTACTACCCGGACGCCCACCACGTCGGGATGTACGTCGGTGACGGATACGTCATCCACGCCTCGACCTTCGGTGTCCCGGTCAAGGTCGTCCCGCTCGACGAGGCCGGTCCGTTCAACTCCGGCCGTCGGTTCTAGACTCCACTGGTGGTTTCACTCCGCGGGCGTTGGCGCCCGACGCTCGCGTCCGCGGTCGTGCTGCTCATCGGTGTGACCACCGGATGCGGCGGCCAGGAGCCGTCCGCGGCCGACGGGTCGATCTCCCGTGGCAGCCCCTCGACGACGTCGACCCCGGCCAATCCCTACGAACAACAGCGTGCCGAGGGCGTGACGCGCCTGCTGGACGACCTCACCGCGACGATCACCTCCGGGGAGGTGCAGAAGATCGGGTCGCTGCTCGACGAGGCGGCGACCCCGGCGTTCGAGAATCGCTGGGTCACCGCGGCGGAGAACTTCCGTCCCCGGCAGTTTGTCCGCGGAGACTCCGACGGTCGGTTGCAGTTCGCCCGTTTCCGCTACCAGCTGGCCCCCACGGAGGAGGCCGAGGCACTGGTACCCGCCGAAGTCCAAGGCCTTCTCGACGCGAACGGCAGTTCGGACGCCTGGGTGGCGCCGGTGGAGCTGCGCTACGCCCTCGGTGGTGAACGCGCACCCGGTGTCGACGAACCCGAGGTCGTCGTGACGACCCAGTTCGTGGTCGCCCGCTACGGCGACGAGTGGAAGCTCGTCGGCGACACGGGGGCACTCGGCGGGGAGCCGACCCCGCCCCAGCTGTGGGAACTGCCCGGACTGTCTGTCTCCGACGCCGCCACCGCCGGCGGGACGTCGGTGATCGCCCGCTATCTCCGCACCAGCCCGGCTTCGGCGAACCTGCGCAAGCTGCTGCCCGACGCCGTCGACGCGGTGACCGCTTTCTGGGGAGAGTCCTGGGATCGGCGCGCCGTGCTCGTGACCACCTCCGACCAGGACGAGTTCGCCGCCCTGGTCGGGCAAGGCGGCGCGATAGGTGCGGCGGCCGCGGCGACCGTCTACAGCCGGGTGGATTTCCCTCGGCGCACCGCCATCGGCCAGCGCGTGGTCTTCACCCCGGCCGCCGATGATCTGGCCCCGCCGACGCTCGCCGTCGTGTTGCGTCACGAACTCACGCATGTTGCGGCCCGCGCGCAAACGGCTCTCGACGCCCCCCTCTGGATCACCGAGGGAGTGGCCGAATATGTCGGCCGCAAGGGCACATATCGCCGCCTCGCGGACGCTGCGCCCGACCTGACCGAGACGGTCCGGGCGGGAAACACTCCCACCGCGCTGCCGGACGATGCTGCCTTCGCGATGGACGGCCCGACCTCGCAGCTCGCCTACCAGAGCGCATGGTCGATGGCCGCGTACGTCGCCGATCGTTACGGGGAGGAGCGCCTGAAGCGGTTCTATCTCGGGGTCGCGGCGACCGCCGACCCGGCTCGCCAGGATGCGGCCATCCGGGCCGCGCTCGGTGTCAGCCGCGGCGAGCTGGTGACCGGGTGGGGCCGATGGCTCGAGGGACAGGTCCGCTGATGGCACGAACCCTGTTGATCACCAACGACTTCCCGCCCCGACCGGGTGGGATCCAGTCGTACCTGCAGAATCTGGTCGATCTGCTCCCGCCGGAGGACATCGTCGTGTACGCGCCGCGGTGGCGCGGCCGATCGCACATCGACTTCGACGCCGAGGTGCCCTACCGGGTATACCGCCATCGCACGACCCTGATGCTGCCGACCCCGTTCGTCGCCCGGCGCGCGGCGGAAATCATTCGGCGCGAACAGATCTCGACCGTCTGGTTCGGTGCGGCTGCGCCGCTCGCCGTCCTCGCGCCTGCGATGCGCCGTGCAGGGGCACAACGCATCCTCGCGAGCACCCACGGTCACGAGGTCGGCTGGTCGATGCTCCCCGTTGCGCGTCAGGTCCTGGGCCACATCGGTCGCCACACCGACGTCATCACCTTCGTCAGCCGGTACACCCGAGGTCGATTCGCGTCGGCCTTCGGTGCGCACGCGGCACTGGAATACCTGCCGCCCGGCGTCGACGTCGCGCGGTTCTCGCCCGATCCTGTTCTGCGGCAGAAGTTCCGGGACCGCCACGAGTTGGGCGACCGGCCGACGATCCTGTGCCTGTCGCGCCTCGTGCCGCGCAAGGGACAGGACGTGCTGATCCGGGCGCTGCCGCTCATCCGTCGAACGATGCCCGACGCCGTCCTGGTGATCGTCGGCGGAGGGCCGTACGCGGAGAAGCTGCATGCACTGGCGACGCGGACCGGTGTCGAGGACCAGGTGATCTTCACGGGATCGGTTCCGGCCGAAGAACTCTCGGCGTACCACAACATCGCCGACGTCTTCGCGATGCCGTCCCGCACACGCGGGGGAGGGCTCGACGTCGAAGGGCTCGGGATCGTCTACCTCGAGGCGTCGGCCACGGGTGTACCGGTGGTTGCGGGTCTGTCCGGCGGAGCACCGGAGACGGTCGTCGAAGGGGTCACCGGCACGACGGTGGACGGCACCGATGTCGACGCCGTCGCCCTGGCGATCCTGTCGATCCTGGGCGACCGGGCCGCTGCGGCTGAGATGGGCGCTGCCGGACGGCGTTTCGTCGTCGACAACTGGCAGTGGAGTCAGATGGCCGCCCGGTTGCGGCAGTTGCTCTGAGGCACTGAGCCCCTGGGCCTCTTGGCTGCTGAAATGCACCCCTGAAAAGCGCCCCCGGTTTCCGCCCCGCGTCGAGAACCGCCCCCGAAAAGCGCCCCCGGTTTCCGCGCGGCGTCGAGAACCGCCCCCGAAAAGTGCCCTCCACAGCACTGCCGGCATATCACTCGCGGTGCGGCGCTGGAGGGCGGAGATCAGGGGCGCTTCTCGGGCCGGGGCGGATTCGAGGGGCGGAAATCGGGGGCGCTTCTCGGGCCGGGGCGGATTCGAGGGGCGCTTTTCAGCGGGCCGACGCCTGGCCAGGCCGGTCCGTCGCCGAATTACGCCTCGGTCGACACCTGTACGACGATCTTCCCGCGCACGTGCCCGGACTGGCTGCGCTCGTGGGCGGCGGAAGCGTCGGCCAGGTCGAAGACCTCGGCGATCTCCGGCTCGAGCTCGCCCGCGTCGCCGAGCCGGGCCAGAGCGGCGAGATCCGCGGAGTCGGGGCGGACCCAGACGTACTCGCCCCCGAACTCGTCACGCGCCCGAGCATCGGTGATGGAGGCGACGGTACCGCCGTCGCGCAGCACGCCCGGCACCGAGTCGAGTGCGTCACCACCGACATAGTCGAGGACGACATCGACGCCGTCGGGCACGAGCTCGCGCACCCGGTCGGCCAGGCCGTCGCCGTAGGTGGTGGGCTCGGCGCCGAGACCCCGTAGGTAGTCGTGATTGGACTCGGAAGCGGTGCCGATGACCCGCGCGCCCAGCGACCGCGCGATCTGGACCGCGAACGATCCGACGCCGCCCGCAGCGGCATGTACGAGCACCGTGTGGCCCGACGTCACGCCTGCCCGTCGAATGGTCTGGTACGCCGTCAGTCCGGCGAGCGGAACGGCAGCGGCCTCCTCGAACGACCAGGCGGCCGGCTTGTGGGCGAGTGTTCGGACCGGTGCGGAGACCAGATCGGCGAAGGTACCCCCGGCGACCTCGCCGCCGACGAGGTCCTTACGGACGTAACCGAACACCTCGTCGCCGACCCGGAACTCGGGCGTGTCCAGGCCGACCTGTTCGACGACGCCCGCGACATCCCAACCTGGCACCACCGGGAAGACGGTGTCCAGGACCTCGGCGAGGTGACCTTGCCGGATCTTCCAGTCCACCGGGTTCACACTCGACGCGCGCACTCGGACCAGGACGGTGTCGGGGCCGACCTTGGGGGTGGGGAGGTCGGTGATCTCCAGGACATCGGGGCCGCCGAAGCGGCTGTAGGTGATAGCTCGCATGATGGCACCAACGGGTGCCCGGACGCATTGATTCCATGACCCGACCGCGGGTGCCGGGTATCGAACGCCCCGACACCGGAGTCAGAACGCCGCCGCCGGGAGGGCGGCGGCGCGTCTCATCGCTGGTAGATCGCCTCGATGTCGTCGGAGAACTTCTCGACGACCACGTTGCGCTTGACCTTGAGTGTCGGCGTCATCTCGCCGGTCTCCTCGGTGAAGTCCGACGGCAGGATGCGGAACTTCTTGATCCCCTCGGCGCTCGAGACGGTCTTGTTGGCCGAGTCGACGGCCGCCTGGACCTCGGCGACGAGCTCGGCGTCGTCGATGAGGTCGGCGACCTCGGCATCGGCGGGCTTGCCGTTGCGCTCCTTCCACGCCGGGAAGGCCTCCGGGTCGATGGTGATGAGTGCGGCCACGAACGGCTTCGCATCTCCGACGACCATCGCCTGCGAGATGAGGGCGTGGGCGCGGATGACGTCCTCGAGGCCGGCGGGGGAGACGTTCTTTCCGCCCGCGGTCACGATGAGTTCTTTCTTGCGACCGGTGATGGTGATGAAGCCGTCGGCGTCGACGGTGCCCAGATCGCCGGTGTGGAACCAGCCGTCGACGATCGCGGAGGCCGTCGCCTCCGGGTTCTGCCAGTACTCGGTGAACACGACGCCGCCCTTGAGGAGGATCTCACCGTCCTCACCGATCCGGACGGTGTTGCCCGACAACGGCTTTCCGACGGTGCCGATCTTCCATGCCGACGGGGTGTTCACGCTGAACGCGGCGGTCGTCTCGGTGAGGCCGTAACCCTCGAAGACCGGGATGCCGACTCCGGAGAAGAAGTGACCCAGGCGCGCGCCGAGCGGGCCGCCGCCGGAGATCGCCATGCCGCACTCGCCGCCCAGGGCGGTGCGCAGCTTCTTGTAGACCAGTGCGTCGAACACGGCGTGCTTGGCCTTGAGGACCAGACCGATCTGACCCTTCTCGCGCGCCTCGGAGTAGGAGATCGCGGTCTCGGCGGCGGCGTCGAAGATCTTGCCCTTGCCGCCGTCGTGCGCCTTCTGGCGAGCCGAGTTGTAGACCTTCTCGAACACGCGCGGCACCGAGAGAATGAGGGACGGTTTGAAGACGGCGAACTCGTCGACGAGTGTCGAGATGTCGCTGGTGTGCCCGACCTCGGCTCCAGCCTCGATCGCGACGAGGGTGATGGCACGGGCCAGGACGTGTGCCAGCGGAAGGAACATCAGCAGGCGCTTCTCGTCGCGCTTGATGAGGTCGTCGAGGATGTCGCCGGCGAGTACCGCGCGTACCTCGGACAGCATGTTCGAATGGGTCAGCTCGCATCCCTTGGGGCGGCCGGTGGTGCCCGAGGTGTAGATCAGGGTGGCGGGATCGGCGGCCCCGAGGGTCGAGCGGCGCTTGGTCACCTCGTCGTCGTGGACGTCGGCGCCGGTGGACACGAGTTCGTCGACGGCACCGGGTGCGTCGGCTCGGTCGATCTGGAAGACCTTGACCGGTTCGGTCAACGAGTCGATGGATTCGAAGGCGGCACGGTGGGCGTCGTCCTCGAGCACGATTGCGACGGCGCCCGAATCGCGGAGAATCCACTCGATCTGGCTTGCCGACGACGAGTCGTAGATCGGCACGGTGATAGCGCCGGCCGACCAGATGGCGAAGTCGAAGAGGTTCCACTCGAGGCGGGTGCGCGACAGAAGTGCGACGCGGTCACCGGGATTGATGCCGGAGGCGATCAGGCCCTTGGCGATCGACGAGACGCGTGCTGCGGCATCGGCGGCGGTGATGGGTGCCCACTCATCACCCTGCTTCTGGCGGAAGACGACGTGCTGAGGTGATCGCTGCGCCAGGTTGAAGATGATGTTCGTGCAGTTCTCGTCGTCGGCGATCGAGAACTTCGCTGGCACGCTGTACTCACTCATCGTCGTTACCCTCCAGTAGATGCCGTTCTGCCGATCGTATCCCTGCAGCAAAGCGCGACGATCACCCCACTGCCGTTCGGGTGCACTACCCTGCGCCGACGCGAGTATGTGAAGCTAGTGGGCGTGACGAGCATCCAGGTGGCCGACGAGGTTTTCGTCGCCGCGGCACCACGTCTGGCCGCTGCCGTGGTCGGCGACCCCGCCAACTGGCGGCGATGGTGGCCCGACCTTCGTCTGGCGGTCACCGAAGACCGTGCGGAGCAAGGGGTCCGGTGGCGTGTCGACGGACCGGTGGCCGGGACGATGGAGATCTGGAACGAAGCGGTCCTCGACGGCTTCGTGCTGCACTACTTCCTCCACGCGGAACCTACGCGGGCCCTGCCCGGTGAACGCGGCGACGACCCGCGTGCCCGTGCCGATGCGCTCGCGGAGGAGAACAAGCGGCGTCGGGTCGCCGGCAAGGACATGTCCTTCGAGGTGAAACAGCTCCTCGAGGCGGGCCGGCACGTGGGCGGTCCGGCCGCCGGTGCCGAGACCGCGGAGGCCGTGTGATGGCCGATCACACCGAACGCGACATCGTCATCGGCGCAGACGCCGAGGACATCCTGGCCGTCATCTCCGACTTCGAGCACTACCCGGACTGGGTCACCGCGGCGCGCGAGGTCGAGGTCCTGCGCACCGACGACGCCGGGCGTGCCCTAGAGGTGCGCTTCGTGCTCGACGCCGGTGTCCTGCAGGACACGTATGTGCTTGCCTACGAGTGGGATCCGGACGGGACCTCGGTCTCGTGGCGTCTGGTCTCCAGCGATCTGCAGAAGGACCAGCGCGGTCGGTACAGCCTCACCCAGCAGGTCCCGGGTTCGACCAAAGTCACCTATGAGCTCATGGTCGACCTGCAGGTGCCGATGATCGGACAGCTGAAACGCCGAGCGGAGAAAGCGATCACCGAGGCCGCGCTGCACGACCTGAAGAAGAGGGTCGAAGGCTGATCGATCTCACACCCATACATGTGGTGCTCGGTCCGGGAGGCTCCGGTGTCTCCGCTGTCGCTGCCGCGGCGGCCTCCCAGCGGCCCAGCACGCCTCGGGATTCGCGTCAGGCCGTCACCCGGCCCGAGCAGCACACCCTGCTCATCACCGTCGACCGCTGGTCGCCGGTGCACGACTGGGCCCGCGTCTACCGGCAGCCCGGTGAGCCGGTGGCGGTCTCGAAGTTCCTCCACCTGCTGACCCTCGACCGCCTGGATCTGACCGAGCGCACCTGGTCGGCGTTCATCGACGTCCTCGAACACACCGCGGGTCGCAGCAAGGCCGTCCTTCCCGGCGTGGGGACCCTCTCCGGCATCGACGCCGCGGAGCTCACCTCGCTCCCGGGTATCGACGACTTCCTGCTGCTGCGGCGCATCCGCGACGAGGCGACGAGCGGTCGGTGGCAGCGGATCATCGTCGACCTCTCGGGGTGCGGCGACCCGCTGCAGTTCCTGCGCGGGGGATCGGTGCTCAGTCAGGCGCTCAATCGCTTCTGGCCGCGGCACCGACGCCTCGCGACGGCGTCCGAGCGGCCGGTGATGGCCCCACTGACCGCTGCCGTCGACGCCATCGACCGCGACTGTGCCGATGTCGCAGAGCTGTTCTCCGACGCGCACGCGGTGGCGGTCCACCTCGTCCTCGGTGCCGACGACCGTGCCCGCCGCCTCGCGGAGCACTATGTCGCCGGTGCCGACGTCATGGGGCTGCCGCTGGCGTCGGTCCAGGTGAACCGTGGCGTGGGTTCGGAGTCGCCGGAGGACCTCGCCGCACACGTCGAGGGGATGCTCGACGGTCCCGGCGGCAGCCGCGATGTGCGGGTGGTCCTGGTCGAGCGGTCCGCGGAGACGATCGATCGCGTGGCACGGCTGCGTAAGCTCGCGGTTCGGCTGCCCGATCCGCACGGCGTCGCGCGCGGTTCGGCCGCGTCGGTCGTGGAGCCCGTGGCCGGCACGGAGACCGCCTTCCGGTTGTCGTGGCCGCAGCGCCTGCCCGAACCCGATTCGCTCGCACTCGGCCGCAGCGGCGACGACCTGCTGGTGACGATCTCCGGTTTCCGCCATCCGGTGCGGCTGCCGTCGGTGTTGCGCCGGTGCATCGTCGTCGACGCGGCGTGGGAGGACGGGCGGCTGACCGTCGGCTTCGTGCCCGACCCCGCGGTCTGGCCGCGCCGGTAGCCGGCCTCGCACGGCCACCGGGTACGTTCGAAGACCGCGTAGCTCGTGGCGATCACAGACTCGTGGATCACACGGTCGGCGACCACACGGTACGGTGCTGGGACGCCCGCCCACCGGTGGTGACGGGTGACAGCGGCACGAGCCTCCGGGTACCAGCGGCGAGGGGAGAGAACGCGAATGGGCACGGACGAGGGAACGTCACGGGGTGACGGGCCCGGTCGTGACGACCGTGGTGCTGCACAGGGCGATCCGGTCCGGGACCTGCTTCTCGGGTTGGCCAATCAGATCGACGCGCTGGCGGCACTCTTCGCCGGTGGTCGTCAGGAAGCGACCGCCGCGGCCTCCGGTTATGCCGCCGCGTTCGGCGCCGAGGGGCCCGTCGGCCAAGCGCTGGCGGGCGCGTCGGGGGAGATCGGTTCGCTGTTGAGCGAGATCGGTGACCTCGTCGCTCGGCTCCTCGCAGCGGTCATCGCCGTCCTCGAGGCCATCGCCGAGGCATTGCGGTCGGCCCCCAGCACGATTTCCGAACCCCGGCACTATGAGCCGATCGCGGTCCGGATCGGCAGTTCCCGACGCTTCGACGCACACACCGGGTCCGACGAGGAGCAGTGATGGGTGAGCTGACGATCGGGATCGACATCGGCGGCACGAGCGTGCGGGCATCGGTGGTCGACGACCGCGGCACGATGCTCGACACCCTGCGCGCCCAGACCCCGTCGACGGTGGAGGCCCTCGAACACTGCCTGGACCGCCTCGTCGGCGAGCTGATCTCGCGCTGGGACGCGAAGGCCGTCGGGCTCGCGATCGCCGGCTTCCTCACCACCGACCGCAGCATCGTCCGGTTCGCACCCCATCTGCCATGGCGTGAGGCCCCGGTGGCCGAGGACATGACCCGACGCGTCGGCATCCCGGTGTTCGCCGAACACGACGCCAACGCGGCAGCAGTCGCGGAGGTGCGGTTCGGTGCCGCCGCCCGCGGGCACAACACCGTGGTGCTGGCCATCGGGACCGGCATCGGCGCCGGGTTCGTCATCGACGGTGAGATCTACCGCGGGAGCTACGGCGTCGCGCCGGAACTCGGACATCTCACGATCGTCCCCGACGGGCGCGCCTGCGCCTGCGGCAAACGCGGCTGCTGGGAACGGTATTGCAGCGGAACGGCATTGGTCGACACGGTGGTCGAGCTGCTCGCCGACGGTGCACCCCTGAACGGCGACTGGGGACGCAGCCAGCTCGCCGCCGACGTGGCCGCCGATCCCGGTTCTCTGACCGGACGCCGGGTCGCCGGGGCGGCCGCCGACGGCGACGCCGTGGCCCTGGCGGCCTTTGCCCGGTTCGCGACGTCCCTGGGGCAGGGGCTGGCGATGATCGCCGACATCTTCGACCCCGACCTGATCGTGCTGGCCGGTGGCGTCGGCGCGGCGTCGGGTCTGTTCCTCGACGAGGCCCGCGAACACTACGCGCGTCAGGTCACCGGTGCCGGCCACCGTCAGCTCGCCCGCATCCGCGGCACCCAGCTCGGCGAGACGGCCGGCGTCGTCGGCGCGGCCGAGGTTGCGCGCCAAGGACTTCGGGCTGCGACGAGTCAGTCTGCGCCGCCGTCGGCCGCCCGCTGACCAAACCGGAGAGGTCGGTACGGTCCGACGCAGGTATGGTCTTGATGTCGGGACCAAGGGGTGAGGGGTTCGGGCAGTGGGGGTCCGATGTCGACAGCGACGTCGGGTCGAGTTCGTGGCGCGGCGAGGAGAGTCTCATGTGGTACTGGGCGTTCAAGTACATCTTCCTGGGACCGATCCTCCGTGTCCTCGGTCGCCCGACCATCGAAGGGCATGAGAACATCCCGACCGACGGGCCCGCGATCCTCGCGAGCAACCACCTGGCGGTGATGGACAGCTTCTTCCTGCCGCTGATGGTCGACCGCCGCATCTACTTCCTCGCCAAGAGCGAATACTTCACCGGCACCGGACTCAAGGGTGCATTCCAGCGGTGGTTCTTCACCGCGGTCGGACAGATCCCCATCGACCGGTCGGGCGCTGCCGCCGCCGAGGGCGCCCTCACCGCAGCCCGCCGCCAGCTCGACAGCGGCAAGCTGATGGGCATGTACCCGGAGGGCACCCGCTCACCCGACGGCCGCCTGTACAAGGGCAAGACCGGGCTCGCACGTCTGGCCATGGACACCGGCGTGCCGGTCATCCCGGTCGCCATGATCGACACCCACAAGTTCAACCCGCCCGGGTCCGTCCTCCCGCGCCCCACCAAGGTGACCGTGCGCATCGGCAAGCCCCTCGACTTCTCCCGCTTCGAGGGCATGGAGGGCAACCGCTACATCGAGCGCGCCGTCACCGACGAGATCATGTACGAGCTCATGCAGCTCTCCGGCCAGCAGTACGTCGACGTCTACGCCGCGAGCCTCAAGAACAAGGCGCCGGCGGTCGAGTCGCCGGCCGCCGACGCTGCCTGAGCAGGGATACGGTTCGGCCCTGCGAGCTCGCTGCGCTCGCACCTCAGGGAGCGAGGGGGGCGCTGCGCTCGCACCTCAGGGAGCGAGGGGCGCTCGCGCTGAGGGAACAACAGAGCGAGCCGGCTATCCCGCTTCGCCCACGCGCGCCTCGTCGAGGACGACGCACAGCTCGGGAATCCAGTCGCGATCGGCGGGGACGACGTCGTCGAGGTCGAGCCGGCGCAGTTCGTCGGCCGTGAACCACTGCATGTCAAGGTGTTCCAGCGCGACCGGGGTGCCGCCGCGGAGGTGTGCCCGGTAGGCGTGCAGGACGAGGCCGTTGGGCAGGGTCACCGGCTTCCCGACACCGTCGCCCGCCTCGACCTCGGCGCCGAGCTCTTCACGAATCTCCCGGGCGAGGGCGGCCGCGTGGGTCTCGCCCGATTCGACTCGGCCGCCGGGCAGTTCCCACTTGCCGGCGAGGTCGGCCGGATGGGCGCGCTGGGCGAGCAGCACCCGACCGCCGTCGACGATGGCCGCGGCCACCACGTCCTTCGGACGGTCGTCGGTCTCCGCGGCGCCGCGCGCGGAACGGGTCGCGATCAACCAACCCATCGTGACGAACGTGGCGATCGTCCAGGCCGCGCCGAACACGGCCTCGACGGCGGCAGGCGGCACGGGGCCGTATTCGATGAGGACGCGCAGGATCCACGGGATGCCGAGGCCGGCGACCACGAGCCACAGACCGAGGATCGCGCGGGCACCGGGGCGTCGGGCGCCTGCACCGTGCACCAGCCAGATGCCCAGCGGAACGACCCAGACCCAGTGGTGGACCCAGGAGATGGGCGAGATCAGCAGTCCGAAGAACTGCACGACGAGCAGGACGCCGAGCGCGTCGGACACCGCGCGCCAGGTGAACACGACCACCACGGTGGCGACCAGGACACCGAGGAACCAGATCCAGCCGGTACCGACGTCGAAGCCGACGAACCGCGACAGCGTCCCGCGCAGACTCTGGTTGATGACCGCCTCGACGGGGCCGATCCGTTCGGCGTCCCCGAAGAGGGTGCCGTAGTAGGTCCGGGTGACCTCCGGGAAGAGCAGCAGACAGCCGAGGACGGTGAAGACGAAGGCGAACGCCGCCGACAGCGCGCCCCACGGCTTGCGGACGACGAGGTACCAGAGGCCGCTGATCGCCGGGGTGAGCTTGATGCCGGCCATCAGACCGATCAGCGCTCCACCCGCGAGCACACCGCGTTCGCTCGGGGTCCCGTCGGCGCGGCGTGCCCAGGAGATCGCCAGCAGGGTGCCGAGCATGAGGAAGACGTTGATCTGGCCGTAGTCCAGGGTCACCCGGACCGGTTCGCACCAGATGGCCGGTGCGGTCCACAGCGCGGCGAGCGCGTGGACGTCGGTGGTGCGGCCGCAGAGTCGGAGCGAGAGGACCACGCACGCGTAGAGGGCCGCGAAGGTCGCGAGCTGCCAGCCGATCGCCACGACGTCCCACGGGATCAGCGACAGGGGATAGAGGACCACCGCGGCGAACGGCGGATAGGTGAAGGGGAGCGCGAAGTCCGTCTCACCGGAATAGGTGAACAAATAGAGCGACCCGTCGGCGAGACCCGCCGAACCGTCGCGGTAAACGTGCAGGTCCACGAAGTTCCTGCCGTTCACGGTCAGCGTGTCCCAGACGAGCCGCGCGATGATCGACGCCGCCAGGAGAGCGGTCGCCAGCACAGACCTGGAGCGCACGAATTACCAGGGTAGCCAGCAAAGGACGGCAATGGCGAAACGTGACTCGTCCGGGCGCGTATCCGCGCCCCATCTCGCCGCGCGTCGAGGCCGTCCGGGGCGGGTGTGAATACTGTCCCCATGCGGTTCTTCTACGACTCGGAGTTCATCGAAGACGGAAACACCATCGAGCTGGTCTCGATCGGGGTCGTCGGCGAGGACGGCCGTGAGTTCTACGCGGTGTCCACCGAGTTCGACCCCGGCCGCGCGGGCGACTGGGTGCGCGCCAACGTGCTGCCCAAGCTGCCGTCCCCGTCGTCGCCGGTCTGGAAGGGCCGTCGACGCATCCGCGAGGACCTCCTCGAGTTCCTCACCGCGGACGGGGCCGACATCGAACTGTGGGCGTGGATCGGTGCCTACGACCACGTCGTCATGTGCCAGATGTGGGGTCCGATGACCGCGCTGCCCCGTCCCATCCCGCGTTTCACCCGCGAACTCCGCCAGCACTGGGAGGCCGCCGGACGTCCCGCACTCCCGCCGGCGCCGTCCGACGCCCACGACGCACTGAGCGACGCGCGACACAACCTGCGGCGCTGGGAGGCGATCGAGAAGGCCCGTCTCGACCCGCGTGGCTGACCCCGCGTAAATCGCCGGGGAGCCTGCTTTACGCTGGAACAGTGGTGAACTGGACCGTAGACGTTCCTATCGACGAACTCCCCGAACTGCCGCCGCTGCCCGGTGGCCTCCAGGAGCGTTTCGACGACGCGATGAGCCGCCCCGCGCTGCAACAGCCGAGCTGGCCCGCCGAGGAAGCACGCAAGATCCGCACCGTCCTGGAGTCGGTGCCGCCGATCTGCATGCCCGCCGAGGTCCAGTCGCTGTCGTCGCAGCTGGCCGACGTGGCCGAGGGACGCGCCTTCCTGCTGCAGGGCGGTGACTGTGCGGAGACCTTCGCCGACAACACCGAACCCCACATCAAGGCCAACATCCGGACGCTGCTGCAGATGGCCGTCGTCCTCACCTACGGCGCGAGCATGCCGGTGGTCAAGGTCGCGCGTATCGCCGGTCAGTACGCCAAGCCGCGGTCGTCGAACGTCGACGCCCTGGGCCTGCCGTCCTACCGCGGCGACATGGTCAACGGGTTCCCGGCCGACGAGGCCGTGCGCCAGCACGATCCGTCGCGTCTGGTGCGCGCCTATGCGAATGCGGCCGCGGCCATGAACCTGGTCCGGGCACTCACCCAGGCCGAGGCCGACCTGCACCGCGTCCACGACTGGAACCGCGAGTTCGTACGGACCTCGCCCGCCGGCGCCCGCTACGAGGCACTGGCCTCGGAGATCGACCGCGGCCTGCGGTTCATGGACGCCTGTGGCGTCACCGACTCGAGCCTCCACTCCGCGTCGATCTTCGCCTCGCACGAGGCGCTCGTCCTCGACTACGAGCGCGCCATGCTGCGCCTCGCCGACGCCCCGGACAAGGACGCGCAGGAAAAGGTCCTCTACGACCTGTCCGCACACTTCCTGTGGATCGGTGAGCGCACCCGCCAGCTCGACGGCGCGCACATCGCCTTCGCCGAACTGATCAACAACCCGATCGGTGTGAAGATCGGTCCGACGACGACGCCCGAGCAGGCCGTCGAATACGTCGAGCGTCTCGATCCGCACAACGTCCCCGGCCGCCTGACCCTCGTGGCCCGCATGGGCAACGGCAAGGTGCGCGAGGTGCTCCCGGCGATCGTCGCCGCCGTCGAGGCGACCGGACACAAGGTCATCTGGCAGTGCGACCCCATGCACGGAAACACCCACGAAGCGTCGACCGGCTTCAAGACGCGTCACTTCGACCGCATCGTCGACGAGGTGCAGGGCTTCTTCGAGGTCCACCGCGCGCTCGGCAGCCACCCCGGTGGCGTGCACGTCGAGCTGACCGGTGAGGACGTCACCGAATGTCTCGGTGGCGCACAGGAGATCTCGGATCTCGACCTCGCCGGCCGCTACGAGACCGCCTGCGACCCGCGCCTCAACACCCAGCAGTCGCTGGAGCTGGCATTCCTCGTCGCGGAGATGCTGCGCGGCTGAGGTTCAGCCGATCGTGAGATAGGTGCTGCCGACCCAGAACCCGGCAGCACCGAGGCCCACGGCGAGCAACAGCACCAGGAGAATCCACAGGAACGCGCCCAGTCGCCCGCCTCCGCTCAGGTCGGGTTCGAGCGGGTCCTGGTCGCGCGCGGCGACGACGCCTCGGCCCCGTGAATCCGCCCGGTTCTCGCGCCCACGCGCGGGCGCGGGCCGATCATCCGCGTCGCCGACCCCGGCGACCGGGCGGACCGGTGCCGCGGGGGAATCCGGCGACGACGATCCGGGCTCGTAGGGCCCCGGAGCCGACTGGACCCGGGTGTCGTGGCCGACCGCACCGGCTGCGTGGTAGCGCGACTTCATCTCTCGCTCACGGGACCGCTTCGGTGCGGGCACCGTGAAGGGCGGCAGGTCGAGGTCGTCGGCGACCGCGAGCAGCGCATGCTGCATCTCGAAACCGTCGGCGAAGCGGTCGGCCGGATTGCGTTCCGTCGCGCGCAGCACGATCTCGTCGAACTCCGCGGGGACGCCGGCGATCACGTCACCCGGGGCGGGGACGTCGTAGGTGAGTCGCTGGTAGGCCAGTGACAGCGGCGAGTCCCCGTGGAAAGGGGTTCGGCCGGTGAGCAATTCGAACATCATCACGCCCATGGAGTAGACGTCGCTACGGGCGTCGGCGTGGGTGGACTCGACCTGTTCGGGGGACAGGTAGGCGGCGGTGCCGAGGATGACGCTGGCCGAGGTGACCCCTGCCTCGGCGACGGCGCGTACGAGACCGAAGTCGGCGACCTTGACCTCGCCGGCGTCGGAGATCAGCACGTTCTCCGGCTTGACGTCGCGGTGAACGAGGCCCGCGGCATGCGCCGTCCCGAGGCCGCCGAGCACGGGTTCGGCGACGGCGACCACCGCATGCGGCGGCATCGGACCTCGTTCGCGGAGGAGCTCACGAAGCTGCCGCCGTCGACGAGTTCCATGACCAGGAAGGCGATGCCGTTGTCGATGCCCTGGTCGTAGACCGCGACGAGACCCGGGTGTTTGAGGCCGGCGACCGCACGCGCCTCGAACTCGAAGCGGCGCAGGAACTGCGGGTCGCCCGAGTACCGGGAGTCCATCACCTTGACCGCGACCTCGCGTCCGAGCCGGACGTCGACACCGAGGTAGACCGCCGACATTCCGCCCCGCGCGATGGGGGCGTCGATGCGATACCGGTCCTCGAGGACGGTCCCGAGCATCGGGTCGACGGGGGAGTTCACCCCGCTGAATCTACCTGCAGGACCAGACCGTCGGCGTCATCACCGCGTGTGACCCACCCCGGGTGTCGGCGGTCGCGACACCGCGCGCGGAGATCGACGGTTTCATCGTGCCCGGATGTACGGCTACGCTTCTCCCCGTGGGTTCCATTCCGTTGTCGCCTGACACCCTGTCCGCTGATGTCGAGATGCTGTCGGTCGACGAGGTCGCCGACCGGCTCGCGGTGTCAACCAACCGGGTGCGCACACTCATCCGCGACCACAACCTGCTCGCCGTCTCCCGCGGTGGGCATCCGGTCATTCCGGCGGTGTTCTTCGACGACGAGGGCGTCGTCAAACACTTCTACGGTCTCGTCGGGGTCCTGCTCGACGGCGGTTTCACCCGCGACGAGGCGATGAACTGGTTGTTCACCGTGCACGAAGACCTCGACCTGTATCCGGCCGCGGCGCTGCACACCGACTCCGCCCGCGAGGTCATCCGCCGGGCGCAGGCTCAGGCTTTCTGACCTCGCCGGCCGCCGGTTCCTCCGGTGCGCCGGTCCGGTCCGCGCCCCACGCCCATCGGCCGAACCGGCCGAGCCGCAAGGGGTCCGGACGCAGCAGCGACCAGGCGGCGAGTCCCGCGAGCAGGAACGCCAGCGTGAGTTCGAAGGGCTTGTAGAAGACGATCGCGTCGTCCGGCTGGAACACGATGAGCATGAACGTCGACGCTCCGACCACGGTCGCGCGCGCCCACGGCGGGAGGGTGAACGCCACCGCGATCGCCAGCGCCCACGTGTAATACCAGGGGAGCGTGGACGGCTCGAGCAGGAGCACGGCCAGCATCGCCCACGCCATCCCGGCGACCGCATCCCTCTCGTTGCGCCGGTGACGCCACCACAGGGCGACGAGGGTGATCGCGAGGACCACGGACCCGATCGCGCGCGTGATCTCCAGCACCGGTTGCAGATTGAGTGCGACGAACGGTGCGGCGACCAGCGTGACGAGATGCGCGACGAAGGTCGGGATGGTGAACCAGTTGATGATCACGTCGGCCCAGCCCAGTCCCGTCAGCCAGCCCAATCCCAGGCCCACCAGCAGGGTCCAGAGTCCGAACACCGCAACCGAGATGCCGACGATCGCGGCGAAGACGCCGACGACGTCGCGGGCGGTCACCTGCCGGCGGGAGCGTATGTGGGACAGCCAGATCCAGAGCACGAACGGCACCGCGATCCCGGCGGTGATCTTGATCGACACGGCGAGCGCGAGGACCGCGGTGCCGGCGACGTGCCGTCCACTGACGACCAGGACGACACCGGTGGTCAGCACGCCGGCCATCAGGAGTTCGACGTGGGGTCCCGCGACGAGATGGATGAGGACCATCGGATTGAACAGCGCCAGCCACAGTCCCGCCTGTGGCGAGGCGCCGAAATGGCGTGCGAGTCGCGGGATCGCCCACAGCGACAAGAACAGTCCGGGTAGGAGGACGAGTCGCACCGCGAGGATGCCCGCGACGACGTGGTCGCCGGTCACCTCGGTGACGACGCGCAACAGACCCATGGTGAACGGCCCGTACGGCGCCGTGGTGGTGGCCCAGACCGTGGCCATGCTGTCGACGAGCGGGCCCGGATGGTGGGCCGGACCGTCGGCGTAGGGGTTGAACCCGGCACCGAACACCGCCCCCTGCGCGAGGTAGGCGTAGACGTCGCGGCTGTAGACCGGCACGGCCACGAGCAGCGGCGCCGCCCAGACGAGCAGCCATCGCTGCAGGGTCCGGACGGACGGGGGGTCCGCGGCCCCCCGGGCGATCCGACGGCCGAGCCGGACCCAGGCGAACACCATGAGGAAGACGCCGAGCCAGAAGAAGGTACCGAAGAGGTTCTTGCCGTGACCGTAGGTGATCCAGCTGAGTCCCAGGTCGGCGAGTGTCGTCGTGTTGCGGGGCGGGTCGCCGACGCCGAAACTGCCCACGCACACCAGAATCGCGCCGATTGCGCCGGTGATCAGATCGCCGCGTGCGGTCCGGTCAGCGACGTCCGGGCGAGTGGGCGTCGGAGTCGATGCCTTCACGCGGGAGTTCACGCCTCGCGATGCGCGGTCCGGTGGGCGACCGCGGTGAGTTCGCTGCGGATGTCGTCGCCGATGTCGGCGGTGTCCAGTGCGCCGAGGGCGGCGCCGAGGAGGTCGTCGATCTGGCCCTCCATCTCGGCGACCGCGCCGACGTCGACGAGAAGCGCTCGCGCGGAGCCGAGTTCGTCCTCGTCGAGCGGGCGACCGATGAAGTCCCGCAAGCGGTTCCCGAGGGCGGGGTCGGAGTCGTCGGCGCGTCGTAGGGCGGTGGCCAGGAGAGCCGTGCGCTTGCCCGAGACCAGGTCGTCACCCGACGGCTTGCCGGTCCGCTCGGGGTCGCCGAAAACGCCGAGCTGATCGTCGCGCAACTGGAAGGCGATACCGAGGTCGTGCCCGATCTTCCGCAGCGTCGCGACCAGAATCTCCGACGCCCCGGCGAGACGTGCCCCGAGCTCGAGCGGGCGGGCCACCGTATAGGCGGCGGTCTTGAACTCCATCACGCGATACGCGGCGGCTGCCGAGTCGTCGCCGCTGGCCTCGTTCACGATGTCGAGGAACTGGCCGCCGAGCACCTCGGTGCGCATCGCCGCCCAGGTGGCGCCGACGGCCGGCGGGAGAGCGCGGTACCGGGAGGTGTCCGAAACCCCCGGCCGATGATCGTGCACGAGGTCGTCGGCCCACGCGAGCGCGAGGTCTCCGGCCAGGATCGCCGCGGCCACCCCGTGGCCGGCGGCGTCGCCGGCCCAGGAGGCGGCGGCATGCCGCGACTGGAAGACACGGTGCAGCGTCGGGTGCCCGCGCCGGGTGTCGGACTGATCGATGATGTCGTCGTGGATCAGGGCGCACGCCTGCACGAGTTCGAGGGCCGCACCCACCCGCAGGGCGTCGCGAGCCTCACGGCCGACGCTCGACGCCGCGTCGGAGTCGGCGCGACCCGATTCGGTCATACCGCACCGCCATCCGGCGAAGGCGAAGACCGGCCGGATGCGCTTGCCGCCCTGCAGGACGAAGTCGCGGACCAGTTCGGCCGCGGTGCCGACCACCGGGGCGATCTCGGCCGCGGCGGGGACCGCGACGTCGAAGAAACTGCGCAATTCGGTCTCGACGGCCGCCGGGACCGCATCGAGCGAGGTCGGCGTGGGGGAGGCGGAGGTCACCCTGCCAGGCTATGCGAATCGCTATCTACACTGTTCGGGTGACCCCAACCGCTCCGGCACCCTCGATCGTCGAACGCCTGTCCGCCCCGCACCGTGGACCGGTGCCGTTCTCCGTCGAGTTCATGCCCCCGCGCGACGCCGAAGGCGAAGCCCGGCTGTGGCGCGCGGTGCGGATCTTCGAGCGGTTGTCCCCGGCCTTCGTGTCGATGACCTACGGTGCCGGCGGTTCGACGCGCGACCGCACGG
This sequence comes from Gordonia sp. CNJ-863, assembly GCF_001942325.1. NCBI lineage: Bacteria > Bacillati > Actinomycetota > Actinomycetes > Mycobacteriales > Gordoniaceae > Gordonia > Gordonia sp. CNJ-863. The sequence goes on from NZ_MKKG01000088.1 coordinate 104,353, forward strand.
TCCGCATCACCGGCGAACTCGCCGCCCAGACCACCCTGCTGCCGGTGGCGCACCTGACCGCCGTCAACCACAGCATCGCCGAACTGCGCGCACTCGTCGGCGCGTACGCCGATCAGGGCATCGCGAACATCCTCGCGTTGCGCGGCGACCCGCCGGGCGATCCGCTCGGCGAGTGGATCGCCCATCCCGAGGGCGTCGAATACGCCGAGGAGCTGGTCCATCTCATCGACACCCTCGGCGACTTCCACGTCGGGGTGGCGTCGTTCCCGGAGGGCCACCACCGTGCCCCCGACCTCGAGCACGACACCCGCAACCTGGTGAACAAGCTCCGCGCGGGTGCCGAGTACTCGATCACCCAGATGTTCTTCGACGTCGAGGACTACCTGCGTCTGCGCGACCGGGTGCAGGCCGCCGACCCCGAGCAGGGTGCCAAGCCGATCATCCCGGGCATCATGCCGGTGACGTCGCTGGCCAGCATCAAGCGCATGGCCGAGCTGTCCGGTTCGGTGATCCCGCCGAAGGTGGTGGAGCGATTCACCAAGGCCGCGGGCGATGGTCCCGAGGAGGATCGTGCGACGGTTCGCGCCGTCGGCATCGACTTCGCCACCGAGACCGCGGAACGGCTCATCGCCGAGGGCGCACCGTGCCTGCACTTCTGCAGCCTCAACTTCGCCAAGGCGACTTCAGAGGTACTCGGCCGCCTCGGCGTGGACGTCGACGCCGCGCTCCACGTCCCCGCCTGACCCTGGAACCTGGCTGTTCGGGTCCTAACTCTTCTCGGGCGCTGTCGAGGCCTTCGGGTCAGCGGCCGCCGAGAGTCCCTCACCCGACAGGGTCGACGGTGCGGTGTTGGTGGCGACCGGTCTTCCCGGGCGCGGGCCGCGGTACCGCTTCGCATAGGCGAGCCGCGCGATGATCAGCACCGCGATGAGACACACGATGGCGACGAACCAGGACCAGCTGCTGACCGCGGCGGTCGCGGGATCCGGGTAGGTGGCATCGGCGGTGAAGTCCGACGGCTCGCCCGGAGCCGGGGTCCAGGTGACCGTCGACTCGCCGACCTGGTCGCCGTTGGTCGCCGTCACCGGCCCGCCGAAGGTGACCGTCAGCTGGACGAAGTCGCGACCCGGGATGAGTTCGGACAGGTCGGTGTCACCGCGGAAACGAACCACCTCGCCGCTGCGCTTGGCGGTGAGGTCCATCGTCAGCGAGGTGTCGCCGTAGGCGTCGGCGATGATGTCGCCGAGCTGGCCGAACTGGCCGGCGGTGAGATCGGAGAAACTCGCGCGGCTGCCCACGCGGGTGACCGCCTCCTCGCCGTTCCCGGCGTCCCCGCTGCGGTCATCGCGGTCGGCGGACCCCGATGGGGCAGCCGACTCCTCGGGTGTCTCCTTGTACTCGGTCACCGAGACCTGCCCCATCATCGACTCGGGGAGATCCAGCTGCGGAGCGCCACGGGGATTGTCCGGTGACGTCGCGACGATGACACTGCCCGAATACCGATCGCCCACCGTCGTCGAACGCTCCAGGCAGCCGGCCATCAGCGGCGACAGAAGGAGAGTCACGACCGCCACCGCCAGCGGCATCAGCCGGCGGGGTCGGGACTGACCGCGGGAGGACTTCGGTGCACCCTGCTCGGGAATCGACAATCGCACGCTGCTCATCGTGCCAGACGCTCAGCTGAACAAACGTCTCCTACGCAGTGCGGCGTGCCCGGCGATGTAACCGCTCGCGCCCGTCACCCCGCCGCCCGGGTGGGTCGACGCCCCGGCCAGGAACAGTCCGTCGGCGCCGGGGACGCGATGGCCCGCCAGGTCGGGGGTCGGTCGCCACATGAACATCTGGTCGATCGACATCTCGACATGCATGATGTTGCCGCCGATCAGGCCCAGCTCGGACTCGAGATCCTCGGGGGTCTGGATGTACCGGTGTGCGATGGACTCCGCGAAACCCGGTGCATGACGGTCGACTTCGTCGCAGACCGCGGCCGCCGCCTGTGCCCCCAGCGTCGACCAGTCGCCCCCGGCGAGCCGATAGGGGTGCCACTGTGCCCACAGGTTGATCGCGTGCCTGCCCTCCGGGGCGAGGGTGGGGTCGATCGCCGAGAAGCTCATCGCCACCACCGCGGGCCGCGGCGGTAGTACACCGACCGCCGCAGCGGCGTGCGCGCGGATCAGGTGCGCACGGTCGGTGACCAGCAGGCCGAGTGCCGAGTGGACGCCGTGGACGGGCAGGTCGTCGGGGAGGTCGCGGTAGACGGGCAGCGCGGTCGTGCCGAGACGCACCGCCATCCCGATCCCGCTGCCGACGACGATGTCGCGTCGCCAGCGGTCGATGGTCCCGGCGTCGAAACCGCCCGCCGCCAGCAGGTCCAGGGTCGCCAGCACGTGGCAGGCGTTGATCACGGTCGGTGTGCACCGACGCTCGCCGGATTCGGTCTGCACCCGCCAGTGGTCACCGCACCGGGTGATCGAGACGGCCGGGTCCCCGCACACGATCCGGCCGCCGTCGGCGCCGATGCGGTGGACGAGCGCATCGGTCAGCGCACCGCTGCCGCCGATCGCGCGGCCGGGCGGGATGAGATGCATCAGGGCGGCGAACCCGACCATCGGCGCGGTGCCGGGTGCGTTCATCGGCGGTCCCGACTGCGCACCGAACCAGGCGAGCCCGGCCTTGAGCTGTTCGGAGTCGAAGTATCGGTCGAGGAGCGAGTCGCCGGACGCCATGAGTTCGGCGGTGAGATTCAGCATCGCGCCGCTGCGGCGTCCGATCAGGCCGGTGCGTTCGGTGGTGGCCGTCGAACCGAGACCGGCGAACGCCCGCCCGAACTGTCCCATCGACGCGGGTCGGTAGAAGACGTCCATGACGGCCCGCGCGCGCGGCGTCCAGGTCTCGACGAACTGCCGGTATGCCGCGGCATCCTTTGCGCCGCAAGATCGTTCGATGGAGACGCACGTGGCGTCGAGATCGGTGCGGAAAACGATCGCCGGGGCCGTGTCGGTCGCCGGCACGAAGGCCCAGGGGTCGCAGTCGACGTACCGGAGTCCGTGCGAGGCGAGGTCGAGGTCGTCCAGAACGGGGGAGTGCCGGATCATCAGGTGCGCCGAGGAACCGCGATCGATGCGGTGCCCCGGGAAACGTTCGACGGTCGACACCGCCCCGCCGGGGATGTCGTCGCGTTCGAAGACCTCGACGTCGCGACCGGCCTTCGCGAGGTAGGCCGCGGCGATCAGGCCGTTGTGGCCGCCGCCGACGACCACCGCGTCGCGCCGCTCCCCGTGCCCGCTCATGCGTGTTCCGTGCCGTGCGCTGTCGTCTTTGTCTGTGCCATGCCCTCTATCTTCCGGATGGTGGGGGACCGGGGGGCGGCGGTTGCAGATTCAGCGGCAACGGACGGCCGAGGAACGCGAACGGACGGGGGTCGCCGGTGAAGGTGAAATGCCGGAGCACGTCCGTGAAGCCCATCCGCCGGTACAGCGACCACGCCCGGTTCTGTTCGGCGGGGATCTCCGGCGTAGACAGGAGGACATGACGTTCGGGCCGCTCGGCGAGGAGCCGTGCCAGCAGCAACTGTCCGATGCCGCGTCCCTGTGCGGTGGGATGAACGTGGAGCTCGGTTAGCTCGAAGTAGTCCCGGGCGATCATCTCGATGTCCGCGGGCGAGCGTCCGGTCTGCCGCAGCCCGAGCCGGAGCTGCTGATTCCACCACTGTCCGGTCGCGCCGGTGTAGCCGTACGCGATGCCGACCAGGACGTCGTCGGGACCCGTACCCACCGGCGGTCCGACCCGGCGACGGGACGTCGGCATCGACTGCGCCTCGTGCGGGGGCAGGGTGGCGACCGCGCCGATCGCGCGCCAGCCCGGCCGGGCGATGTGCTCGCGCCACAGAGACGCTCGATGCATCTCGGTCCCGCGGGGATATCCCATCGCGGTCACGTAGACGTCGAGAGCGGGCTCCAGCCACACGCGGGAGTCCTGACCACTGAGGTTCACCAGCCGGAGCGTCAACGTCGGGTCGCTTCCGGGTTCACCGAGCGGGCCCGCACCGCCCCGGCCATGCGTTCTCCGACCATCTGGCGTGACTGTCCTCTCGGTACGGCGGACTCCGCGGAATCGGGTCGCGGGACCCGGTGTTGAAGAAGGATGCGGGCGCGGACCCACGCCTTGAAGAGACGCGCGCCGCTAGCTATATTGAACGTGTCGAACGGGTGTTCGATGAATGTGCCTCCGCAAGCTGTTCGCGTTCATCCCGACGACATGACGGTCCGGTGGCGGACGAGGGAAGCGTCTGCCACCGGACACCGTCGCCAGCGAGTGAGGAGGATGCCATGCCCGGACGGCCCACATCCCGCCGGTCCGCCCCCGTCGACCCGGTGATGGTCGGACGTGCGCGCGACCTCCTCCAGCGCGCCCATCTCCTCCTCGACAACGCCGACGGCGTCTCCGACGACGCCGAGCGATTTCGGCAGTTCTATCTCGTCGCCCTCCGTGCGGCAGGCGCCGCGCTCGCGATCGGCGAGCCGGCCGGCCCCGCCCGTCGCAAGACGTCGAACGCCTGGACCCGCATCGGAGTTGTCGCTCCCGACCTCGCCCCGCTGGCCGCGCGCTTCGCCACGCTGTCGCCCGTCCGGATGAAGATCGAGTCGGGGATCATCCGAACACTCGACCCCGACAGTGTCGCCGGCATGCGACTCCTCGTCCTTGATTTCCTCCGCCGGGTCGAGACCTTGGTCATTGCTTACGAGCAAGGCAAATTCGGGACAGAGGAGCCCCAAATCGGGCGAACTGCGTGAGGCCGGACACACATTCGGCGTTCCGTTGTCGTTCCGGTATGTGCATCCGGACCAACAACAGCGAGTAATGGTGGTCGCGGCTGATTTCACCTCGTATCATGGGAGAATAAGGCGCAGACGCCTCACCGGTCGCGGTTGACCGTCGTCGGCGTCGCGGATCAGGGAGAAGGAGGGTCGGTGCCACTTTCGGAGCACGAGCAACGCATGCTCGAACAGATCGAGAGCGCTCTGTACGCGGAAGACCCCAAGTTTGCGTCCAGTGTCAAGCGTCGTCGGCTGGGTAAGTCGAGTGGCCGTCGTCGCCTACAGGCGGTGGCCATCTTCGTCGTCGGCCTCGTGATGCTCGTCGGCGGTCTCATCGTCAAGATCGACATCGGGGGATTCCCGATCGTCAGCCTCCTCGGCTTCCTGGTGATGTTCGGCGCCGGTCTCTTCGCCCTCTGGGGTGACGACCTCGCCGACTCCGCGACGTCCGCGCCGCGTGCCGGAGGCAAGAAGCAGTCCGGGTCGTCCGGCTCCAAGCGCAAGCTGTCGGAGCGGATGGAAGAACGATTCAACCGTCGGTTCGAGCAGGAGTAGATCCCCGGCCGGCCTGAATGCCACGACTCATCCGGAGCCGCGCACCCCAGTGGGTGCGCGGCTCTTTCGTATGTGCGATCCAGCGCGCTCCCGGCCGTGCGCCCCAGGCGCCCCACCGTCACCCACTCCCGGGCCCCACCTTCCCCCACCGGGGGTCCCCACTTTGCCCCACTTATGACGGAACTGCTGGTCGCACGGGTATCTGGCACCTCAGGAAACACGTCTGCCACACGGCTCCGGGAGGTGTAGACGCGCGTTTGCGCACGGGACACGCACGAAGTTCCACACATTTTGCCCGCTTGAACTGGGGATTTGCTGAACGTGGGAGATCGTGTGGGCCTCTGGGGTGGAAAGTGGAGGAAAGTGGGGTACTGTGGCAGCACTGGGTGAGGCGATCCGGAGCGCGGAACCCAGGGGCAGGAGGTGTCGACATGTCTGTGCGATTCGTCGGCACCTACACGCCCAAATTGGACGACAAAGGGCGACTCACGTTGCCCGCGAAGTTCCGCGATGCACTGGCAGGAGGGGTAGTGGTCACCAAAGGCCAAGACCACAGCTTGTCGGTGTATCGGACCGAAGAGTTCGATGCGATCGCGGCGAGGATCGTCGAGGCGTCACGCAACGACCCTGACCTGCGTGCGTTTCAGAGGACCTTCTTCGCCGGTTCGGAAGAACAGCGACCGGACGGCCAGGGCAGGATCAGCCTGTCCTCCGACCATCGCATCTATGCGGGACTGTCCAAGGAGTGCGTGGTGTTCGGCAGCTTCGATCACCTCGAGATCTGGGATTCGGCCGCATGGGACGAGTACCAGACGCAGCACGAGGAGAACTTCTCGGCAGCCAACTCGGCCGCGTTGAACGCGGTCTTGTAGCCGAGAGGGGACGGGGCTGAGCGGTACTCGGGCTTCGGGTGGCACGAGGCCCCGATCCGGTCCGACCCTGGCGTACTTCCCCAACGCCAGGTACGGAATCGGATCGGGACCTCGCTCCATCCGGGGCGCGGCCCGACGGTGATCCGCCGTCCCGCCCGCGACATGACACTCCTCCGACAAGTCCTTCGCACCGAAACGCCGACTCTGCCGACCGACATGGCCGACACGCCGATGGGGGCCCTCCGTGGATGACACTGGTGACGACACTCGCCGCTCGGGCGAGTTCGGCCACATCCCGGTCATGGGCCGGCGGATCGTCGAATTGCTCACCCCGGCACTGGAATCAGAAGACCGGCGGGTGTTCCTGGATGCGACGCTCGGCGCCGGTGGGCACAGCGAACTCATCCTGAACACATTCCCCAACGTGCACCTCGTCGGCATCGACCGCGACGCCTCCGCCCTGGACATCGCGCGACGCAGGCTCGCGCCGCACGCGGACCGGATATCCCTGCACCAGGCCACCTTCCACGAGATCGCCGACGTCCTCGACGACGCCGGTGAGGAATCCATCGACGCCGCGCTGTTCGACCTCGGCGTCTCGTCGATGCAGCTCGACCAGGCCGGCCGGGGATTCGCCTACTCGGTCGACGCGCCCCTGGACATGCGGATGAACTCCGACGACCCCCTCACCGCGGCGGACGTCCTCAACACCTACGGTCACGGCGAGTTGGCCCGTGTGCTCTCCGAGTACGGGGAGGAGCGCTTCGCCGGCAAGATCGCCTCGGCGGTCCTGCGTGAGCGCGAGAAAGAACCCTTCACAACGAGTGCGCGCCTCGTCGAACTGCTCTACGCCACCATCCCGGCGGCGACACGGCGTACCGGCGGCCACCCGGCCAAGCGAACATTTCAGGCCCTGCGTATCGAGGTCAACCACGAACTCGACGTCCTCCGTGAGGCGTTGCCGACCGCGCTGTCGGTGCTCACGGTCGGCGGTCGTGTCGCGGTGATGAGCTACCAGTCGCTCGAGGACCGGATCGTCAAGCGGGAGTTCGCAGCTCGTACGACCTCGACCTCCCCGCCCGGCCTGCCCGTCGAGTTGCCGGGCACCGCCGCGGAGTTCCGCCTCGTGACCCGTGGCGCCGAGCGTCCCGACGACGAGGAACTGTCCATCAATCCGCGATCGGCACCGGTGCGAGTCCGGGCGGTCGAACGAGTCGAGAAGAAGGGCTGATCATGACGATCCTGCACGACGCCCCTCGTCGTCCCGGCTCCGGCCGTTCCGACGACAAGCGTTCCGGCACAGCCCGTTCCGGAGCAACCCGCTCCGACGCCGGGCGGTCGGATGCCGAGCGTGACAGTCGGCGGTCGCGGCGTGCACGCATCGAATCCGAACGCGCGACCCGTTCGCGGGCTGCCCAACGCGCGCTGGACCGGCGCCACAAGCGCATGGCCACCGGTGCGAGCGCACCGCGCGCGGCCCGCGGCGGGTTGTCGATGTCCGGTGTCTCGCTCCGGGAACGGTTGCAGCACACACCTTTCGTGGTCCCGGTCATCGCGCTGCTGGTCCTGGGCCTCGGTCTGAGCCTGTGGCTGTCGACCAAGTCGGCCCAGGACTCCTACAAGCTCGGCATCGAGCGGACGGAGAACCAGTCGCTCATCGACCAGCGCGACGCGCTCAAGCGGACCTACGAATCCGGCAACTCGGCGCCGGAACTGTCCCGTGAGGCAACCCGTCTGGGCATGATCCCGTCGGACAATCCGGCACGGATGATCGTCGACGACCCGCGCCGGCCCCGAATCGTCGGGAAACCCGCACCGGCATCGGGGAAGCCGATGGCCGACCTCAACCCCGAACTGAAGCCCGACCCCACCGAGACCATCGACCCGCGCAAGGTGGACGATTCGATCGGCCTGGGCGGTGGCGCCGTCGGCGCCCCCAACCCGCCGGCCGAGCAGACCCCGGGCCAACAGGCCCCGGCCCCCTCAACCCCGGGACAGTCCGCGCCGTCTCCGCAACCCGTTCCGGCTCAACCCGATCCGGCCCCCGGGCAGGGGGAGGGTTCGTCGGCGCCGACCGAGTCGGGGTCCACACCCCAGCCCTCGACCCCGGTCCCGGCGCCGAATGTCGTGCCCCGGACGTGAGGTGCCCGCGGGTCGTGGGGACTGTCACAGTGCGCCCACCGATCTGCAACCCGCCGACGCCAAATCCCTGTCACGACCTTGAAGCGGTGAACAATTGACGACCATGACACGTGCGACCTTCGAGCGACTCGGCCACGCGCCGTCTCGCCCGGGACGTCGCCCGGGCCAGGGATCCCGCGCGACCGCAGGCGGCCCGGGTGGCCGCGGACCGGGTAAGGGCGGCCCGCGGAACAGCGGGGGACTGCACAGCTTCGGTTTCCGGACCAAGGTGTTCGGTGTCGTCGTGCTGCTCGTGGTCCTCGCGGTCGCGGGGAGGATGATCGTCGTCCACACCATCCAGGCCGGGTCCATCTCGGCCGAGGCCGCCCAGCAGCGCGAGTACACCCAGGTCCTGACGGCCAAGCGTGGTTCCATCCTCGACCGCAACGGTCGCCCGCTGGCCTACACCGACGAAGCCCGGTCACTGACGTTCCTGCCCAAGGCGGTTCGCAAGTCGATCGACGAGGAGCACCGCAAGAACGACGAACTGCCCGGCGTCGACGAGCGGCTCAAGGAGATCGCCAAGGGTGTGTCGGTCGCACTCGGCGGCTCGATCAGCGAAGAAGACCTCCTCGAGAAGATCACCGGTGACGAACCCTTCGTGTACCTCGCCCGGGCGGTCAGCCCCGACGTCGCCAAACGCATCACCGAGGAGTTCCCCGAGGTCGGCGCCGACCCGGAGAGCATCCGGCTCTATCCCGGTGGTTCGCTGGCGGCCAACGTCATCGGCGACGTCAACTACGACGGCAACGGTCTCATCGGTCTGGAGGCCTCGCTCGACGCGATCCTGTCCGGCACCGACGGTTCCCGTACCTACGACCGCGGATCGGACGGCGCGATCATCCCGGGCAGCACCCGCAACGTGCACCCGGCGATCAACGGTTCCACCGTCCGCCTGACCCTCGACTCCGACACCCAGTGGTTCGTCCAGAGCCAGGTCATGAAGGCCAAACAGGCATCCGGCGCGCGGGGCGCCTCGGCAGTGGTACTCGACGCCAGGACCGGCGAGGTACTGGCGATGGCGAACGACGGCACCTTCAACGCCTCGCTCCCACTGTCGGATCAGCCGAAGGCCGAGCTCGGCAATCCGTCGGTCACCTCACCGTTCGAGCCCGGCTCGGTCAACAAGCTCGTCGCGGCGTCCGCCGCCATCGAATACGGCCTCACCCGGCCGGACACGGTCCACCGGGTGCCCGGCAGCATCCAGATGTCCGGCGTCACCGTCCGCGACGCCTGGGAGCACGGCGTCGAGCCGTACACGACCACCGGCATCTTCGGTAAGTCGTCGAACGTGGGCACGCTGATGCTCGCCAAGCGCATCGGCGAGGAACGCTTCGCCGACATGCTCAAGCGTTTCGGGCTCGGCCAGCGCACCGGCGTCGGACTCCCGGCCGAGAGTGCCGGCGAGGTGCCGGCACTGAGCCAGTGGTCGGGCGGTTCATTCGCCAACCTGCCCATCGGACAGGGTCTTTCGATGACGCTGCTGCAGATGACCGCGATGTACCAGGCGATCGCCAATGACGGTCTGCGCATCCCGCCGCGCATCCTCGCCGGCGAGGAGCGCGACGGCAGCACCCCGGAGGGACGCGCTCGTCCCGAACCGGTCCGCGTCGTCAGCGAGGAGACCGCCCGGACGGTCCGCGACATGTTCCGGTCGGTGGTGCAGGACGATCCGATGGGCGTGCAGATGGGTACCGGCACCAAGGCCGCCGTCAGCGGCTACCAGGTCTCCGGAAAGACGGGTACCGCCCAGCAGGTCGACCCGTCGTGTGGCTGCTACTCGAACTCGCGCTACAACATCACCTTCGCCGGGATCGCCCCGGCCGACGCGCCGCGCTACGTCATCGGGATCATGCTCGACAACCCGCGTCGCAGCTCCGACGGCACCGGAGGCCAGTCCGCCGGACCGCTCTTCTCGACCATCGCGTCGTGGATGCTGCAGCGCGCCCAGGTCCCGCTGTCCCCGCCGACGCCGAGGTTGACCCTCACCGCGAACTGATCACGACCGGAGGGGTCGGCGCACCGCATCCCGGACGCCGATCCCGGGGTCGGTATCGTGAGTGCAATTCTGCGCCGAACACGAACCCAGGCCCCGGTAACCAGACCGCAGGTATCCAGACCACCAGCACCACCAGCACACCGACCGAGAACACCCGAGGAGGCGAACACATGACGTCTCGTGGTTCCTCGCACAAGGGATCGGCCGGCAGGCGCAAGGGCAGGAAGGTCGCCGGTCGTCCGCGCGAGATCGCGCCGACGTCCGTGACGGTCCTGTCGACGGCCACCGGCGCCCGGCTCGACCTCGTCGGCGGCGCCGATCGCGACACCAGCGTCCAGGGCGTGACCCTGCGTGCCCAGGACGTACAGCCCGGCGATCTGTTCGCGGCCCTGCCCGGTGCGGCCACCCACGGTGCGCGGTTCGCCGACCAGGCGGTCGCCGCCGGGGCGACCGCGATCCTGACCGATCCGGCCGGCCGCGCCGAACTCAGCCGCGTCCTGCCGCCCGAGACCGCCGTCGCGGTCCTCATCCACCCCGCCCCGCGGACCGTGCTGGGCAGCGTCAGTGCCCGTGTCTACGGCAACCCTTCGCAGCGGCTGAAGCTGATCGGGATCACCGGCACGTCGGGCAAGACCACCACGTCGTATCTCGTCGAGGCCGCCCTGCTCGCCGCCGGGCACTCGGTGGGGCTCATCGGAACCGTCGAGACCCGCGTCAACGGCGTCGCGCAGCCGAGCTCGCTGACGACACCGGAGGCCCCGACCCTGCAGGCGCTGCTGGCGTCGATGCTCGAGGACGGCGTCGACGTCGTCGTCATGGAGGTGTCCAGCCACGCGCTGTCGCTGGGGCGCGTCGACGGCGCGCACTTCGCTATCGGTGCCTTCACGAACCTCTCGCAGGACCATCTGGACTTCCACCAGACGATGCGCGCCTACTTCAACGCCAAAGCGCAGCTGTTCGTGCCGTCGTCGCCGAACCACGCGGTACGCGCCGTGGTGTGCGTCGACGACGAGTGGGGGCAGCGGATGGCCGATCTCGCCCGCCGGCCCGGCGAGGCGGCGCACCTGCAGCCGGTGACGGTGTCGACCGGTCCGACGCCCGCACACTGGCACGCGGGACCGTCGGATCTCACCGGCGAAGGCACCTCCCACACGCCGATCACCGAACCCGACGGCGACCACGTCCTCGTCATGCCTCTCCCGGGCCGCTACAACGTGGCCAACGGCCTGCTGGCGGTCGCCGTGGCCCATGCCGCGGGTGTGCCGATCTCCACCGCACTCGACGCGGTCGCGTCGGTGAGCGTGCCGGGACGTCTGCAGCGGGTCGATCGCGGACAGCCGTTCCTCGCGCTGGTCGACTACGCCCACAAACCCGGTGCCGTCGAGGCCGTGCTCGCGACCCTGCGCGGGCAGCTCGGCGAGGGACCCGGCCGCGTGGCCATCGTGGTCGGTGCCGGCGGCGACCGTGATGCCGGCAAGCGTCCGCTGATGGGGGAGGCCGCCGCACGCGGAGCCGAACTCGTCATCGTCACCGACGACAACCCGAGGTCGGAGGAACCGGCCGCCATCCGGTCCGAGGTTCTCGCCGGCGCCCGCGGCGTCGACGCCGCCGAACGCCCGGCAGGTGCCGAGCCGGTGCGCGAGGTCGGGGACCGCGCGGCCGCGATCGCCGAGGCCGTCGCGTGGGCGCGGCCCGGCGACATCGTGCTGGTCGCGGGCAAGGGACATGAGGCCGGGCAGGAGATCAACGGCGTGAAGCATCCGTTCGACGACCGTGACGTCGTCGCACAAGCGCTGGAGTCGTCGACCCCACAGAGCGCATCCACCGATTCGGTGGCCGCGGAGGGTGATCGATGACCGGACCGTTCGTCACGGTGATCCGCGGGGATGCGCCGGTGACGGTCGACGACGCACGTCTGCTCATCCGCCGACTCGCCGAGCACGCCGGAGCGATGCATGGCAGCGCCGCGGTGGATCGGCCGCGGACCTGGGCCATCATCGCCGAGGTCGCCACCCCCGAGGGGACGCCGGAGAACCAGCGTGTCGTCGAACACGATCTCCTCGGACGTCTGGCCGTCCGGTTGGCCGTCGACAAGACTCTCTGCGTGGGCGACTCCAGATCTGTCCACGCCCTGCACCAGGGCGCCGTCATGGAGGGGTCGTGGGGCGACGAGGCGCGCATCGTCGACTCGGTCGAAGCCGCCGCGGCACTCGTCGACACCGACCCGGACTGGCGGCCCGCCGCCGGCGATGTCATCCTCCTCGCGGCCGCGAGCGCCGACCTCGACTCGGTGGTCACGGCGTGGGGTGCGGGCTGCGGCTGGCAGATCCGCGAGGAGACGGACGCCGGTCCCGGCGACGAGGGGACCGCATCATGAGGGCGCGCGGCGAGGCGCGCCGGCCGAGAACACCGAACAGAGTCGGAGACAAGAGCGTGGCGGGGAACGGACGAGCGAACACGAGGGCAGCACGATGACCCAGATCCTCCTCGCGGGTGCGATCGCGATCGCGGTGTCGATCCTGCTGACCCCCGTGCTCATCAAGGTGTTCTCCCGTCAGGGATTCGGCCAGGAGATCCGGGTCGAGGGCCCCGAGAGCCACCAGACCAAGCGCGGCACACCGTCGATGGGCGGCGTCGCGATCCTCGCCGCACTGTGGGCGGGCTACTTCGGTTCGCACCTGGTCGGCCTGTTCACCGACGGCGGCAACGGACCCACCGCGTCGGGTCTGCTCGTGTTGGGCCTCGCGACGGCGCTCGGCATCGTCGGCTTCCTCGACGACATCATCAAGATCCGCAAGCACCGCAACCTGGGACTGAACAAGACCGCGAAGTCGATCGGGCAGTTCATCGCCGCGATCCTGTTCGGCATCCTCGTGCTGCAGTTCCGCAACGACTACGGCCTCACCCCGGCCAGCACCCACCTCAGCTATGTGCGCGACATCAACGCCATCGGCCTGGGCGCGGTGGTCTTCGTGGTGTTCTGCTGGCTGGTGGTCGCCGCCTGGTCCAACGGGGTGAACTTCACCGACGGACTCGACGGTCTGGCCGCCGGCTCGATGGCGATGGTCCTCGGGTCCTACGTCCTCGTGACGTTCTTCCAGTTCGTCAACGCCTGCGCCGGCGGTGCCAAGCCGCCCAGCGACATCCCGACCGGGTGCTACCAGGTCCGCGATCCCCTCGACCTCGCGATCATCGCGGTGGCCGGCGGCGGTGCCTGCCTCGGCTTCCTGTGGTGGAACGCCGCACCGGCGAAGATCTTCATGGGTGACACCGGCTCGCTGGCGCTCGGCGGCATGCTCGCCGGCCTGTCCATCACGACCCGTACCGAACTCCTCGCGGTCGTCATCGGCGCGCTGTTCGTCGCCGAGATCATGTCGGTGGTCATCCAGATCGCCTTCTTCCGGACCACCGGCCGCCGTGTGTTCCGGATGGCGCCCTTCCACCACCACTTCGAACTGGGCGGGTGGGCCGAGACGACGGTGATCATCAGGTTCTGGCTGCTCACGGCCATCGCCTGTGCGCTGGGACTGTCGCTCTTCTACGGCGAGTTCCTGGCCACCAATGGCTGATCCGCTCGCCGAGAGCCCCGCGTCTGCCGGCGATCCGCTGGGGTTGACCGGGGAGACCGTGGTGATCGGCGGTGCGGGCACCGCCGGGATGTCGGCGGCGCGGTATCTCATCACCCGCGACGTCTGCATCCTGCTGGCCGACGACCGGTTCGCCGCACGCGATGCCGACGCCGCCGGCCGGGAGGCGGCGATCGCCGCCGTCCCCGGGGTCGCGGACCTGATCGCGCAGGGCGCGGAGGCGGTCGCGATCTCCGATCTGCTCGCCGACCCGTCGTGGACCGGCGACACCGCGGTCGTGATCGTCTCGCCCGGATTCGCACCCACCCACGACCTCGTCGCGCAGGCCGCGGCGGGCGGTGTGCCGGTGTGGGGTGAGGTCGAGTTGGCCTGGCGGGTCGACGCCGCTGGTCTGCTCGGTGAGCCGCGCACCTGGCTGGTCGTCACCGGCACCAACGGCAAGACCACGACCACCTCGATGCTCGCCGACATCGTCGAGCGCTCCGGCCGTGCCGGCGCGGCCTGCGGCAACATCGGTCTGCCGGTCCTCGACGCCATGCGCGCGACGCCCCGCGTCGACGTGCTGTGCGCCGAGTTGTCGTCGTTCCAGCTGCACTGGGCGCCGTCGGTCACCCCGGCGGCCGGGGTGGTGCTCAACGTCGCCGAGGACCATCTCGACTGGCACGGCACCTTCGACGCCTATGCGCTGGCCAAGGCGGGTGCGCTGCGCGGCGACATCGCGGTCGTCGGCCTCGACGACGCGGTCGCGTCGGGTCTGCCGGGCGCGGGACGCCGGGTCGGCTTCACGCTGAACCCGCCGCAGGACGGTCAGCTCGGCGTCGAGAACGGGCAACTCGTCGACCGCGCCTTCGGTGCGGGTCGTCTGCTGTCCGCCGGCGTCGTGCATCCGGCCGGTCCGTCGGGTGTCTCCGACGCTCTCGCCGCCGCCGCACTCGCACTGTCGATCGGAGTCGAGCGCGACGCCGTCGACGCCGCGCTCACCGATTTCCGGCCCGCCGCCCACCGCGGCGAGGTCGTGGCGACGCGCGACGGCATCCGCTTCGTCGATGACTCCAAGGCCACCAACCCGCATGCCGCCCAGGCGCGGTCGCCGCGTACGACCGTGTGGTGCTGATAGCGGGCGGCCTGCTCAAGGGTGCGTCGATGGACGGGATGCTCACCGCGGTCGGCCATCGGCTCGCCGGAGTGGTCGCCATCGGCCGGGATCGGGAACTGGTCGTCGAAGCGATCGCGCGACACGCCCCAGAAGTCCCAACAGTCACAGTATTCACAGGGGACGATGGCACGGTGAACGTGCAACGCCAGGGTCAGACCGCACCCGTCCTCTCGTCGATCCCGAACTCGTCGACTCGAGCCTCGGGATCAGACCCCGCCGTCGCCGTGATGGACCGGGCGGTCGCCGAGGCGTGGGAGCTCGCCGCGGCGAGCGACCCGAAGCCCGACGCGGTGCTCCTCGCACCCGCCGCGGCGTCGCTGGACATGTTCGCCGGTTACGGCCGGCGCGGTGACGCGTTCGCGCACGCCGCACAGGACATCGCCGGCACCTCCACCTCGCGGTGAGTCGCGTGAGCAGCGACAAGACCGCGGCTGACGAGAGCGCGGTCGACGACGAGAACACGTTCGACGACTCGTTGGATGACGTGACGGACGAGCACTCGGACGAGAGCAGGGCGGCCACCGTACGGCGGAAGGCGTCGGAAGGTGCGGCCGCGCTGTCGAAGCCGGCCGCCGAGGTCTCCGCGGCGGCCTCGACCGCCGCGTCGGTGACGGCCTCGCTGCCGGCCCTGCTCGTCGAGGCCGTGCGCAACCTCCTGGCGCGGCCGCTGGCCTCTTACCAGCTGGTCCTCACGATGGCGTTCATGCTGACGGCCTTCGGTCTGGTCATGGTGCTGTCGGCGTCGTCGGTCGAGGGGTACTCGCAAGAGGGATCGGCGTACGGACTGTTCACGACCCAGGTCATCTTCGCCGGACTCGGCCTCATCGTCTTCTACCTGATGCTGCGGGTCCCCATCCGCCTGCTCCGGCGCTTCGCCGCGCCGTCGATGGCCATCGCCATCCTCCTGCTCGGACTGGTGCTCATCCCCGGCATCGGCACGCTCAGCCAGGGCGCGCGACGCTGGTTCGTCATCTCCGGTGTGTCGGTGCAACCCTCGGAGCTGGTCAAGGTGGCGCTCTGTATCTGGGGTGCGCACCTGCTGGCCTCGCGGCGTCGGGACAACGCCTCGATCAAAGAGCTCCTGATCCCGCTGGTCCCGGTCGCGATGCTGGTCTGCGTGCTGATCATCCTCGAGCCCAATCTCTCGACGACGATCACCATCGCGATCATCGTCGGCGCGATGCTCTGGTTCGCCGGGCTGCCGATCAAGGTGTTCTCGGCGTTCGCCGTCTCCGGTGTGGCCCTCGCGGTGATCCTCGCGCTCGCCGAGGGCTACCGCTCACAGCGCGTGATGAGCTTCCTCGGCGGCATCGACGACCCGCAGGGCGCCGGCTACCAGGCGCGCCAGGCGACCTACGCACTGGCCAACGGCGGCGTCTTCGGTGTGGGTCTCGGCCAGTCGAGCGCCAAGTGGAACTATCTGCCCAACGCGCACAACGACTTCATCTTCGCCATCATCGGCGAGGAACTCGGCCTCCTCGGCGGTCTGCTGGTGGTGTTCCTGTTCGTGCTGCTGGGCTACATCGGCTTCCGCATCGCGCACCGTTCCACCGACCCGTTCCTGCGCCTGATGACCGCGACCATCACCGTGCTGATCCTCGCGCAGGCGTTCATCAACATCGGCTACGTCATCGGCCTGCTACCGGTCACCGGTATCCAGCTGCCACTCATCTCGGCGGGCGGTACGTCGACGCTGACCGTGCTCGCGATGCTCGGGCTCCTCGCCAACGCCGCACGACACGAACCCGAGGCCGTCGCGGCCCTCACCACCGGGTCGCAGGGCCGACTGGCCCGGATCCTGCGGCTCCCGACGCCGGTGGCCTACCGGCAGACGCGGGCGGAGACCCTGCGCGATCGGCTCGACCGGCGTCGCTCGGCGGGCGAACGGTCCGGCGGCCGTACGGCCGTACGTGCCGGTGCATCGGGACGGGCGGGAGCGTCCGGTCGGACAGGACCGTCGGGTCGTCGCGGACGACCGGCCGAGCCTGCGCCGAGCCTGGGCCGGTTCACCATGCCGTGGAAACGGGCGAAGGCCGCCGAACCGGCACCTGCTCGTGGTGCGTCCGCACGGCGTCCGGCAACGGCAGGTCGCACCCGACCTGCGCCGTCGACACGAGCAGGCGTCGACTACCGTGGCGGGTATCCCGGCGCCGGCAGTGCACGTCGCTCGGCGTCACCGGGATGGCGGGCGGGCGCGCATCAGCCGCGTACGCCGAGGTCCGCCGACCCCGGGCGCGATCGGCCGACACACGGCCGCGCGGGACGCCGCTGACGGCTCCCGCGGCAGGCGATGCCCCGCGTGGGACAGACGTGCGAAGTGGCTGGAGATGGAGTGACAGAGCCGGTGAGTTCGGGTGCAGCACAATCTGATACGACCGGAGGCCCGGGCGGGCGGCCGTTGTCGGTGGTGGTCGCGGGCGGTGGTACCGCCGGACACATCGAACCCGCGCTCGCCGTGGCCGACGCGATCACCCGCATCGACCCGACGGCCCGCGTCACCGCACTCGGGACCAGCCGCGGCCTGGAGGTCGACCTGGTGCCCGAACGCGGATACGACCTTCGGCTGATCCCGCCGGTCCCGTTGCCGCGGAAACCCGGGATGGACCTCGCCAAGACGCCCGGCCGCCTGGTGTCCTCGGTCGCCGCGACCCGCAAGGTGCTCGCCGACGTGGATGCCGACGTCGTCATCGGCTTCGGCGGGTACGTGTCCGTGCCGGCCTACCTCGCCGCGCAGATGCACCTGCGCGGACGCAACCGCATCCCGATCGTCATCCACGAGGCGAATGCCTCGGCGGGCATCGCCAACAAGGTGGGCGCCCGCTTCGCCGACCGAATCCTGGCCGCCGTCGACGGTTCCGGCCTCGACGCGACCGTCGTCGGCATGCCGGTCCGCGGTGTCCTCACCGAGCTGGACCGGCCTGCTCTGCGGGCCAAGGCGCGACACTACTTCGGTCTCGACGAGGACGCCCCGACCCTGCTCGTCTTCGGTGGATCCCAAGGCGCGCAACGCATCAACGCCGCGGTTTCGGGTGCGGCCGAAGCCCTCGCAAAGGCGGGCATCGGTGTCCTGCACGCCTACGGGCCCAAGAACTCGATCGATCCGGTGATCGTCGAGGGCGCCCCGCCGTACCGCGGCGTCGGCTACCTCAAGCGGATGGATCTCGCCTACGCCGCGGCCGACCTGGTGATGTGCCGGTCCGGTGCGATGACCGTCGCCGAGGTGTCGGCCACCGGTCTGCCCGCCGTCTACGTCCCGCTGCCACACGGCAACGGCGAACAACGCCTCAACGCGCTACCGGTCGTCGAGGCCGGTGGCGGACTCATCGTCGAGGACTCGGCGGTCAGCGCGGAGTGGGTGGCACGCGAGGTGCCGGCCCTCCTGCAGGACGCGGAGCGACTGCAGAAGATGTCCGCGGCGGCCGCGGGCACGGGCCATCGTGACGCCGCGGCGGCCGTCGCCGACGCCGCTCTCGAACTCGCTCGCGGATTCCGCGCGGGCCGGGGCTCGGTCCGCAAGGCGTTTCGTTCCCGCCGATCGGCCGGCGAGCAGTGACAATTGGACGGGACCGGGTCGGACGGGACACGGCCGGCGAGACGACCGGAGAAGGCGTGGGAGGTGACGACATGAGCGAGGGGACGACCGTGGGAACCGGAGGACTGCCGCCGCAGCTGGCCCGCGTGCACATGGTCGGCATCGGCGGCGCCGGCATGTCCGGACTGGCGCGCATCCTGCTCGCCCGCGGCGGCCAGGTGTCCGGATCGGACGCGAAGAACAGCCGCGGCATCCTCGAACTCCGCACGCGTGGCGCCCGTGTCCAGGTGGGACACGATCCGTCGGCGCTCGACCAGATCCCGGGCGGCCCGTCGGTGGTGGTCACCACCCACGCCGCCATCCCCAAGACCAACCCCGAGCTGGTGGCCGCCCGCTCGCGGGGCATCCCGATCCTGCTGCGCCCGCGCGTGCTCGCCCAGCTCATGGAGGGCGACCGGACGATGCTGCTCGCCGGGACCCATGGCAAGACCTCGACCACCTCGATGGCCGTCGTCGCCCTTCAGCACGCCGGCAGCGATCCGTCGTTCGCGATCGGCGGCGAGCTCAACGAATCCGGCACCAACGCCCATCACGGCGGCGACCCGGTCTTCGTGGCCGAGGCCGACGAGAGCGACGGTTCGCTGCTCGAGTACACGCCCGACGTCGTCGCCGTCACCAACATCGACGCCGACCATCTCGACTTCTTCGGCTCGATCGAGGCCTACGTCGACGTGTTCGACAAGTTCACCGAACGCATCCGGACCGGCGGCACCCTCGTGGTCTGCCTCGACGATCCCGGATCGGCCGCACTCGCCGGACGCGTCCGCGGCGATCTCGCCGAGCGCGGGGTCGCGGTCCTCGGCTACGGCCGCGGCACCCATGCGGGCCTCGCGCCCGGCGTGCCCAACGTGGCGACCCTGCTGTCGTGGGAGCCGCGGGCCGCCGGGGGAGCGGCACGGGTCCGCTTCACCGCGCCGGTGACCGGTCCCGCCGACGAGACCGGCACGGTCGTCGAACGTGAACTCATCCTCCCGCTCCCGGGAGAGCACATGGCGCTCAACGCGATCGCCGCGGTGATCGGCGCCGTCCGCGTCAACGCAGCGCAGACCGCCGACGCCGCGGGTGCCCTCGACGGAATCCTCGCGGGCATCGGTGCGTTCGGCGGGGTCCATCGTCGCTTCGAGTTCCGCGGCCGCCGGGGCGGCGTCGAGGTCATCGACGACTACGCCCACCATCCGACCGAGGTGCGCTCGGTGCTGTCCGCGGCGCAGGCCATGATGGCCGCGCGGGTCGGCCCCGACGCGCCGCGCGGTCGCGTCATCGCGGTCTTCCAGCCCCACCTGTACTCGCGCACGGTCGAGTTCGCCGACGAGTTCGCCACCGCCCTCGACCTCGCCGACACCGTGGTCGTCGCCGACGTCTACGGCGCCCGCGAGGCACCGATACCGGGTGTCAGCGGCCGGACGATCGCCGACAAGCTGACCCGCCCGTCGGTGTTCGCGCCGGACCTGTCGCGGCTGGCCGGTCAGGTCGCCGGCCTGGCGCGACCCGGTGACCTCGTGTTGACCCTGGGTGCGGGCGACATCACCATGCAGGGTCCCGAGATCCTCGCCGCGCTCGGTGCGGACACCGGGTCCGAGCGCACGACGCACGCGAACGGTGAGGGCCCCGGCGACGGGGGCCTCACGGGACGGGTCTCGTGATCCGCTGGCCGACCCGCCGCCGGTCCCGCCTGATCCTCGGCACCCTGATGGTCGTCGCCGCGGGGGTCGGGCTGGTCCTGATCGCCTATCTGACCCCGCTGATGTCGGTACGCAGCACCGACATCTTGGACAACGGCTCGGTCCCGGCCGACGAGATCCTCCGCGTCGCAGCCGTCCCCCAGGGGACACCGCTTCTCCAGGTGGACACCCGCGCCGTCGCGCAGCGGGTCGCCACCATCCCGTCTGTCGAATCCGTCCGCGTCCAGCGGTCCTACCCCTCGTCGCTCACCATCACCGTCGTCGAGCGGGTGCCGGTGGTGATCGTGACGAGCGGGGACGAGGTCCACGTCCTCGACCGGTCGGGGGTGTCCTTCCTGCACTACGTCCGCGCCCAGGGCGTGCCGCCGGAGGTGCTCAAGCTCCCGGTTCTCGAGACCCCGAACCCGGGCCCGGCCGACCCCACCACCCGGGAGGCGATCACCGCGGTCGCCGGACTCCCGGAATCGCTGGCGCGACAGGTCATCCGGGTGTCGGCGAACTCTCCGGTCGACATCGAGTTCCTCCTCACCGAGGACCGCCGGGTCATCTGGGGCGACAGCGATCGGGGAGCGGAGAAGGCGCGAACCCTCACGTATCTGCTGAGCCGGGACGCCAAGATGTACAACGTCTCGAGCCCTGAGTTCCCGGCCTACAAGTGATGGTGTCGGCCCGCGGCCGCCGGCACGGGCCGGGAACGACGCCAGATTCGTTGAAGATCTGAGAAATTCACCGAATTTCGGCGCGACTTCCCGACACGCCGGGCGCTGTTGTGGATACCGGGGCCCGGGATGCCTAGCGTCATCTCCACAACGAACTACTTGACATAACTCTAGATCTATGGTTCAGGTTTAGGGTTTTGTCAGCACTTAGCCGCTGACACATCAGCACCGGAACGCGCTGAGAGATCAGCAACGGAACATCGAGCACGACCCATTACGAGGAAGGCGAGCGCATGACGCCACCGCACAACTACCTGGCCGTCATCAAGGTCGTCGGCATCGGCGGCGGCGGCGTGAATGCCGTCAACCGCATGATCGAGCAGGGACTCAAGGGAGTCGAGTTCATCGCGATCAACACCGACGCGCAGGCCCTGCTGATGAGCGACGCCGACGTCAAGCTCGATGTCGGTCGCGACTCCACCCGTGGCCTGGGTGCCGGCGCCGACCCCGAGGTCGGCCGCCGTGCCGCCGAGGACGCCCGCGACGAGATCGAGGAGCTCCTCAAGGGTGCCGACATGGTCTTCGTGACCGCGGGCGAGGGTGGCGGCACCGGCACCGGTGGTGCACCGGTCGTCGCGCAGATCGCCCGGAAGCTCGGTGCTCTCACCGTCGGCGTGGTCACCCGCCCGTTCTCCTTCGAGGGCAAGCGTCGCGGCGGACAGGCCGAAGCGGGCATCACCGCGCTGCGGGAGTCCTGCGACACCCTCATCGTGATCCCGAACGACCGCCTGCTCCAGCTCGGCGACGCGCAGGTGAGCCTCATGGACGCGTTCCGCAGCGCCGACGAGGTCCTCCTCAACGGTGTCCAGGGGATCACCGACCTCATCACCACCCCTGGTCTGATCAACGTCGACTTCGCCGACGTCAAGGGCGTCATGAGCGACGCGGGCAGCGCACTCATGGGCATCGGCTCGTCCCGAGGTGAGGACCGTGCCAAGAAGGCGGCCGAGTCGGCGATCAACTCGCCGCTGCTCGAGGCGTCGATGGAAGGCGCTCGGGGCGTGCTGATCTCGATCGCCGGCGGCAGCGACCTCGGTCTCTTCGAGATCCACAACGCGGCCACCCAGGTCCAGGAGGCGGCCCACGAGGACGCCAACATCATCTTCGGCACCGTGATCGACGACAACCTCGGCGACGAGGTCCGAGTGACCGTCATCGCCGCCGGTTTCGACGGCGGCACCCCGAAGAAGCGGTCCGACGTGCCCGCTGCGGCCGCCGGCCGTTCGGCTGTCGGACAGGGACAAGCCGGCGCGGTCTCGGCGCCGCCGAAGAGCGATCCGCTCTTCGGTGACATCCCCAAGGGGTCGGGTGATCCCTTCGGTGGTGAGCGTGAGCCGGAGCCCCCGCGTCGCAACACCGTGCATCTCGACGACGACGACGTCGACGTGCCGTCCTTCATGAAGCGCTGACCCGCATGCGGGTGCGTCGTGTGGTCACCACGCGTGCCGGCGGCGTCTCGGTGGCACCGTATGACTCGTTCAATCTCGGTGACCATGTCGGAGACGACCCGGAAGCGGTGTCCGCCAACAGGAATCGTCTGGCCGAGCAGATCGGGTTGCCCGCGTCCTCGGTCGTCTGGATGGAACAGATCCACAGCCGCAACGTGACGGTCGTCGACGGTCCGGTCCCCGAACCGGTTCCGGCGACCGATGCGCTGGTGACGACCACACCGGGCCTCGCGCTCGCCGTGCTGTCGGCCGACTGCGTGCCGGTGCTCCTCAGCGACGACGAGGCCGGCGTGATCGCCGGTGTCCATGCCGGGCGCGTCGGGGCACGCATCGGCATCGTGCGCGAGACCCTGAAGGTGATGGTCGAACTCGGTGCGCGCATCGAGTCGATCGGAGCGTTTCTCGGCCCGGCGGCGTCCGGTGAGCAGTACGAGGTGCCCCCGGCGATGCAGGCCGACGTCGAGAAGCATCTGCCCGGGAGTGCGAGTCGCACGAAGAAGGGCACGACGGGCCTCGACCTCCGTTCCGGTCTGCGCCGCCAGCTCCTCGAGGCCGGGGTCGCCGGGGTCGCCGTCGACCCGCGCTGCACGATCTCGGACCTGAGTCTCTTCAGCCACCGGCGCGGCGCACCGACCGGCCGCCTGGCATCGGTGATCTGGATGGACGACGAGAGTGCGCCGGACGGCGAGTAGACCCCCGGTGCTCCACGCGGAGAATGATGGGGGACATGAGCGATTCTCTCGATGACGCACGCACCGCCGAGCTGTCCGAGCGACTCGAAGCCGTACGCGGGCGGCTCGACGCGGCCGTCGCGGCCGCGGGCCGACCCACCGGGGCGTGTGCGCTCCTGGTGGTGACGAAATACTTCCCGGCCGACGACGTCCGCCGGTTGCTGAACCTGGGCGTCCGATCGTTCGGCGAGTCCCGTGAGCCGGAGGCCGGACGCAAGGTCGCCGAGGTCCTCGCCGATTGGACACCCGAGGATTCCACCGACGTCCCGGTGTTCGACATGATCGGGACCGTCCAGTCGAAGAAGGCCCGTTCCATCGCGCGTTGGGCGCGTGCGGTGCACTCGGTGGATCGTCCGAAGGTGGTCGAGGCCCTGGGCCGGGCCGCGCGAGCCGCGCTCGACGAGGGGGAGCGGACCGCGCGTCTCGGGGTGCTGCTGCAGGTGAGTCTCGACGGGGACCCGCAGCGAGGCGGCGTCGTCGAGGCGGATCTTCCCGCACTCGCCGAGCAGGTGTCGAGCGAGGACTCTCTGCAGTTGCGCGGACTGATGGTCATCGCCCCACTCACCGGTGAGCGGAAGTACTGGATGGCCGAATCCGCTCGTATCCACAACGCTTTTCGCGATCGGTACGCCGACGCCGTCGAACTGTCGGCGGGTATGTCCGGTGACATGGAAGAGGCGGTTGCAGCCGGCTCGACATGTGTGCGTGTCGGAACCGCGATCATGGGCGATCGGCCGCTACTCTCTCAGTAATCACATTGGTAACAACAGAACCAAGTGGCACAACAAGCGCAAATATCTCAACAAGCACAGTGACATCAGATGCACCATCCGGCACGGCTGCACACCGGCGTCGCACGACAGAGAGGCCGACAATGACCACGATGCAGAAGTTTAAGGCTTATTTCGGCATGGTGCCGCCCAGCGAGTACGAGGACGACTACCTCGAGGACGGCTCCGCGCTGCGTGTCCCGTCGCGTGAGCGTGCCTACCGTGACGACTACTACGGTGAGGGCTCCTACGACCCCGGTTACGAGCCCTCCCTGCGTGACCCCGGCTTCCGTGAGGCCGGTTACCGCGACGAGATGGCCTACGACGACCGTCATTTCGACGGCGGATACGAACTCGCCGGTGACTTCGTCCCCGAGTTCGCCTACGCCGGACCGCGTCCGACGCCCGAGGCCCCGATGCGTTCCGCTGCGCGCCTCGAACCGCTGCAGCGTTCGTCGAGTGCCGCCCTGCGTGCCGCCTCGTCGCGCCCGGCCGGCCCCGAGCACCGCGAGCTCGAGCGCGTCTTCGCCGACGGCCCGCTGCAGAAGATCACCACCCTGCGTCCCTCGGACTACAGCGAGGCCCGCACCATCGGTGAGCGTTTCCGCGACGGCAACCCGGTCATCATGGACCTCGTCGACATGACCAACGACGACGCCAAGCGCCTCGTCGACTTCGCCGCGGGCCTGGCCTTCGCTCTGCGCGGCTCCTTCGACAAGGTGGCCACCAAGGTCTTCCTGCTGTCGCCGGCCGACGTCGACGTGTCGCCCGATGACCGCCGCAAGATCGCCGAGACCGGCTTCTACAACCACTCCTGATGCAGGTGGGCACCCTCGGTTCGCACCGGCCGGTGCTCTTCAGGCAATCTTGACGCGTGGCTGCGATTTTGTTGGGTGTCCTGTACTACATCCTGTTGGTCTTCTGGTTGCTTCTCCTCGGCCGGCTCGTCGTCGAGCTGGTGCGGACGTTCGCCCGCGAGTGGCGACCCACCGGGGTGGCGGTCGTGATCATCGAGACGGTGTTCACTCTGACCGATCCGCCGATCAAGGCGCTGCGGCGGGTCCTGCCGCCGATCCCGCTCGGTCCGATCCGCCTGGATCTGTCGCTGATGATCGTCATGCTCGTCGTCATCATCGCCATGAACATCGTGAACGGTCTCCGCGCCGACGCGGTCGCCGATTCGCTGGCCACCGCTCTGGTTCTCACCCGCTCCTGATCCGCCGACGCGTCGCGCACCGGGACCCCTGTGACCCGGGTACCTTGAGGTACGCAGATGGACTACCGTTGGTTGTCGTCTTCGGATGCCCTGCCCGTTCGGAGGAGTTTCGATCGGGCTGAGCATCCAACAGTGCGACCTACGGTTCGCATGTGACAGGATTGGACGCCAGTTACAGTTTTTGACTGGTATGAATAGTTAGTGACAACCTGTATTGGTCGAACGACTCACGTCGCGCGATCGGGGTTGGACGGCACGCCAACTGAACACAAGCTTCACCACAGACACGAGGGGAACCGACATGCGGCTGACTCCAGCTGATGTGCACAACGTCGCGTTCAGCAAACCGCCTATCGGTAAGCGCGGCTACAACGAGGATGAGGTCGATCAGTTCCTCGATTTCGTCGAGGCCGAGCTCGCCCGGCTGATCGAAGAGAACACCGACCTGAAGCAGCGCGTCGAGGAGCTCGAGGGTGAGCTCGCCGACGCCCGCTCGGGTGCCGGCGCCGCCCCCGCAGAGGAGCGGACCCAGATGTTCGCCAAGCCGCCGGTTCAGGAGCAGCCCGCTCCCGTCCAGCAGCCCGCCGCGCCTGTGGTCAACGACGACGCCAACGTCCGTGCCGCCCGCGTCCTCGCGCTCGCGCAGGACACCGCGGACCGCCTCACCGGCAGTGCCCGCGCCGACGCCGACGCGATGCTGGCCGACGCGCAGACCCGCGCCGACACGCTGGTCTCGGAGGCGCAGAGCAAGTCCGACGCCATGCTCGCCGACGCGCGCCAGCGTTCGGAGGCCATCCTGGCCGACGCCCAGACTCGCTCCGAGGCGCAGCTGCGCCAGGCACAGGAGCGCGCGGACGCGCTCCAGAGCGACGCCGAGCGCAAGCACAGCGAGATCATGGGCACGATCAACCAGCAGCGCGGCGTGCTCGAGGGACGGATCGAACAGCTCAAGACCTTCGAGCGTGAGTACCGCACCCGCCTGAAGACCTACCTCGAGTCGCAGCTCGAAGAGCTGCAGCAGCGCGGCAGCGCGGCACCGGTCGAGGGTGGTCGTCCCGACCAGTCGTTCTCGAACGATCCGGGCAGCGGCGGTTTCAGCAGCTACTCGCCGAGCTGACCTCCGCGCCGGACATGCACCCTAGGCTGGTGATGTGCTGACCTTGGCCCTGGGCGCGACCCTCGTCGGGTTCGTGCTGCTCATCCTCGGTCTCATCACCGGGACCGTGTGGCTCGCCGTCGCCTGCATCGTCATCTGTCTCCTCGGCCTGGCCTTCCTGCTCGTCGATGTGTTCTCGGGGCGCAACCGGGATTCCGGCCGATCGCTGGAAGACATGGTCCCCGGAGCCGGACGCGATGAGGACGACGACGATCGCGATGCCGACGAGTCCCGAACACGCCGGTACCCGACGGCGATGCCGTCTGCGCAGGTTTCCGATGCCGACGAAGAGACGGCCGCCTACGAGCGGCCCTCCTTCGAACCCGGTATGGCCGCACCGTCGGGACCGACGCCGTCTCGGCCGACGGTGCCCGAGAGCCGCCCGGCACCAGAGCGTCGCGAGGGCAACCTCGAGGACTACCTGCGGTCGGTCGGCGAGCCGGTCGGCCCGCCGAACGCCGGTCCGACACCCGCACCCGGTCAGGCGCCCCCAGGTCAGACACCGCCCGGTCGGGGTGCGCCGGGCAGGCCGCCTCGCGAGCCGTACCAGGCGCCGGGTCCGCAGCAGACCGGCGGTCAGCCACCGCGGCCGAACCCGCCGAGGTCGCCGCAGTCCGGACCGTTCCAATCAGGTCAGTCCCAGCCGGGTCCGCGTCCTCCGCAGTACGGGAACCCGCCGTCGGATCCCCAGCCGCAGGGGGAGCAGTCCGAGTCCCCGGAACCGAGGCCGGGTCGGCGTCGTGCGCCGGATTTCGATCCGCTCGACCCGAACTGGCGTCCACCGCTCGACTGATCTCCCGTTCTCGACCCCGCACCGCCCGGACAGGCGATACCGATTCGCCTGTCCGGGCGGTGCGTCGTTACACTGGTTGACGCGTTGATCCGGCCATCACCGGGGAGCACCCGGAAGAACAGAGCACGACGCTCCCAGTAGAACCGGGCGGGCGTGGCCCGTCACAGCCACGGGACCGTACGGGGAGACCCGCGCGATCCGATGAGTGGCGCCGGAGTGCCGGCGCAAGCGGGGTGGTACCGCGCAGACCTGACGGTGTGCGTCCCCGTGCCGAGGAGAGACATCACCAGGCACGAGGAGACGAGCCGTGACCGACACGAACGAGACGGGCGCGAACGCGACCGGCCGTGTGTACCCCAAAGTCGACATGACGGGTGGGACGGGCCGCAGCGCCCCCGATTTCCCGTCCGTGGAGCAGCACGTCCTGGAGTACTGGGATGCCGACTCGACCTTCGCCGCGTCCATCGAGAACCGTGCCGATGCCGAGGAGTTCGTCTTCTACGACGGCCCGCCCTTCGCCAACGGCTCCCGCACTACGGCCATCTCCTGACCGGCTACGTCAAGGATGTGGTCCCCCGGTACCAGACCATGCGTGGCAAGAAGGTCGATCGTCGATTCGGCTGGGACACACACGGTCTGCCCGCCGAACTCGAGGCCGAACGCCAGCTCGGGATCACCGACAAGTCGGAGATCGAGAAGATGGGCATGGAGAAGTTCAACGAGTACTGCCGTGACTCGGTTCTCCGTTACACCGGTGAGTGGCGCGACTACGTGACCCGCCAGGCGCGCTGGGTGGACTTCGACAACGACTACAAGACGCTCGACCTCGACTTCATGGAGTCGGTCATGTGGCGTTCAAGGCCCTCTACGACAAGGGTCTGATCTACCAGGGCTACCGCGTGCTGCCCTACAGCTGGTACGAGCAGACGCCGCTGAGCAACCAGGAGTCCAAGCTCGACGACGCCTATCGCATGCGCCAGGACCCGGCGGTCACCGTGCGGATGCCGCTGTCGGTGCCCGAGGGTCCGCTGGCCGCACTCGACGGTGTCAACGCGCTGATCTGGACCACCACGCCCTGGACCCTGCCGTCGAACCTCGCGATCGCGGTCAACCCCGAGGTCACCTACGTGCACGTCAAGGCCGCCGACGGGCAGCAGTACCTGCTGGCCGAGGCGCTGCTGGGTGCGTACGCCAAGGAGATCGCCGAACCCGAGGTGATCGGTACCCATCTGGGCAAGGACCTCGAGAACCTCTCCTACACACCGCCGTTCGACTTCTTCGTCGGACACCCGAACGCACACCGAGTGCTGCTCGGCGACTACGTCACCACCGAGAGCGGTACCGGCGTCGTCCACCTCGCACCGGCCTTCGGTGAAGAGGACATGGACCTCGCGACCGCCAACGGCATCGAGGTCGTCCAGCCGCTCGATCCGGGCGGCCGCTTCACCTCGCAGGTCCCGCCGTACGAGGGCCAGATGGTCTTCGACGCCAACCCGGTCATCATCAAGGACCTCAAGGCGGCGGGCCGCATCCTGCGCCACGAGACCATCGAGCACTCCTACCCGCATTCGTGGCGGTCGGGACAGCCGCTGATCTACATGGCGGTGCCGTCGTGGTTCGTCGCCGTCACCCAGTTCCGCGACCGCATGGTGGAGCTGAACAAGCAGATCACCTGGGTGCCCGAGCACATCCGCGACGGCCAGTTCGGCAAGTGGCTCGAGGGTGCGCGCGACTGGAACATCAGTCGCAACCGCTACTGGGGCGCGCCGATCCCGGTGTGGATCTCGGACAACCCGGAGTGCCCGCGCATCGACGTCTACGGTTCGCTCGACGAGCTCGAGCGCGACTTCGGCGTGCGCCCGGACAACCTGCACCGGCCCCACATCGACGAGCTGACCCGCCCGAACCCGGACGACCCGACCGGGCAGTCGACCATGCGTCGTGTGCCCGAGGTCCTCGACTGCTGGTTCGAGTCCGGGTCGATGCCGTATGCCCAGGTGCACTACCCGTTCGAGAACCGCGACTGGTTCGACGGCGGCGACTCCGCGTCGGCGCCCGCGCACAACCCGGGCGATTTCATCGTCGAGTACAACGGTCAGACGCGCGGCTGGTTCTACACCATGCACGTGCTGGCGACCGCGCTCTTCGACCGTCCGGCGTTCAAAACCGTTGCTGCACACGGCATCGTGCTGGGTGACGACGGGCAGAAGATGTCCAAGTCCAAGCGCAACTACCCGGATGTCAACGAGGTCTTCGACCGCGACGGCTCCGATGCGATGCGCTGGTTCCTGATGGCCTCGCCGATCCTGCGCGGCGGCAACCTCGTCGTCACCGAGCGCGGCATCCGCGAGGGTGTCCGCCAGGCACTGCTGCCACTGTGGAACGCCTACAGCTTCCTGCAGTTGTACGCAGATCGTCCGGCGACGTGGCGGACCGACTCGCAGAACGTCCTGGATCGCTACATCCTGGCGAAGCTCGCGACCACCCGCGACACGATGACCGAGGCGCTCGACACCTACGACATCGCCGGTGCGTGCGACGCGTTCCGCGAGTTCGTCGAGTCGCTGACCAACTGGTACGTGCGCCGGTCGCGTGCACGGTTCTGGGCCGGTCAGGAAGAGGACACCGACGCCTTCGACACCCTGTACACGGTGCTCGAGGTGGCATCGCGGCTCGCGTCACCGCTGCTGCCGCTGGCGACCGAGGCCATCTGGCGCGGTCTCACCGGTGGCCGTTCGGTGCACCTGACCGACTGGCCGACCGCAGACGAGCTGCCGGCCGACGCCGACCTGGTCGCGGCCATGGACGAGGTGCAGGCGGTCTGCTCGGTCGCGTCGAGCGTGCGCAAGGCCAACAAGCTGCGCGTCCGCCTGCCGCTGCCCGGTCTGACCGTGGCCTCGCCGACCGCGGCCGCACTCGAGCCGTACGTCGACCTGGTCAAGGACGAGATGAACGTCAAGTCCGTCTCGCTGGCCACCGACGCCAGCGAGTACGGCCGCTACGAGATCGCGGTCAACGCACGCGCGGCGGGTCCGCGCCTGGGCAAGGACGTCCAGCGCGCGATCAAGGCCGTGAAGTCCGGCAATTGGTCGGTGGGTACCGGTGCCGACGGCGCCGAGGTCGTCATCGCCGACGGCATCGAGCTCCACGACGGCGAGTACAGCCGCAAGCTGGTGGCGGTCGAACCGGACTCCACCGCCGAGCTGCCCGGGGGCAAGGGCCTCGTCGTGCTCGACACCACGGTGACCCCCGAGCTCGAGGCCGAGGGCTGGGCCAAGGACCGCGTGCGCGAACTGCAGGATGCGCGCCGCAACCTCGACCTGGACGTCTCCGACCGCATCACGGTGCGCCTCGTCGTGCCGGCCGAGCGTCTCGAGTGGGCGCAGACGCACGCGGGCCTCGTCGCCGGTGAGGTCCTCGCCGTGGAGTTCGACGTCACGGCCGACGGTGCGCCGGGCGCCATCGAGCTCGGCGACGGCGTCACCGCCGACGTCGCGAAGGTCGGCTGACCAGCTACTTCGTAGTAGCTGTCACATTTCTGCCGCCGTCGGTGTCTCGAGGATGACCACCTCGAACACCGACGGAAGGCAGAACGATGAGCACCACCGACATCACGCAGGAAATCCAGACGGTCGCACGGACGCATGTGGTCGTGCTCGGCGCCGGCTACGCGGGGGCCATGGCGGCCAACCGGCTGCGCCGCAACCCCGCCGTGGACGTCACGGTCGTGAACCCGCAGCCGTTCTTCGTGCAGCGCATCCGGTTGCACCAGTTCATCGCACGGACCGGTGAGCCGCAGGTCGGATTCGACGACGTGCTCGGTGACGGCCTCGACGTCGTGGTCGACACCGCCACCCGGATCGACGCCGGCGCACGACGCGTACACCTCGCGTCGGGGACCCACCTCGACTACGACTACGTGATCTACGCGATCGGGAGCCGGCTCCACCTGCCGCCGATCCCGGGCGCCGCGGAACATGCGCTGTCGGCCTCGGATTGGGCTGCAGCACAACAACTCCGGGAACGCGTCGATGCGCTGGACGCCGGCGCGCCGGTGGTTGTCGTCGGCGGCGGCCTCACCGGGGTGGAGCTCGCCGGCGAACTCGCCGAACGCGGCTTCGCGGTGACGCTCGCCGGTGGCGGTGTCGTCGCCCCGTCGGTGGGTGAGCGTGGCCACCGGGCCACCCTCCGGCAACTCGAACGACTCGGCGTCGACGTCCTGGAGGATGCGCGGGTCACCGGGGTCGAGGCGTCGCGGGTGATCGTCGAGACCGGCGGGCGTGAGCTGGTGTTGTCCAGTGCGGCAACGGTGTTCGCCACCGGTTTCCAGGCCCCGGAGCTGGCTGCGGACAGTGGCCTGACCACTGACGGAATCGGCCGTCTGCAGACGGATGAGAGCCTGACGAGCGTCGACGACGCCCGGATCGTCGGCGCGGGAGACGCGGTCGCGGTCGAGGGCGTCACACTCCGGATGAGCTGCCAGGCGGCTCAGCCGCTGGGTGCACAGGCCGCCGAGGCCGTCCTCGCCCGGATCGCCGGTGACCGGCCGATCCCGGTCGACCAGGCCTTCGTCGCACAGTGCACGAGCATCGGCCGCCACGCGGCCACCCTCCAGTTCACCCGGCGGGACGACTCGCCCGCGCGAGCGGTGGTGACAGGTCGTCTCGCAGCTCTGGCCAAGGAGCTGGTGTGCCGCGGTACCGTGTGGAACATCCGACGCGAGGCCGCGCATCCCGGCGCATTCGGCTGGCTGCGCGGTCGCGAGGTGACCGCCGAGCGTGAGCCGGTTCTGCAGTGACCGGCTCGCCGACGAGAGGCAGGACCCCGGTGAACAGCAGCGACTCCCAGGCAAGCGAGAGCGACCGGCGGGCAGCGCGTTTCGACGAGTTGCGGCCGCTGCTGTTCACCGTCGCCTACGAGATCGTCGGGACGGCGACCGACTCCGACGACGTACTACAGGACAGTTACCTGCGGTGGGCGGAGGTCGACGACACCGACATCGCGGACGCCAAGGCGTATCTCGCGAAGATCGTCACGCGCCAGGCACTCAACGTGCTGAGGTCACGGTCGCGGCGACGCGAGGAGTACGTCGGACCGTGGCTGCCCGAGCCGATCCTGACCGACGAACGCGACCTCGCCGACGACGTGGTGCTCGCGGAGTCGGTGTCCACGGCGATGCTGATCGTGCTGGAGTCGCTGAGCCCGGATGAGCGCGCGGTGTTCGTCCTCCGCGAGGTGTTCGGCTTCTCCTACAACGAGGTCGGCGACATGCTCGCCAAGCCGGCCGCCACGGTGCGCCAGATCGGGCACCGAGCCCGGAACCACGTCGAGGCGCGTCGCCCCCGGTTCGACCCGGTGGATTCCGAACGTGCGGTCGCGGTGGTGGACGCGTTCCTCTCGGCCGCGTAGTCCGGTGACGTCGAGAGGTTGCTGACGATGCTGGCACCCGAGGTCGAGTTCACCGCGGACAGCGACGGAAAGGTGACCGCGGTGCGTCACCCGATCCACGGCGCGCCGGCCGTGGCGCGTCTGCTGACCGGCTTCGCCCGGCTCGGGAAGGGCATGGACTACCGCCTTGAACCGGCGGTCTTCAACAACCAGTCGGGAGTGGCGATCTACATCGAGGGCGAGTTGGCGGGCACGTTCACCCTGCACATCGTCGACGGCGTCATCGAGCAGATCTACGCCATGCGCAACCCGGACAAGCTGGCCGGCGTGGAGGAGCGGCGGACTGTCGCGCGCTGAGCGCTCAGGCGAACAGGCTCGACAGCGTCAGCTCGATCTGCGACCGGAACAACTCGGCGGGGTGCGCGAAGGTGTCCTTGCCGTACTGGCCGAAGGCTCCAGGCTGATCGCGCCGACGAGGGCTGCCCAGAGGGTCGTCGACGCGGCCAGCACGGCGTCGGGGGCGTCGATGCCGAACTCGTCGCGGATGGCGGCCATGTCGCCGGCGACCCCGGTTGTGGGTGTGGGCAGGTCGTCGCGGATCAGGCCCTCGGCGTGTGCGGCCGCGCACTCGCGCAGGAGCAGGGCCGGGATGCGCGTGCCCGGCACCATCGTCTCCTCGCCCGGTGCGGCATAACCGGGGACGGGGCTGCCGTAGAGGAGTGCCCAGCGGGCGGGGTCGTCGAGTGCCCAGTCCCGGGCGGCCTCCGCGGCGGCGAGCACGCGTTCGCGACGGCGGCTGGGCTCGATGGCCGAGACCGCCGCGTCGATCGCGTCGCCGACGTCGTTGTAGGCCTCCACGAGCAGCATGGTGAGCAGGTCGTCGCGACTGGGGACGTACCGGTAGACGGCCGATGACACGACGCCCATCTCTCGGGCGATCGCGCGCAGCGACAGTCCGGCTGCGCCGTGGGTGGCCAGGTGCTCGCGCCCGAGTCTGCGGATCTCGTCGGTCATCATCGCGCGGTTCTCCGCGCGGCTTCGTCCGGTCGCCATGGATCGATCCTTCCACATTTCGAGAGCAGTGCTCTTGATTTCTTGCGCTTCCGGGTGCACACTCAAAACCGAGAGCGGTGCTCTCGATAATTTTCCATCCGCCACGAAAGGGTCACGACCATGACCGGTACCACCCACTACCGCGCTCCCGAGGGGTTCGACAACGTCTTCAACCGCACCGTTCGCTGGCTCGCCGACCACGGCGTCAACCTCGCCGGCGCGCAGAACCTCACCGTTCCCGGCCGCCGGACCGGCAAGCTGCAGACCGTCCCCGTCAACGTCCTGCGATTCGACGGCGGGGACTACCTCGTCTCGCCGCGCGGCAACACCCAGTGGGCCCGGAACGCACGCGCCGCCGAGACCGTCGAACTCCGGCGCGGTCGTAGTCGGACCGTGGTGGCCCTCACCGAGGTCGACGCCGACCGGCGCCCGCCGATCATCGGCGAATACCTGCGCAAGTGGGGCTGGGAGGTCGGCCGCTTCCTGCCGGAAGGGCTCGACGCCAAGCCGTCCGACGCCGACCTCGCCGCACACGCCGGATCGATCCCGGTCTTCGCGATCACATCCGCCGACTAGCGGGTTTCGCCGTCACGTCTGCTCACTAGACTCGGACGGGTGGTGCGCCCCGATTCCGACTCGACGATCGCGGACGGATCATCCGTACCCGAACGGTGGGTGACCGGCGGAGGGTCGGGCGGGGCGCCGGCCGGTGCCGATTCCGAACGCGGCGCACGCTGGGTGATGCATCTCGACATGGACGCCTTCTTCGCCTCGGTCGAACAACTCACCCGTCCGACGCTGCGCGGTCGCCCGGTGCTCGTGGGCGGTTCCGGAGGTCGGGGAGTGGTGGCCGGAGCGAGCTACGAGGCCCGGGTGTTCGGTGCCAGGTCGGCGATGCCGATGCATCAGGCCCGACGCCTCATCGGCCCGACCGGCGTCGTGGTGCCCCCTCGCGGCGCGGTCTACGGCAAGGTCAGCAAGCGGGTGTTCCGGCTTGTGCGCGAAGCGGTTCCGGTGATCGAGACGCTCTCCTTCGACGAGGCGTTCGCAGAACCGGCCGAACTCGCCGGGGCCACCGTGGCGCAGGCGCGCGAGTTCGCCGAGCAGGTGCGCGCCCGCATCCGCACCGAGTGCGGGCTCGCCGCGTCGGTCGGCTTCGGCAGCGGCAAGCAGCTCGCCAAGATCGCCTCGGGAATGGCGAAACCCGATGGCGTGATGGTGATCCCGCCGTCGGGCGAGATCGAGTTCCTGCACGGACTGCCGGTGCGCAAGCTGTGGGGGATCGGTCCGGTCTCGGGTGATCGCCTCGCACGCCTGGGAATCGACACCATCGGAGACCTCGCGCGGATGTCGACCGTCGAGGTCGCCTCGGTGCTCGGCGCCACCGTCGGACCTGCACTGCACCGGCTCGCCCAGGGCGTCGACGACCGGCCGGTCGCCGAACGCGCCTCGGCCAAACAGATCAGCGCCGAGTCGACGTTCGCCGAGGACATCGTCGACCTCGACGAACTACGCAAGGCGATCCGCAAGGCCGCCACCGACGCACATCGTCGGCTGCTCAAGGACGGACGCGGCGCGCGCACGGTGGTGCTGAAGCTCAAACGCTCCGACATGTCGATCCTCACCCGGTCGGCGACCACCGCCGCGGCCACCACCGACTTCGACGACCTCGAGCGAACGGCCCAGCGTCTGGCCCTCGACCCGCGCACCGTCGGAGCGATACGTCTTGTGGGCGTGGGGTTCTCCGGTCTCAGTGCGGTGCAGCAGTACGCGCTGTTCGACGACCTGGACGCCTCGCCGGACGAGACGACCCACCACGACACCGCTTCCGCGGGTGGCGCATCGGGATCGTCATCGGAATCCGGCGGCATCGTGGAGGTGTCGGAGACCGTCCACGATCCCACCGCCGACACCGAGTCGCCCGAAGCCGTGCGCTTCGCCCCGGGCGGCAACCCGCTGAGCCGCGCGCCGTTCGCCCCGGGCGCCGACGTGACCCACCCCGAGTTCGGTCACGGCTGGGTGCAGGGGAGTGGGCACGGCGTCGTCACCGTCCGCTTCGAGACCCGCACCACCGGCCCCGGGCGCACCCGCACCTTCGGCGTCGACGATCCCGATCTACGGCCCGCCGACCCGCTCGACAGCCTCGAGTGGGACCTTGGCGCCGACGACGAGTGAACGTCGCGGGAGCGCCAGTGCCACATCACTTCCCGGATGCGGAGAAGAACTCGGCGATCGTCTCGGGACTCGCCTTGGCGGTGAGCAGTGCGATCAGTGCCATGCGGGCCTGCGGCGCACGCAGCCACGGCGACACGATCGCGCCGGCGCGATGCAGATCGACGGCGCCCCCGCCGCCGCCGTAGGTCGCCGACACCTCGCCGTAGGGCACCCGGCTCGTCACCACGACGGTCACGCCGTGGGTGACGGCGAGCGCGACCTCGGCGGTGATGTCCGGGTGGGTGTTCCCCGAGCCCGTCGCGGCGAGCACGATGCCCGCGGCGTTCTGCGCGACCGCCGCCGCTATCAGACCGGGGGACACCCCGGGATACAGCGCGAAGAGGTCGACCCGGGCGGTCCGGCCGAGCGGGATCTCGTCGGTCAGCACCGGACGCGGCAGATCGGTGCGCACCGAGTCGAAGGCGACAGCGTCGGACGTCGACACCTTGAACAGCCCGCGCGCCGGCAGGATGCGACCGCCGGCCGCCACCAGGACGCCGCGGCCCCGATTTTCGGGATCGCCGACCGCGGCCAGTGCGGCGGCCAGGTTGCGCGGACCGTCCGCATCGGGGCGGTCGGCCGGCAACTGGGCGCCGGTGAACACGACCGGCCGCGAGTCGACACAGTAGAGATCGGCGAGGAACGCCGTCTCCTCCATCGTGTCGGTGCCGTGGGTGACCACGACTCCGGCGACCTCCGGGTCGGCGAGGGCGTCGGCGATCCCCCGCACCACCGCGAGTTGGTCGGCCACGGTCATCGCCGAACTGTCCACCGACATCAGATCGACGGTGCGGACGGCTTCCATCCCGGCGTTCCCGGCCCCGGTGTTCGAGGCTGCTGACAGCAAGTCGTCGGCGCCGAGCGCGGGCACGGCACCGTCGGTCGTGGTCTGCGCGGCGATGGTGCCGCCGGTGGTGATCAGCACGGTCGTCGACGGACCGGGCGGGGGAGAAGCGGACATGGTCGTCAAGCCTCACGGCAGGCCGCCGAACCGTCAAGCCTCGAGCGGCGCGGCGTGGAACCGGGATCATCCGCCGGCGTTTGGCATAGTGGTGTGGGTTGTCGCCGGGCCCGACCCGGCAGACCCCATCGGCGAGTCATGGGAGAGCGCCACGGCGCGCCCACGTCCACAGACATAGTGAGGGAGATCGTTGAAGTATCGGAAGTTTCTTGGCGCGACCATGATCGCGGCCGCATTGATGACCGGTGTCGCAGCCTGCGGTGGCGACGACAGCGACGCACCGCCCGCCCCGACCCTGACCAGCACCGCGGATGCCGGTGCCGGTGCCGCCGGTGGTGACACCGAGTCCGAGATCACCAACGACAGCAAGCCGCCGTCGATCGCGGCTCTCAACGAGCTCGTGGACACCGCCGTCGACCCGAAGATCCCGAGCAAGGACAAGATCGTCCTCGTCGAGGGTTCGGAGAAGGACCCGGCCATCTTCGAGGAGCTGGTCAACGCCCGCGCGGAGAACTCCGACGTCGACTGGGTCCTGGTGAACCCGGTCATCAGCGCCGGCCCGAACAAGGCCCGCGTCAAGGTTCGCATCGAGACCGCCGGCAACCCGCCGACCAACGCCGAGTCGACCATCGTCTTCGACGACGGCCGCTGGAAGCTCTCCAACCAGACCGTGTGCAACCTGCTCGGCCTCTACCAGGTCAAGAGCGCGATGTGCACCCCGGCGAGCTAGCCGGACCGTTCGGCTGACCCCGGAGAACCGGGTTGTCCTCACCGCCAGGTGACGGACAACCCGGTTTTCTGTACCAGGGGACGCGACGGGTCGGCCCCGACGAGTTCCCGCGCACCGGTGTAGGTCAGCTGACCGCCGACCGGCAGGCCGCGTGACAGGTCGATCTCGACCGTCCCGCCGCCCTCGGAACTGAAGCGGCTGATGGTGAGGGTGTCGCTGCCGCCCGGGATGGCGAAGACGGAGTTCACCGGGGTCTCCTCGGCGGAGAACTGGATGGTGAGACGGTTGCCGTCCCACGCCGACAGACGCGCGTCGATCGTCTGCGTGACCGTCGCGGCGGCTGAGATGACACGTTCGGTGCGCCATCGCGCACCCACCGCGATCGGTTCGGTCGGCAGTGCGATGGAGGTGTTCAACGCCGTCACCAGGGACTGCTCGACTGCCAGGCGCGCTTCCTGGCCCGCCTGCTCGGGCGGGGCGAGACGCAACGCGACCGGCGCGAGTCCGGGCCCGGTGGTCAGGCCGGCCTTCGTGCCCGCCATCGCCGGCAGTTGTCCGTTGAGGGACGCGTCCGGAGACGTCACGGTGCCCAGTTCGAGTTCCAGCTCCGATTTCTCGGCGCACGAGAACCGGGCGGTCATCGGGGTCTCGACGGTCTCGGCGTCCGTCGACCCCGGTGAGGCGACGTCGGAGGTCGTCACGAGCGTCACCGTCTGAGCCGACGTGGTGTCGGGAGCGGGAGCGGCCACGCGACGCTCGCCCTCACCCGGGTCGACCAGGGTGACCGTGGCCCCCGCGATCGGCACCGGCGCCGCTCCGGCCGCACGGGAGGGCGATTCGTTCGCGCAACCGGCAGCCGTCGCCGAACTGGCGCCCGGGGCGTCGTCGGACTCCGACGAGCACCCCGCGACCAGCACGGATACCGCCGCGATGACGGCGCACGAGGACACAACGGACCGGAGGAGACGACGATGCGAGGACACGGGTAGCCAGCGTATTCGACCGGTCGTGGACAATGAGGCTGTGGATGACCAACCCCTGACGGATTCCGGCAACGCGGATCCGCACGGCGCCGATTCTCCGGACGCCGACCGCGATCGAGTCCGATCGGACGACGCAACCCCCGCACGACGCTTCTCCCAGATGACCGCAGCCGTTCTCGGCGTCGCGCTCGTCGTCATCGGGCTGGACCTGCTGACCAAGGTGATCGCCGTCGCGACGCTCGACCCGCAGCGCCCGATCAAGATCATCGGCGACGTCGTCACCCTCCGACTCGTGCGCAACAGCGGCGCCGCCTTCTCACTGGCCTCGGGATACACCTGGGTGCTGACGATCATCGCGCTGGTCGTCGTGGCCGTCATCGTCCGCTACAGCAGCAGGCTGAAGTCCTGGGGCTGGGCGATCGGTCTGGCTCTCGTGCTCGGCGGGGCGATCGGTAACCTGATCGACCGCATCTTCCGCGCCCCGGCACCGCTCCAGGGTCACGTCGTCGACTTCGTCTCGGTCGGCTGGTGGCCGGTGTTCAACGTGGCGGATTCCGCCGTGGTCTGCGGGGCGATCCTGCTGGTGGCTCTGTCGGCGCTGGGTTTCGACTATGACGGCAGCCGCACCGGGTGGGCGGCCCGCCGGAACAGGCACGACGACGACGGCGAAGACGGGGGCAGTACCCATGCGTGAATCACGTGTCGTGCCTGTACCCGACGGA
Organism: Gordonia sp. CNJ-863; assembly: GCF_001942325.1. Taxonomy (NCBI): domain Bacteria; kingdom Bacillati; phylum Actinomycetota; class Actinomycetes; order Mycobacteriales; family Gordoniaceae; genus Gordonia; species Gordonia sp. CNJ-863. Next base: position 143,678 of record NZ_MKKG01000088.1, read on the forward strand.
CTCGACGGCATGCGCGTCGACGCCGGGGTCTCCCGCATGCTGGGTCTGTCGCGGACGGTCGTGGCGACCCTCGCCGAGGAAGGCGACGTCATGGTCGACGGGGTCGTCGTCGGCAAGTCGCACAAGCTCGCCGCGGGGACCCTCCTGCACGTCACCTTGCCCGAGCCCGACGAGCCGCTGCGGGTCGAACCGACGCCGGTCGAGGACCTCGAGGTCATCTACCACGACTCCGACATCGTGGTCGTCGACAAGCCGGTCGGTGTGGCCGCGCACCCCTCGCTCGGTTGGAGCGGGCCCACCGTCATCGGCGCGCTGGCCGCCGCCGGCTTCCGGATCTCGACCTCCGGCGCCCATGAGCGCCAGGGGATCGTCCACCGGCTCGACGTCGGGACGTCCGGCGTCATGGTCGTCGCCGTGTCCGAACGCGCCTACACGTTGCTGAAGCGGGCATTCAAACAGCGGACCGTCCACAAGGGCTACCACGCCCTCGTCCAGGGGCACCTCGATCCGCCGTCGGGCACGATCGACGCGCCGATCGGCCGTCACCGCGGCAACGACTGGAAGTTCGCGGTGACCGCGAACGGCAAGCCGAGCATCACCCACTACGACACCCTCGAGATGTTCGCCGCGGCGTCGCTGATCGACGTCCACCTCGAAACCGGTCGGACACATCAGATCCGCGTCCACTTCTCGGCGCTGCACCATCCGTGCTGCGGTGACCCGACCTACGGTGCCGACCCGGTCCTGGCCAAGAAACTCGGTCTCGAACGGCAGTGGCTGCACGCTCGGACACTGCGCTTCGCCCACCCCGCGGACGGGCGCATGGTCGAGTTCAGCTCGGAGTATCCCGACGATCTCCAGCACGCGCTCGACGTGCTGCGCGACACCTGACCGACTTGCCGGATCCGTGCCGGTGGTGGCGGCATTCGTTCGGTCGTCAACCGGCGACATCACCGGGCAACTCGCCTAGATTGAGAGGGTGTTCGAGCCTGGAACGGTGATCGCCGGGTACCGCGTCGAGCGACTCCTCGGCAGCGGTGGAATGGGCGCTGTCTTCCTCGCGCGGCACCCCGAGCTCCCCAGGTACGACGCCCTGAAAGTCCTGAAGGACTCGGCGGGCCTGACCGACAACAACTTCCGTCGCCGGTTCCTCCGGGAAGCGGAGGTGGCGGCGACGCTGGACCACCCCAACATCGTCACCGTCTTCAACCGTGGCCGGGCGACGGTCCCCGTCGCGTCGAAATCCGGTCAGTCCGACCTGCTCTGGATCGCGATGCAGTACGTGCCGGGCACCGACTGTGCCCGCGAACTGCACAGCATCGGACGGTTCGCGCCGCCGCGGGTCGCCCACATCGTCTCGCAGGTCGCCCGCGGCATCGACCATGCCAACCGCCGTGGCCTCACCCATCGCGACGTCAAACCCGGCAACATCCTGCTCGCCGAGGTCGACGAGGACTCGCCGGTCGATGAGCAGCGGGTGCTGCTGACCGACTTCGGCGTCGCCAAGATCTCCGACGAGACCGAGGCGCTCACGTCGGTCGGCACCGTCCTCGCGACCCTGTCCTACGCCTCACCCGAACAGCTCATGGGGCGGACGCTCGACGGCCGCAGCGATCAGTACTCCCTGGCGGCCTCCACCTTCCATCTGCTCACCGGCTGGGTGCCGTTCGACGACCGCGACACCGGGGCGGTCATCGGCGCACACCTCAAGGAGCCGGTGCCGCGGGCGTCCGAGCTCGTACCCGGACTGCCGTCGGGGGTCGACGCGGTGATCTCGAGGGCCATGGCGAAGACGCCCGAGGAGCGGTTCGCGAACTGCCGCGAGTTCGCCGAGGCGCTGACGGCGAGTGTCCGGCCGGTGCAACCGTCGCCGGTACCCGACGCCGGAGCCGTCACCGTACGCGGACCCTCACCCCGGCCGGTCCTCCGGAACCATCCCGCCTCGACGCCGGCGGCCCGTCGACCGGGTCCGCCCACATCTCCGCCCCCGGGACGTCCGGTGTACCGCGGACCGTCACCGACCCCGCCCGGCGGGGAGGCAACTCGGCGGGCCGCACCGCGCCAGACCCCGGGACGCCCCGTCCCGGACAGGCGGCAAGAACGGCAGGCACCATCGCGTCCGGCGACCGGCGCGGACCCCGCCGTCTGGCAACACCCGCCGTCCGGCCCGCACCGCCAGACCAACGACCACCTCCGCGCCGCGGGGTCGGGTCCGATGGGCCGCCCCCCGAGCGGCCCACCGTTCCCGGGCGGGACCGTGTCCTCCGGTGGTCCCACTCGGTCGGGTTCGAACCGCCTGCCCCTGGTGCTGGCCGGGGTGGCAGCCGTGCTGCTGATCCTGATCGTCCTCGTGTTCGTCGTGGCCCTGTAGTTCGTCTGATGCTGCAGCCCGCGAGGTGGGCGTGCGCGAGGCGCACATGGTGTCACAGCCGCCCCATTCGTCACGGCCCGGAGTGCCTTCCGGTGGGTGTCGGTGCGCGCGCCTAAAGTAGACCCGGACTCGGCGACCGGCGTGCGCACGATCAGCGCGCGAAACGACCACGGACACAGCAACCAGCGAGCACAGCAACCAGCGAGCACAGAAGAGGCACAGTGACGGACTCGTTTGTTCACCTGCACAACCACACCGAGTACTCGATGCTCGACGGTGCGGCCAAGGTGTCACCGTTGTTCGCCGAGGCCAAACGGCTGGGCATGACCGCGATCGGCATGACCGACCACGGGAACATGTTCGGTGCCAGCGAGTTCTACAACACCGCGATCAAGAACGACATCAAGCCGATCATCGGTATCGAGGCCTACATCGCACCCGGTTCGCGGTTCGACACCAAACGTGTCCAGTGGGGTTCGCGCGAACAGAAGAGCGACGACGTCTCGGGTTCGGGTGCCTACACGCACATGACGATGGTCGCCGAGAACGCGACCGGTCTGCGGAACCTGTTCAAGCTGTCCTCGCTCGCCTCCATCGAGGGGCAGCTCGGCAAGTGGTCCCGTATGGACGCCGACCTGATCGCCGAATACGCCGAGGGCATCATCGCGACCACCGGCTGCCCGTCGGGTGAGGTGCAGACCCGTCTGCGCCTGGGTCACGACCGCGAAGCCCTCGAGGCCGCGGCGAAGTGGCAGGAGATCTTCGGCAAGGAGAACTTCTACCTCGAGCTGATGGAGCACGGCCTCGAGATCGAGCGCCGCGTGCGCGACGGTCTCCTCGACATCGGCCGCAAGCTCGGCATCAAGCCGATCGTCACCAACGACTGCCACTACGTCACCAAGGAGCATGCCGCCGCCCACGAGGCGCTGCTGTGCGTGCAGACCGGCAAGACTCTGTCCGACCCCACCCGCTTCAAGTTCGACGGCGACGGCTACTACCTGAAGTCGGCCGCGGAAATGCGCGAGCAGTGGGACTCGGTGGTCCCGGGCGCATGTGACAACACGCTCGAGATCGGCGAGCGCGTCCAGTCCTACAAAGAAGTCTTCACCCACCGCGACCGCATGCCGGTCTTCCCGGTGCCCGACGGCGAGACCCAGCAGACCTTCCTGCGCAAGGAGGTCGCGAAGGGTCTCCGGGAGCGTCGTTTCGCCGGTACCGAGGTGCCGCAGGAGTACCTCGATCGCGCCAACTACGAGCTCGACGTCATCATCCAGATGGGTTTCCCGGCCTACTTCCTGGTGGTCGGCGACCTGATCCGCCACGCCCTCGAGGTCGGCATCCGCGTCGGCCCGGGCCGTGGTTCGGCGGCCGGTTCGCTCGTCGCCTGGGCGCTGGGCATCACCAACATCGACCCCATCCCGCACGGACTGCTGTTCGAGCGATTCCTCAACCCCGAGCGTGTGTCGATGCCCGATATCGACATCGACTTCGACGACCGCCGTCGTGGCGAGATGGTCCGCTACGCGACCGAGCGGTGGGGCAGCGACAAGGTCGCCCAGGTCATCACCTTCGGAACCATCAAGACCAAGGCCGCCATCAAGGACTCCGCCCGAGTCCAGTTCGGCCAGCCGGGTTTCGCGATCGCCGACCGCATCACCAAGGCGTTGCCGCCGCCCATCATGGCCAAGGACATCCCGGTCTGGGGCATCACCAACCCCGAGCACGAGCGCTATGGCGAGGCCACCGAGGTCCGCACGCTCATCGAGACCGACCCGGATGTCAAGAAGATCTACGACACGGCACTCGGCCTCGAGGGCCTGATCCGCAACGCCGGTGTCCACGCCTGTGCCGTGATCATGTCGTCGGAGCCGCTGACCGACGCGATCCCGGTGTGGAAACGTGCGCAGGACGGCGCGATCATCACCGGCTGGGACTACCCGTCGTGCGAGGCCATCGGCCTGCTGAAGATGGACTTCCTGGGTCTGCGCAACCTCACCGTCATCGGTGACGCCCTGGAGAACATCAAGCTCAACCGCGGGATCGACCTGGACCTCGACTCGCTGCCGCTGGAGGACGAGAAGACCTACGAGCTGCTCGCCCGCGGCGACACGCTCGGCGTGTTCCAGCTCGACGGCGCGGCCATGCGCGAACTCCTGAAGATGATGCAGCCCACCGGGTTCGAGGACATCGTCGCCGTCCTGGCGCTGTACCGACCCGGTCCGATGGGTGTGAACGCCCACACCGACTACGCCAAGCGCAAGAACGGTCTCCAGGAGATCCGGCCGATCCACCCGGAGCTCGAGGAGCCGCTGAAGGAGATCCTCTCCGAGACCTACGGTCTGATCGTCTACCAAGAGCAGATCATGCAGATCGCGCAGAAGGTCGCCGGGTACTCGCTCGGACAAGCAGACCTGCTCCGTCGCGCGATGGGCAAGAAGAAGAAGGAGATCCTCGACGAGGCCTACGACGGCTTCGCGGAGGGTATGCGCAACAACGGCTTCTCGCAGGCGGCGATCACCGCCCTGTGGGACACGGTGTTGCCGTTCGCCGGCTACGCGTTCAACAAATCGCACGCCGCGGGCTACGGTCTCGTCTCCTTCTGGACCGCCTACCTGAAGGCGAACTATCCCGCCGAGTACATGGCCGGTCTGCTCACCTCGGTCGGCGACGACAAGGACAAGGCGGCGATCTACCTCGCCGACTGCCGCAAGCTCGGTATCACCGTCCTCCCGCCGGACGTCAACGAGTCGCAGCGCAACTTCGCGGCCGTCGGTGCCGACATCCGCTTCGGTCTCGCCGCCATCCGCAACGTCGGGTCGGGCGTCGTCGGGTCGATCATCAACGCGCGCGAGGAGAAGGGGAAGTTCACCAGCTTCTCCGACTACCTCGGCAAGATCGATGTCACCGCCTGCAACAAGAAGGTGACGGAATCGCTGATCAAGGCGGGCGCCTTCGACTCTCTCGGCCATCCGCGCAAGGGCTTGTTCCTCGTGCACGCCGAAGCCGTCGAATCGGTGATCGGCACCAAGAAGGCCGAGGCGATCGGACAGTTCGACCTCTTCGGCGATGCCGGCGGAGCCGACGACTCGATGGCCGAGGTCTTCGCCGTCAAGGTCCCCGAGGAGGAGTGGGACACCAAGCACAAGCTCGCGATCGAGCGGGAGATGCTGGGCCTCTACGTCTCCGGGCATCCGCTGGCCGGCGTCGAACACGCCATCGCCGCGCACACCGACACCTCGATCACGTCGCTGCTGGAAGGCAACATCTCCGACGGTGCGCAGATCACGATCGGCGGCATCATCTCGTCGGTGACGCGCCGGGTGAACAAGAAGGGCGAGCCGTGGGCCGCGGTCACCCTCGAAGACATGGTCGGTGGTGTCGAGGTCTACTTCTTCCCGCGCGCCTACGTCGCGTACGGGATGGACATCGTGGCCGACAACATCGTGCTGATCAAGGCCCGCGTGAACCTGCGCGAAGACAGCATGATGATCTCCGCCAACGACCTCGCCGTCCCCGACCTGGAGACCGCCGGCGCGACCAAGCCGGTCGCACTCACGCTGTCCGCCCGACTCTGCACCCCGGATCGGGTGCAGGCGCTCAAGCAGGTGCTGACCCGACATCCGGGTATGGCCGACGTGCACGTCACGCTGGTCAGCGACAAGCGGCAGACGCAGCTCAAGCTGACCGAGTCCCTGCGGGTCGCGCCGAGTTCCGCGCTGATGGGCGACCTGAAAGCACTGCTCGGACCCAGTTGTCTGGGCTGATTCCTGGGCGACCATCACCATGGTTTCGCCCCGCCGAACATTTCTCTTCGACAGGCGCTATACTCGACGGCACGTCCAGTCACGCCCAGCCGTCGAGGGGAGTGTTCGCAGATGACCACGATGATCGGCATCAACGCGCACCGTCCGGTTCGGCGTGCGCAGCGCACGGTCGAGGTCTTCGGCGTCGAGTGGCCGGCCCACAAGGCCCACGCGGTCCTCGCAGGTGTCGCCACCGCCGTCGTGACCCTGCTGATCTTCGGATCGTTGCAGGCCACTGCGTGGGTGACGGCGGTGGCGGTCCTCGCGGTGTGGTGGGGTGAGCGCTACCTGCCCGGGAACGCGGCGGTCGCGCCCCGATCGAACCCGCCCGGGATCTCGTAGATCCGTCCGTCGAATCCGGCCCGGTACAGACGTCCGGCCGCGAACCCGCGGTCGCCGCGACCGTAGGAGAGCACGCTCGACGTCGGCAGTCCGCTCGCCAGCACGCAGTAGCGTCCGGGCGAGGTGATCCGGACGATCTCACCGGTCGCGTTGAACGGCACAACGGGCCGGTCACGTGAATCGAGCGTCAGCCCATCGGGGGTCGACGGTGCACCCACGCCGAGCAGGCTCTGCACCACGCGCGGATTCGTCGTCGAGATCCGGCTGACACCCGTGTTCACGAAGGTGCGCGAGACGTAGAGCCAGCGGTCGTCGCGGCTCAGGACCGCGCCGTTGGCACTCGGCAGCGCGCCCCACGCGGCGCTCACCGCCCCGCCCGGTGAGACCCGTCCGATGAGATTGCCGAAGTCGTTGGTGGCGTACACGTTTCCGCTCGCGGCCACATCCATCCCGTTCGCGGCCGACAGCCCGGTCACCCACGGCCGAAACGCGCGGGTGTTGACATCCAGGCGCCCGATGGACGCGTGGCGTAGCGCGTCACCGACGAAGACGCGGGGATCGGCTCCGTAACCGACCAGCAGGGTTCCACCCGGAGTCCAGGCGAGCGCGCCCGCACCGCTACCGCCGGGAACTCGCGCGATCGGGACCGCAGGTGCACCAGGCCGTTCAGCCGATACACGCGACCCGAGATGAGGTCGGTGGTGTAGAGGCGTCCGCCGGCGTCGACGGTGAGGCCTTCGAGCGCGGCGCCCGGAACGACGCCGACGAGTCGGGCGGGGGCGGCACCCGGACACGACGGCGCAGCCGAGGCGGGCGCCGGACCGATGGCGGTGGCCAGACCCAGCGCCATGGCCGCGGACGCCGCGCCGGCGGCGATCCGGGTGAGGCGAGAGGTACGCCGGGACCGGCGCGGAGATGGATGGCGAGATGTCATGACTGCTCCCTGTTCAGGTGGCGGGTCGTACGTGCCTTCTCCTCGCGCGGCCCTGCATACCGTCCGCGTGCGACGAGCGACGTCGCGAACATACCCACCTGCGGGGTGGGGCAACCCCGGAATGAGGCCGACCGCAGCGGCCGAGCACACCGACCTTGCCGAAATCGATGTACCCGGGCGCCTCGAACGATCTCGCGCAGTGAGACCATGGCAGTCGTGAGTACGCACCACGTCCCCGTTCACCAGCACGGTCCGGCACTGAGTCTCGACGCCATCGAGGCGGCGTCGGAGCGAATCGCCGACGCCGTGGCGCGTACCCCGCTCGAGGCCTGCCCGCGACTGTCGGGGTCGGGTGCCCAGATCTACCTCAAGCGCGAGGATCTGCAGACCGTACGCTCCTACAAGATCCGCGGCGCGTACAACGTGATGGCCCAACTCTCGGCCGAGGAGCTGTCCCGCGGTGTGGTGGCGGCCAGTGCCGGAAACCACGCCCAGGGCGTCGCTTTCGCGTGCAAGAGCATGAAGGTGCCCGGACGGATCTACGTCCCGACCACCACCCCGAAGCAGAAGCGCGACCGGATCGCATGGCACGGCGGCGATTTCGTTGAGCTGAAGGCGATCGGGGAGACCTACGACGCCGCGGCGGCGGCCGCGCAGGCCGATGTGATGAGCACCGGCTCCGCATGGATTCACGCCTTCGACGACCCGCGGACCGCGGCTGGGCAGGGAACCATCGCGCGCGAGATCGTCGAACAGCTGGGCCGCGTGCCCGACGTCGTCGTCGCGCCCGTCGGTGGCGGCGGTTGTCTGGCCGGCATGGCCACCTATCTGCGCGGACTCTCCGACGAGGTGACGATCATCGGCATCGAACCGACCGGCGCCGTGTCGTTGAGTGCGGCGCTGGTCAACGGCGGGCCGATCACCCTCGACGAGATCGACCCCTTCGTCGACGGCGCGGCCGTGAAGCGGATCGGCACCATCGGCCACCGGGTGATGTCCGAACTCGGCGCGAGCGTCAGTGATCACCCGATGCTCGCCGGCATCTCCGCGACCCCCGCTGCGCAGATCATCGACGACGGTCCGGTGTCTCCGACCCCCGGGACGGCGCACATCACGCACGTCGACGAGGGCGCCATCTGCTCGGCGATGCTGGAGCTGTACCAGAACGAGGGCATCATCGCCGAACCGGCCGGAGCACTGGCGGTCGCCGCATTGGACAAGCTGCGACTGCCCGACGACACGGTCGTCGTGTGTCTGGTGTCCGGCGGCAACAACGATGTCTCCCGCTACGGCGAGATCATCGAACGCTCACTGGTGCATCGGGGCCTGAAGCACTACTTCCTGGTCGACTTCCCGCAGGAGCCCGGCGCGCTGCGTCGCTTCCTCGACGAGGTCTTGGGACCCGACGACGACATCACCCTCTTCGAATACGTCAAGCGCAACAACCGCGAGACCGGTGCCGCACTGGTGGGTGTCGAGCTCGGCAGCCCCGACGGCCTCGGTGCCCTGATGGACCGGATGGCGCGCTCGCGCCTGCACTGTGAGCGCCTCGAGCCCGGTTCGCCGGCCTACGAGTATCTGACCTGATCTACCGCAGCCCGACGATCACGTTATGGCCGGGCGACACACCGTCGGCCGGTTGCTCCCAAGCCAGCCGGATGTCGAGCGGCCAGGGGAGTGACACGGGCGCGTCGCCGGGGACGCACACCACCGACCACTCGCCGCGGTGCATCGCGAACCAGCCTGCCGCCTCGTCGAATTCGGCGTCGACGGAGGAGAACGCCGGATCATGCAGGGCTGCTTCGGTTTTCCGGAGCGCGATCAGTGACCGGTAGAAGTCGAGCACGCGGGCGTGGTCGGGCCGGGCCGGCTCCGACCAGTCCAGCTTCGACCGCTCGAAGGTCTCCGGGTCCTGCGGGTCGGGCACATCGCCACTGTCCCAACCGTGCTCGGCGAACTCCGCCTTCCGGCCCTCCGCGGTCGCCCGGCCCAGTTCCGGTTCGGGGTGGGAGGTGAAGAACTGGAACGGCGTTGCGGCGGCCCACTCCTCGCCCATGAACAGCATCGGGGTGAACGGGGACAACAGGATCAGGGCGGCCTTGATCGCGAGCTGTCCGCCGTCCAGGTTGGCGCTCGGCCGGTCGCCGATCGCGCGATTGCCCACCTGATCGTGGGTGCACGTGTAGGCCAGCAGCGACGACGCGGGCACCCGATCGGTCGGGATCGGCCGGCCGTGGCAGCGCCGCCGGAACGACGAGTAGGTGCCGTCGTGGAAGAACCCGCCCGTCAGGACCTTTGCGAGACACTCGAAACTGCCGAAGTCGGCGTAGTAGCCCTGTCGTTCACCCGAGACGAGGGTGTGGACGGCGTGATGGATGTCGTCGTCCCACTGGGCGGCCAGCCCGAGACCGCCGGCCGACCGCGGCAGGAACAACCGCGGGTCGTTCAGATCGCTCTCCGCGATCAGCGACAGCGGACGCCCGAGTTCGGCCGACAGTGCATCCGTCGCGGCGGCCAGTTCCTCGAGGATGTGGACCGCACGATGGTCGGCGAGGGCGTGGACGGCGTCGAGTCGTAGTCCGTCGACGTGGAACTCGGTGAACCAGCGCAGTGCGGTGCCGGCGATGAACGCCCGTACCTCGTCGGAGTCGGGTCCGGACAGGTTGACCGACGATCCCCACGACGTCGTGCCTTCGCTGAGATAGGGCCCGAAGTCAGGCAGATAGTTGCCCGACGGGCCCAGATGGTTGTAGACGACGTCGAGGACGACGCCGAGCCCCTTGGCGTGGCACGCGTCCACGAACCGGGCGAGTGCCGCCGGGCCGCCGTAGGTTTCCTGCACGGCGTACCATCCGACTCCGTCGTAACCCCAGTTATGGGTGCCGTTGAAAGCGTTGACCGGCATCAGTTCGACGAGATCGACGCCGAGATCGACCAGGTGGTCGAGCCTTTCGATCGCGGAGTCGAGAGTGCCTGCCGGGGTGAAGGTCCCGAGGTGGAGTTCGTAGATCACCGCGCCGTGCACATCGCGGCCCGTCCAGCCGGCGTCGCTCCACGACGAGTCGTCGACGGTGAACAGCGCCGACATCTCGTGGACGCCTTCGGGTTGACGGACCGAGCGCGGATCGGGACGCACCGGTCCACCGTCGATCGAGAACCCGTAGCGGAGGTCCGGACCGGTTTCGATCGCGGAGTCCGCGGGGACCCGCCACCACCCTCCCGCGTCGGCGGACAACGGTACCGACCGTGAACGGGAGTCCGAACCTCCGGATCGTACGACGAGGTCCACCCTGTCCGCCTCTGGGGCCCACACTCGTATCTCGTTCACCGAGGTCGGCGGTTGAAACGGAGCTGCATTGGAACGAAGTGGGGGGTTCTGTTCCCGTTGGTCGGCCGACCAAGTTGTGGTGCTCTGGTCGGTCGCGGACATCGTCGGGGAGTTGCTCACATCATGCAAGGTATGTCGGGGTCACCGAAGTCGCACCGCGCGATACTGTGAGGCCGCACACACTCGAAGATGAGAGTGGGGTATATTACGGCGACGCTCATGCCCATGGGGGCACCTCGAGCAGATCAGCCTAGCGGTTCGGGAGTTTGAGACAACACCGACGCACGGCGACCTGACGGCCGGTGAACGGGTAAGCCGAGACGCAAGGGTAGGGATTGAGCACAGACGCAGTCACCTCGGATGACGAGGAGGTCGGTCGGAAGAGACCGGGTGCGGTTCGGTCGTGGTTCGACAAACATGTCGTCGCGTCCTTCGACACCTTCGGACGCCAGCTGGGCATGTTCGTCGAGGTGTTCCGTACGCTCTTCGTCGACCTCTTCAAGCGGCGTTTCCCATTCGGTGAGTTCATCCGACAGTGCGCCTTCATGGCGAGCACCTCGGTGTTCCCGACCCTGCTCGTCGCCATCCCGATCGGCGTCATCGTGTCGATCCAGGTGTCCAACATCGCCGGCCAGGTCGGCGCGACGTCGTTCTCCGGCGCGGCCACCGGCCTCGGCGTCATCCGTCAGGGTGCGCCCCTGGTCACCTCGCTGCTCCTCGCGGGCGCGGTCGGTTCGGCCATCGCGGCCGACCTCGGTTCCCGCACCATCCGCGACGAGATCGACGCCATGAAGGTGATGGGCGTCAACCCCATCGAGCGTCTGATCTCGCCGCGTCTGCTCGCCACGATGGTGGTCAGTTTCCTGCTCTGCGGCTTCGTCTGCTTCGTCGGCTTCATCACCGGTTACGTCTTCAACGTGTACTTCCAGGGCGGTACGCCAGGCAGTTACACGGGCACCTTTGCGTCCTTTGCGACGACCGCGGACCTGATGTTCGCGTTGGCCAAGGCCGTCATATTCGGCGCGATCGTGGCGATCGTCGCCTGCGATCGCGGCCTCTCGACAAAGGGTGGTCCCGCCGGCGTCGCCAACTCGGTGAACGCCGCGGTGGTCAACTCCGTCCTGCTCCTGTTCACCGTGAACGTGATCCTCACGCAGCTGTTCGCGATCCTCTTCCCGGCGAAGGTGGTGTGAGATGACCGCGTCACGGTATGTGCCACCCGCGCTGAAACCCCTGGAGGCCGCCAAGGCCGTCTATCGCGGTCCGCGCGACGCCCTCGCGGCGATGGGGCATCTCATCACCTTCCTCGTCCGCTCGATCGGCGCGGTCCCGCTGGCCTTCCGGCACTACAGCAAAGAAGTCTGGCGCCTGCTCGCCGACGTCGCGTGGGGCAACGGCGCGATCGTCGTGGGCGGCGGCACGGTCGGCGTCATGGTGATCCTCGGGATCATGGGCGGTGCGACCGTCGGCATCGAGGGTTACACCGCGCTGAACCTGCTCGGCATGTCGCCGGTGACCGGTGGTCTGTCGGCGTTCGCGACGACGCGTGAGATCGCCCCGCTGCTCGCGGCGACGGCGTTCACCGCGCAATCGGGTTGCCGCTTCACGGCCCAGCTCGGTTCGATGCGCATCGCCGAGGAGATCGACGCCCTCGAGGCGATCGCCATCCGGCCGCTGCCGTACCTGGTCACCACCCGCATGCTGGCCGCGGTCATCGCGATCGTCCCGCTGTACTCGGTGTCGCTGGCCGCCAACTACCTTGCGTGCCAGTTCATGTTCATGCTCCAGAGCGGCCAGGGCGAGGGCACCTACCTCTACTACTTCAACCAGTTCATCGTGTCCTGGGACATGGTGTTCTCGTTCATCAAGGTGATCGTCTTCGTGCTGCTGACGACGTTCATCCAGTGCTACTACGGATACTTCGCCGCTGGGGGACCCGAAGGTGTGGGAATTGCTGCCGGACATGCCATCCGGCTCGCGATCATCGTGATCGTGTTCGCGAACCTGGTCATGACACTCGTGTTCTGGGGCACCTCGCCCGGAATCAAGATCTCGGGATGAGGGAGCGCCGGTGAACATCGCAACCGACGGGCGTAACCCCTCGCTGATGCAATTCGTGCTGCGCGGCATCGCCTTCCTGCTGGTGCTGCTGGTGATCTTCGTGCTGCTGTTCATGCGGTACCAGGGAACCTTCAGCAAAACGGTGGGTGTGACCGCCGACCTCGTCGACATCGGTGACGGTCTGACGTCGGGCGCCGACGTCCGGTACAACGGCCTCATCGTCGGCTCGGTGAAGTCCATCTCGGTCGGCGATTCCGGCGACCGGGTCGACGCCGCGAAGGTGATCAAGAAGGTCGAGATCGACATCGTGCCCGCGCAGGCCGAGGGCATCCCGGCGTCGGTGACCGCACGGACCGTGCCGTCGAACCTGTTCGGCGTCAACTCCGTCGAACTCGTCCGACCCGCCGAGCCGGGTACCGAACGACTGTCGTCGGGTGACTCCATCCCCGCCGACACGTCGCTCGAGACGATCAAGCTGCAGGACGCGCAGAACGAGTTGAATGCCATCCTCGACGCGGTGCCGCCGGAGGAACTCGCCCAGGTACTCGGCGTCGTCGCCGACGCCCTCAAGGGCGGCGGATCGGTGTTCGGCTCGTTCGTCGGCGTGCTGCGGACCTACTTCGACGCGATCAACGCACAGTTCCCGCCGGGTGCACCCCCGGGATTCGACAACTTCGACGCCGCGATCAGCGGTCTCGCGGAGTCCTCGCCGGAACTGCTCGACGCCCTGGGGCGCAGCGTGATCCCGGCGGTGACCATCGCCGAGAAGCAGCGTGACCTCGCGGCGCTGCTGTCCGGCAACCAGGGACTGCTCGACCAGCTACAGCTGATGTTCGCCCGCAACGGCAACGGCGGTCAGCGACTCGTCACCGACCTGAACCGCATGCTCGGCGCCACCGTGCTCGAACCGAACTCGTTGCCGCAGGCGGTCATCGCGCTGAACAACCTGGCGGCTCGGGTGCTCACGGTCTTCACCGGGACGAACGGACACGTCCAGCTCAACATCGGCGTCAGCTTCGGTGCCTTCGTCCGCTACACGCGTCAGAACTGTCCGGTGTACAACGGCGGCCCGTACGGCACGCTGCGCGGGCCGGGTTGCGTGGGGCCGGGAACCGGTACCGGACCGACGATGTCGGGTCCGCTGCGGATCTATCCGTCCGACGGCATGCGCAAGAACCGTCCGGTGGGCATGGTGACCACCGACGCCGACAACAAGACCCTCGGCGCAGTGCTGCGCCGGGCGCCGTCGGCCGCCGACACGATCATGCTCGGACCGCTGGTCCAGTCCATCGACGCACGTGACGCTGCCACTGATCAGGGAGGGGGACGATGAGCGCGGCCTCGGATTCGATCCGCAAACCGTTGATCGGCTTCACGATCTTCGGTCTCGTCGCGTTGCTCGTGACGTATGTGATCTTCTCGACCCTAGAACGATCGGTGTCGGGATCGACCAACAACTACACGACGTTCTTCACCGACGCCTCGGGACTCGCCGCCGGCGACGACGTCCGCATGGCGGGCGTCCGCGTCGGGCGCGTCGACAAGATCGAACTCGACAACGGGCGCGCCCGAGTCGAATTCGAGGTGCAGAACGACCAACAGGTCTACACCAACACGCGCGGTGCGATCCGCTATCAGAACCTCATCGGTCAGCGGTATCTCAATCTGACCCTGGTCGAGGGCCGCGACAGCAAGCCGCTGGCGCCCGGGTCGACGCTGGAGTTGCCGTCCGAGGACTCCTTCGACGTCACCAAGCTCCTCGCCGGATTCCAGCCGGTGTTCGAGACCCTCGACGCCGAGCAGGTCAACGCATTGTCGCAGGGTCTCCTCGAGGCTTTCCAGGGCAATTCGGTCTCGTTGAGCTACACCGTCGCCGAGGTGGGCCGGCTGGCCGAGGACACCGCCAACCGCGACATCGTGATCGGCGCGATCATCAACAACCTGAGCACCGTCATGCGTGACCTGTCCCGTCAGGGCGGTCAGCTCGGCACCGTGATCGAGTCGATGTCCGATCTGATCGCGAACCTCAACTCGAACTCGGCGGCGTTCGGCAGCGCGGTCTCCGACATCGGCCGCACGGCAGACGGTTTCGCCGACGTCCTGAGCCGCAGCCGGGGCAGCCTCGCCGCCGCCGCGACCAACGGGCGGATTGCCACCAGGACGCTCATCGAGAACGGCTCCAAGCTCGACCGGATGGCCGTCGACGCGCCGATCTTCCTCGGCCACTTCCCGCTGGTACTCGGAGAGGGTGCATACCTGAACATCTATGCCTGCGACCTCGACGTCGCGATCGGTGATGTCCTGCTGCCGCCGGGGATCTTCAACAAGATCGGTGGCACTAATCATTCGGTGGTGTGCCGATGAGCTGGTTCCGCAAGAAGTTCCGCAGCAACACCCGCGTCTGGTACGGCGTGATCGGGGCGGTCGTCATCGTCGCACTTCTGCTGGGCGTGACGGCGCTGGCCGGTGCGCATCTCGGGAAGAAGACGCTCACCGCCGACTTCGCCCAGGCCGGCGGAATCCGGCCGGGGGACAAGGTGCGCGTCGCCGGCATCGACGTCGGGGAGGTCACCGAAACCGAACTCGCCGGCCAGCACGTCGCGCTCACCATGAAGGTCGACACCGACGTCAAGGTGACGAAGAACGGCATGGCCGAGATCAAGATGTCGACGCTGCTCGGTCAGCGCTACGTCGATGTGTCGCTGGGCGATTCGCCCGAGGAAGCACCCGACGGCCACATCGAGCGGACCGCGGTGCCCTACGACCTGAACCGCACCATCGAAGCGGGTGCACCGATCCTGACCGGTATCGACGACCAGACCCTCTCGCAGAGCATCCGCACACTCAATCGTCAGCTCGCCGGTGTCCCCGCGATCACCGAGCCGACGTTCGAGGCCCTGACGCAGATGTCGGAGGTCATCACCAACCGCAAGGACCAGATCAATCAATTGATCGCCGACACCAAGACGATCACGAACATCGTCAACGACAACCAGGCGCAACTGGCGGTGATCGTCGGCCAGGGACGCGACCTGACCCAGAAGATCGTGGCCCGTGAGGAACTGGTGACACGCCTGCTCGACGGCATCGCCGAACTCACCGAACAGGCCAGTGCGGTGGCAGGGGAGAACGCCAACCAGTTCGCCCCGATCATGGCGAACCTCAACACCATCACGCAGGGGCTGGAGAAGAACCGCAACAACCTGCGCAAGCTACTGGAAATCCTCCCCGTGACGGCTCGTCTGACCAACAACGTCATCGGCGACGGCCCCTACGCGAACAGTTACCTGCCCTGGGGCATCTTCCCCGACAACTGGCTGTGCCTCGCCCGGGTGGTGGACGGATGCTGAATCCGCAGAAGCTGCGTCGTTCGACGCTCCTCGTGTGCATCTCCCTGCTCGGCATCGTGGGACTCTCGGGGTGTTCGATGATCCCGGGCAGCTGGAAGGCCGCCTTCGGGCAGGCGATCGAGGTCACCGCCTACTTCGACAACGTCGCCGGCCTCTACGTCAGCAACGACGTCGCGGTCCTCGGCATGCCGGTCGGTCAGGTGACCGCCGTTGAGCCGCAGGGCGACCGGGTCAAGGTCACCATGACCATCGACAACGATGTGCCGGTGCCTGCCGACGCGACGGCGGCCATCGTCAACACCTCCATCGTGACCACGCGCCACGTCGAGCTGACCCCGGCCTACGAGGGCGGACCCAAGCTCGAGGACGGCTCGGTGCTGAAGGAGACGAAGGCCCCGGTCTCGGTCGGTGAACTGTTCGACGCCATCGACGGTCTCGTCGTGGGCCTGAAGGGGGAGGGCCCGGGTCCGGGACCTCTCGCGGACATGATCGACATCACCTCGGGCATCGCCACGGGCAACGGCGAGGAAATCCGTGCCGCCCTTGATCAGCTCGGCCAGGCGTCGAACGTGATCTCGGGCAACAGTGACGCGCTCGTCGACATCATCGAGACCATCGAGGGACTCACCACCACGCTGGTGAAGAACTACCCGAAGATGACGGCCTTCTCGAAGTCGGTCAACGAGGTGTCCCAGCTGCTCGGCGCGCAGTCGCCCGGTCTCGTGGCGACCATGCGCAACCTGAACCAGAGCCTGCAGAACACGACGGCGTTCCTGCAGAACAACACCAACACGATCTCGGTCTCCTTCGACCGCCTCGCCGCGCTGACCGCCAACCTGAGCGACTACTCGCGGCAGGTTGTGGAGACCATCGACGTCGGTCCGCTGCTGTTCCAGAACCTGAGCAATTCGATCTCCGCCGAGCAGGGCGCCTGGCGTGCACAGGTGCTGCTCGACAAGTCGCTCCTCGACAACGAGTTGCTCGCCATGTTCTGCGACGCGATCAACCTGCAGAAGGACGGCTGTCGCACCGGCAAGCTGAAGGACTTCGGTCCGGACATGGGCATCTACTCCGCGATGCTGGAGCTGACGAAATGAGAGCGGTGACAAGCGCTTCCCTTGGTCGCACGGTCGCTGAACCGACACGTGGCCGTTCCCGCATGCGACGCGGCGCGGTGACGGCGGTGCTGCTCAGCGCTCTGATGGGGCTCACCGGCTGTGGCCTGTTGCCCGGCCTCACCGTCGAGCAGATCCCGCTGCCGGCCCCCGGTGGCATCGGTGACTCCATCCGGCTGACGGCGAATTTCGACAACGCCCTGAATCTGCCGACACGCGCCAAGGTGAAGCTCAACGGCACCGACGTGGGGCAGGTCGACACCATTGTCGCCAAGGACTACTCGGCGATCGTCACCATGGACGTCAGCAAGAAGACCGAACTGCCCGTGGGCACGGGTGCCGAACTCCGGCAGGCGACTCCGCTGGGCGACGTGTTCGTGGCGTTGCTGCCGCCGCCCACTGCCACGAAGGGCTTCATGGTCGATGGAGACACCCTGACCGGTCCCACCTCCGCGGCGTCGACCGTCGAGGATCTGCTCATCAGCATGAGCGGCGTGGTCGACAGCGGATCGCTGAACTCGCTCACGGTCATCCTCACCGAACTGAGCGCGGCCGTCGCGACCAATCCGACGGACCTCAACGGTGCGATCCGCGGTCTGACGACCGGCATCCGCAAACTCAATCAGAGTTCGGCGCAGGTCGACAGGTCGCTGGAGAACACCCGAATCCTGACCGGTCAGCTGGCGGACGGCCGAGCACAGATCATGGCCTCGATCAACAAACTGGGCCCCGCGCTTCAGTCGCTGAACGGCCAGATCGGCTCCATCCTGACCTCGCTGGACAAGGCCCAGCAGGTGACCGCGGCAACCAACGACTTCCTGCGCACCGATCAGGACAACCTCGTGGAGATGCTCGGGCATCTGTCGACGGTGCTGGCCGGTCTGCGGCAGGCCGCCGGCCCGCTTGGGTCGCTGGCCGACAACCTGCACACGTTGACCCCCAAGTGGATCAAGTCCACGCCGGGTAGCGCGGCTGCGGTGTCGGCAAAGGTGTACTGGCTGAACCCGGGCGTCGGGTTCGACTCGGCGAGCAGGCTTCCCGAGCTCGAGGACGTCGATTCGGGCTCGGCAGCGCTCCAGCAGACGCTCACGCGGCTGCTCGCCCGACTCACCGGAACCAAGGGGTGCTGCGGATGAGCGGCGTATTCGGTTTCCTCCGCAAGCATTCCGTACTCGCCGGCAACATCGGGCTCGTCCTGGTCATGGTCGTCGGGCTCGGCTACCTGTCGCTCGGCACGTTGCGGTGGGAGCCGTTGGCGGGCAAGTACAAGCTGACCATCGAGTTCCCGATCTCCGGCGGCCTGCAGGAGACCTCGGGGGTCACCCTTCGCGGGGCGCGTATCGGCGAGGTCGACACCATTCGCGTGGAGCCGGATTCGGTGACGGTGAAGGTCTCGGTCGACGACCGGTACAAGATCAACCGCAACACCCAGGTCTCCGCGCTGGGGTTGTCGGCGGCCGGCGAGCAGTACGTCGACTTCCAACCGACCACCACCGACGGCCCGTACCTCGAAGACGGCGACGTGATCGAGGCCGGGCAGACCAAGGTCACCGTGCCGTTCTCCGATCTCCTCGAGTCCTCGCTGGAACTCATCCAGCAGATCGATCCGGCGCAACTGCGCTCGGCCGTGGACAACCTGAAGATCGCGCTGTACTCCGAGGACGGCTCCAACGATCTCGAGGTGCTGTTCGACTCGGGCGGAACGATCTTCGCCCGGCTCTACACCGCATTGCCCGAGACGACGAAGCTGATCCAGAATGCGGGCACCATCTTCAAGACGACCGCCGACATCCAGCCCGACTTCGGGACCACGGTGTCGGGGCTGAGCGACCTGATCAACGCCGCCGCGGCCTCCGACAAGGAGCTGCGCACGCTGCTCGACCGCGGCCCGTCGCAGATGACCAGCCTCGCCGGTTCGATCAACCAGCTGACCGACCCGGTGACCGACGTGATGAAGCAGTTCCTCGACATCGCCGAGCAGGGCGCGCTGCGTGCACCGGCCCTCGCGACGCTGATGCCATCGATCCGGGATGCGAGCATCAAGAGCCTCACCATGTTCCACGACGGCGCGTGGTGGACGTTCGGTTCGGTGTATCCGCGACCGAGCTGCAACTACCCGGTCACCCCGCGTCGGCCGACCCAAGTCCTCGAGCTGACCATCCCGACCAATCTGTACTGTGTGACCGAGGATCCGAACCAGCAGATCCGTGGTTCGGCCAACGCACCACGACCGCCGGGCGACGACACCGCAGGGCCCCCACCGGGTTACGACCCGAACGCCCGCACGGTGCCGCTCGACAAATGACGACCAGACAAGTTGCGTGACCTGTAGATGACAGACCCTGAGAAGCCAGATCACGAGAAGCACGTGTCCGACGAGGAGACCAGCACCGAGAAGGTCGGCACCGAGAAACCCGTTGCGGATGCCACTGCCACTCCGCGCGGAAAGTCGGCGCGTCGCAGCGGTTCCGGTCCTGTGGGGCCCGAGCCTGCGACCGCGCCCGAGCCGCAGCCCGCGACCGGTAAGGAGTTCTCGCTGACGGTCACCGCGAGCGGGATCAAGCGCGCACTCGGTGCGTTCCTGGTCATCGCCCTGATCGCGGCTGTCGGGTTCCTCGGCTGGCGGACGTACACCTTGCAGAGCGAGGCGACCGCCTTCGCCGACGCCAAGACCGCCTCGGCGGATTTCGTCACCAAGCTGGTGACGACCCTCAACGCCGACAATGCGGGCAACTCCAAGGAACTGCTCGGTCCGCTGTCGACCGGGGAGCTGCGCAAGCGTCTCGAGCAGGAGCGCGCCGACACCGAGCAGAATGTCGAGGCCCTCAAGATCGAGGTGTCCTCGAAGATCAGTGTCGTCGCGGTCGAGACGGTGGAGACCGACTCCGCCAAGACGGTCGTGATGGCCGAGGTGACCGGCCGAAGCGTCAAACTACCCACCGGCGGAACCAGTCTCATGGTGTTCCGGCTCGACCTGGACAAGGAGGACGGCAAGTGGCTGGTCTCCAAGGTCGACGGCCCGCCCGGTAGCCCCAGCGGTCAGATCGACCCGTCGCAGTCGTTGCCGGGTGCCGGCGGTGCTCCCGCGCCGCAGCCGAGTCCCGCGCCGGCCCCCAACCCGGGCGGCTAGCCCGAGAGCTCAGTCGCGGACGAGGATCGCCACCGGGTGGTCGGTCCTCGCCGCGGCGAGATCGACGGTGTCGGAATGGGTGACGCCGGTGCGGACATCACGCCAGCGAGTGCCGCGCGGCAACTCGATGACGGTGTCGGCCGCCGATTCGGGTTTGAGGCTGTGGGTGAACCGCGCGGCGATCACGACGACCTCGGGTGCGTCGTCGGAGCCGCGGCCGAAGGCGATGGCGTGATCGGAGGCCGGACCGTCGACCGGCAGGCGGTGGTACGTGCTCGATGCACCGAATGCCTCCGGGTGCCGGCGCGGACACCGAGCGCGGTACGCACGAGTTCGGCCTTCGGATGTTCCAGGGACCGAGCGAAATCCACCGGCCGTCGGTTGTCCGGGTCGACGAGTGAGTCGTCCCACCATTCGGTGCCCTGATAGATGTCGGGGACGCCGGGTCCGAGGAGTGCGATCGCCTTGCGGGCGAGGGTCTCCTGCCGCCAGGCGGAGGAGGTCCGGGCGACCAGATCGCTGACCGCGGTCGCGATCGGATCGGTGGTCACCTGGTGGATCCAGCGCTCGATCGCCGTTTCGAAGTCCTCGTCGATCTCGGTCCACGTGGTGCGGAGTCCGGCCTCACGCGAGGCCTTGCGGGCGTACTCGACGAGGCGCGCACGCAACTCATCCGTGACCTCGCCATCGGCCGGCCAGACACCGAAGATGTTCTGCAGCAGGAAGTAGCACGTCAGGTTGTCCGGGATCTCGGTCCCCAGCCAGACGCGTTCGATGACCAGCGACCATCGTTCGGGCACCTGCGAGAGGAGTGCGATCCGGGCGCGGACGTCCTCGCCCCGCTTGGTGTCGTGCGTCGACGTCGCGGTCATCGCCAGCGGCCAGCGACGGGCGCGTTGGGCGTTGTGATCGTGGAATTCGTTGAGCGACACCGCCGGATTCGCCGGATCGCCGCCCACCTCCTGAGCCGACACCAACCGCGCGGTGCGGTAGAAGAGGCTGTCCTCGACGCTCTTCGCCGTCACCGCGCCACAGGTCTGCGCCAGGCGTGAGGTCGCGGCACCGGGACTCCGGGTGGCGCGCATGATGGCATCGAGTGCTCGTGTCAGCGAGGGGTTCGCGGCGGCGATCCGTACGGCGGTCGTTTCCAGGCGCGGCCGCAGGGACGGATAGTCGGCGCGGTACACCCCGAGGGCGGCGATGAGTTCGGCGCAGGCGTCGGCGATGGATTCGGAGTCGGCGGCCGGGTCGGAATGGGTGATCGTCCGGACGAGTCGTCGCAGTTCGGTGGGGAAGGACTCGCGCAGCGTCGTCAGCTTGCGCTGGTGCTCCACCGACGCGAACCACTGCGCGTCGCCGGTGTCGCCGGTGAGGTGCTCGTTGAGTTCGGTGAGTTGCACGACGCCAGACGGTGCGACGAACAGCCCGTCGATGATCCGCATCTGGTCGTAGCCGGTGGTGCCCTCGACGGGCAGCGTCGGTTCGAGGGGCTCGTCCGGGGCGAGGATCTTCTCGATGTAGATCAGCCGGTCGTCGCCGACGTCGTGGCGGAGATTGCGGAGGTACTGCTGGGGGTCCCAGAGTCCGTCCGGATGATCGACGCGCACGCCGTCGATGAGGTCCTCGGCGATGAGCTCCCGCAGCCACCCGTGGGTGGCGTCGTAGACCGCGGGGTCCTCCTGCCGGAGGCCGGCGAGTTCGTTGACGGTGAAGAACCGGCGGTACCCGATCAGCCCGCTGTTCCACGGCACGAGCTTGTAGTGCTGGCGCGCATGGACTTCCGCGGCGGTCCCGTCCGCGGTCCCGGGGGCGATCGGGAAGGCGTGGTCGTAGTACCGCAGGTTGCCCTGCTCGTCGATCTCGAGCGGACTCAGGTCGCCGTCGGCGGCGACGACCGGCAGCGCGATCTTCCCGTCGGCGCCGTTGTCGTCGCTGAGGTCGACGTCGAAGTACGAGGCGTATTGCGACCGGTGGCCGTGACGGAGCAGGTCGGCGAACCACGGGTTGGCGAGCGCATCCGCCACACCGGTGTGGTTGGGGACGATGTCGATGATGATGCCGAGCCCGCGATCGGTTGCCGCGCGGCGGAGTTCACGCAGACCGTCGATGCCCCCGAGGACATCGGACACGGCGGGCGGCGGAAGCCAGTCGTAGCCGTGGGTGGACCCGGCCGCGGCCGTGCCGATGGGGGACAGGTAGACGTGACTGACCCCCAGGTCGACGAGGTGATCCAGCGTCGCGGTGACATCGGCGAACCCGAAGTCGCCGTTGAGTTGGAACCTGTAGGTGGCCCGCGGTGTCGGTCGTGTGCTCATCGAGGCGGTGCCCAAGGTCAGGACGTCTTCCGCAGGACGAGCACGGACCGGCCGCCGACCGTCACCGAATCTCGGCAGGCGGCGGTCAGATCCGAGTCGCCGGTCGGATGGGTGGTGTCGAGTTCACCGACCCACTCGAGGCCGTATTGTTCCGGCGGTAGATGGAAGTCGATGGGTTCGTAGTGGGCGTTGAAGCAGATGAAGAACGAGTCGTCGACGACCCATTCACCCCGTTCGTCCTTCTCGCCGAGCCCCTTTCCGTTCAGGAACACCGCGAGACTCTTGCCGAAGCCGCTGTCCCAGTCCGCGGACGTCATCTCCACACCGGCGGGTGTGAGCCACGCGATGTCGAGGGACTGATCGCCCCACCGGATCGGCTTGCCGCCGAAGAAGCGTCGACGGCGGAACACCGGATGCGCGGTCCGCAGCGCGATGGCCTTGCGGGTGAACTCCAGCAGATCGGCGTTCTCCTCGGCGAGAGACCAGTCCACCCAGGACAATTCGGAGTCCTGGCAGTACACGTTGTTGTTGCCCTGCTGGGTGCGGCCGATCTCGTCACCGTGGGCCAGCATCGGCGTGCCCTGCGACAGGAAGAGCGTCGCCAGGATGTTGCGCTGTTGCCGGGCACGCAGGGCGTTGATCTCGGGATCGTCCGTCGGGCCCTCGACGCCACAGTTCCAGGATCGGTTGTGGCTCTCGCCGTCGCGGTTGTCCTCACCGTTGGCCATGTTGTGTTTCTCGTTGTACGACACCAGGTCGCGCAGCGTGAAGCCGTCGTGGGCGATGACGAAGTTGATGCTCGCGAGTGGCCGCCGGCCGGTCGCCGCGTAGAGGTCCGACGACCCGGTGAGCCGGGAGGCGAACTCGCCCAGCGTCGACGGCTCGCCGCGCCAGTAGTCGCGCACCGTGTCGCGGTACTTCCCGTTCCACTCGGTCCACAACGGCGGGAAGTTGCCGACCTGATAACCGCCCTCGCCGATGTCCCACGGCTCGGCGATCAGCTTGACCTGGCTCACGACCGGATCCTGTTGCACCAGATCGAAGAACGCCGAGAGGCGGTCGACGTCGTGGAGTTCGCGGGCCAGCGTGGAGGCGAGGTCGAAGCGGAATCCGTCGACGTGCATCTCCAGGATCCAGTAGCGCAGCGAGTCCATGATCAGCTGCAGCGTGTGCGGATGCCGGCCGTTGAGGCTGTTGCCGGTACCCGTGTAGTCCATGTACATCTCGGGCTCGCCGTCGACGAGGCGGTAGTAGGCCGCGTTGTCGATGCCGCGGAAGCAGACCGTCGGACCCAGGTGGTTGCCCTCGGCGGTGTGGTTGTAGACCACGTCGAGGATGACCTCGATGCCCGCGTTGTGGAATTCGCGGACCATCGCCTTGAACTCGGTGACCGCGCTGGCGGGTTGATCCGGGGTCGACGAGTACTCGATGTGCGGCGCGAGGAATCCGAAGGTGTTGTATCCCCAGTAGTTTCGCAACCCCTGGTCGCGGAGGGTGAAATCCTGCATGAACTGGTGGACCGGCATCAGTTCGATCGCGGTGACACCCAGCGACTTCAGGTGATCGATGATCACCGGATGGCAGAGGCCCGCGTAGGTGCCGCGTAGGTTCTCGGGCACGCCGGGATGGGTGGCGGTCATGCCCTTGACGTGGGCCTCGTAGATGACCGTCTGGTGGTAGGGGCGATTGGGCGAGCGGTCGTTCTGCCAGTCGAAATACGGGTTGATGACCACCGAGACCATCGTGTGCCCGAGCGAGTCGAGCCCGGGCATCGGGTGCTCGGGAGCGGGCGGGTTCTCCGGAAGAGGTTCGAGTTCAACCGTTTCCGCATCGTCGGTGGCCTCGGCGACCTCGCCGTCGGTGGCCTCGGGTGCGGCCTCGTCCTCTGCCGCGTCGACCTCCGAAGCGTCGGCGTCCGCCACAGGTTCCTCGGTGGGGTCCTCGGGCGGGCCCTCCGCGTCGTCGGGCGTCGGCAGGGGGTAGGAGAACAGTGAGGCGTCACCGTCGAAGTCGCCGTGGAAAGCCTTGCCGTACGGGTCGAGAAGCAGCTTGCTCGGGTCGCATCGCAGTCCGCGGGAGGGGTCGTAGGGGCCGTGCACGCGGAAGCCGTAGAACTGTCCCGGCACCACGTTCGGCAGGTAGCAGTGCCAGCAGTAGCCGTCGACCTCTTCGAGACGGATGCGACGTTCCTTGCCGTCCCGGTCGATGAGGCACAGCTCGACGGCTTCGGCGACCTCGGAGAACAGCGAGAAGTTGGTTCCCGCACCGTCGTAGGTCGCCCCGAGCGGGTACGGGGTGCCCGGCCACACCGGGATCGGTGCGGGTTCGGGTTCGACGAGTGCGTCGGCCTGGACCGGGTCGTCCGGCATGGGGAGCGGCGGGGTGTCGCTCGTACCCGGATCCGGTTGTTCACCCGCGGTTGGCGAAGCGGTACTGCCCACCTTCGGAGACGACGTCATGGGTTGACCCTAGTCGTGTTGTGTCAGGTGGTCATCTCGGAGAGCGAAACGTCCGCCCGGAGCGGCCGGTCCGCCCGGCGGCTTATACGCGACACCGGAAGGAATGTGAAAGACGCAGGTCACGGCACCTGCGGGCCGGTCCAGGGCAGTTGGGCCTCCATCTGCCGGCCGAGCTCGTCGGTGAGACTCCGGACAAACGTGGCCGAGAGGTGATGGGGGTCCTTGTAGACGGTGATGTTGCCGATGATCGCCGGGCAGAAGTCGTCGGTGCAGATGCCGTTCGACATGTCCAGCGGGTGGAAGTCGGGGCGGGTGGCGGCGAGCTCGAGCGCCGGGTCCTCGGGTGCGAGGACGGCGGCACGTCGCGAACCGCAGCTCTCCGCGTCGCCGCCGTCGGCGAGGCAGATGGGCGTGTCGATGGTGCCCTTGCCGTTCTTCGGCCACGGCGTGTCCCGCATGCCGAACACCGGGACGCCGGCACCGAGGAAGCGATCGAAGATCGGGGTGTAGTCCGGCGGCACCCAGTCGCCGGGTTGGTAGTCGCGCGGTCGCGTCGAGTTGGTGAACACCGCGTCGGGTTTGTCGGCGATGACCTGTTCGATGACACGCTGGCCCCAGTCGTAACACTCGGGGTAGGGGACGCCGCGCTGTTTGGGGACCTCGTTGGTCGACAGCGGACAACCCATCTTCAGGTAGGTCTTGACCTTGAACCCGTTGCGCTTGCCGAGGGTGTCGAGCGCGGAGATCCACATCTCCGCGTGCGAGCCGCCGGCCAGTGCGATCGTGCGGGTGGCGTTCGGGTCGCCGTACACACCGACATGGATCTCGTTGTCGGTGAAGTCGCTCATGTATCCGTCGGTGGAGGTCTCCGGGTAGTCCTGGATGACTTCCAGCGCCGACGGTTGGGGATCGAGGGCGGGGACCGGCCACCCGTCGAGCAGGGCACGCGCACCCGGGTACGACCGCGGGTCGAGGTTCTTGGTGTCGACGACGATGTTGTCGACGTGGTTCTCCCACACCTTGATGGCGACGCCGGCCACCACGCTGCCGAGCAGCAGGATCGCCGTCACCACCGACGTGTAGGACAGCCACCGCGACCGTCCCGCGCGGTTGCCCCGGGGGAGGGCCGCCCGGTCACCGCCGCGGAGCGGGTCCTCGATGTAGCGCTTGGTGAGCCAGGCGAGACCGATCGACACCCCGAGGATGCCGACTCCCTCGAGGAAGTTCGCGTGGTTCTTGTCCCGCCAGGTGAGGTAGAAGATCAGCAGGGGCCAGTGCCACAGGTACAGCGAGTAGGCGATGGTGCCCAGCCACACCGGCCAGGTACTCGCCAGCATGCGGTTGGCGGCCGGCATCCCGTCCGGGGCGGCATGCGAACCGCGCGGCGCCTTCTGCAATGCGGTCGCGCCCGCCCAGATGATGATCAGCGTCGCCCCGACCGGAACGAGTGCCATCGGGCCCGGGTACTCGGCGACGCCGTCGATCCAGAACCCGCAGCTGACGATCAGCGCGAGGGCCGCGACGGTGGCGACGTTGCGCAGCCAGTTGGGGACGCGGAGGCTCGGCAGCCAGATCGCCAGCAGCCCACCGGCCAGCGGCTCCCACAGCCGCGAGAGCGTGGAGTAGTAGTTGTACGGCTGGTTGATGGCCATGCCGCGATGTGCCCACCAGAACGATCCCAGCGCGACCACGAAGACCGCGGCGCCGACCAGGAATCTGATGACCCGCGGGTCGGCGAACGGGCGCGCGAAGTGTGCGAGCAGCTTGAGGACGCCGGCGAACGCCAGGGCGACGAGCAGGGTCAGCAGGAAGAACTGTCCCTGCATCGACATCGACCAGATGTGCTGCAGGGGACTGTTGGCCGAACTCGCGGCCAGGTAGTCCTGGGAGTTCAGAGCCAGGTACCAGTTCTGGTAGTAGAGGGCGCTGGCCACGACCTCGTTGCCGATGTTGGCCCAGCGGGTCTGCGGCAGGACCACGACGGTGAGCACCGTGACCGCGAGGAGCACGGTGATCAGTGCGGGCAGCAGTCGCTTCAGTAGTCGCTTCAGTCGCGGCCACGGATCGAGGGTGTCGCGGAAGGTGACGTTCGGCTTCTGCGCGTAGATCGCATGCCGGAGGAGCGAACCGAGGAAGAAGTATCCCGACAGGGTGAGGAAGACGTCGACGCCGCCGGAGACCTT
Organism: Gordonia sp. CNJ-863; assembly: GCF_001942325.1. NCBI lineage: Bacteria > Bacillati > Actinomycetota > Actinomycetes > Mycobacteriales > Gordoniaceae > Gordonia > Gordonia sp. CNJ-863. The sequence goes on from NZ_MKKG01000088.1 coordinate 171,069, forward strand.
CCCGAACCACACGTGGAAACAGGCCACGAGGGTGATCGCGATGCCGCGCAGTCCGTCGAGGTCGGTGCGGTAGGCAGGGGTCGTCGGCGTCGAGGGGGCCGACTCCGGCGCCACTACTCGAGTCGTCGATGCCACAGAGAAGTCTTTCGGGTCGGGAACGGTTTCGGCCGGGTAGCAATGTACCCGCAGAAGCTGTGAATTCCTGAGTCGTGACGGTCGCGACACCCGGTGGAGTTGGTCACGGGGCGCAGGAATGTCAGCGACGCGCTCGGGTGCGGGCCCCGTCGAGGATGATCGTCAGTCCGTCGACGAACTCGCCGGTGAAGTCGCGGCCCGACGGTTCGATGACGCCGAGGCGTTCCATCTGTGCGCGGGTCTGTTCCTCGATGGTCAGGCCGATGACGAGCTGACAGATCGCGACGCCGGCGGCCTCCGCGTCACGCAGCGAGAGCCCGCCGGAATGTCCGGCCGCGACGATGTCTGCGGCGATGGCCTTGGTGGACAGGCCGCTGGCCCAGCTCGACGACACGACCTCGGCGCTGTCGGGCACCTCCAGCAGGGCCGCGCGCATCCCGGTGGCGAGCAGCCGCAGCCGCTCGTCCCACCGCAGATCGGCGGCGGGGATCGTCACCGCGCCCAGGATGTCGTCGGCCAGAGCGGCCAGCAGGGTCTGTTTGTTGGGGAAATGCCAGTACAGGGCGTTGGGGCGAACCCCGAGCTCCGTGGCGAGCCGGCGCATCGACAGGTCGGCCAGGCTGTGCTCGCGCAGGATGTCGCGGGCGGCGCGGAGGACGTCGGTGCGGCTGTTGCTCACGCGGTCAGCGTAGTGACCCCGATCGGGCCGCCCGACGCGAGCCACCTGTACACCGTCCAGGCTCTCCCTGTACGGTGTTCAGGAATCCTGGACGGTGTCCAGGCGATCCGGGGAGAGCAGGAGGAGTGCGTCGTGGACCAGGCCGAGGTCAGCCGCGTCGACGCCGAGCACATCTGGCATCCCTACGGGGCACTGCCCGCAACGACCGAACCCCTGGTGGTCGCGTCGGCGTCGGGGGTTCACCTGGAGCTGGCCGACGGACGATCGGTGGTCGACGGCATGAGTTCGTGGTGGGCCGCGATCCACGGTTACCGGCACCCGCGCCTCGACGCCGCGGCCGCCGTCCAGATGGGGCGCATGTCGCATGTCATGTTCGGTGGCCTCACCCACGAACCCGCCGCGCGGCTCGCGCAACTCCTCGTCGAACTCACCCCCGAACCGTTGCAGAAGGTGTTCTTCTGCGATTCGGGATCGGTCTCGGTCGAGGTCGCGGCGAAGATGGCATTGCAGTACTGGCGGAGCCGCGGGGAGACGCAGCGCACCCGTCTGCTGACCTGGCGCGGTGGCTACCACGGGGACACCTTCACCCCGATGAGCGTCTGCGACCCCGACGGCGGCATGCACGCGATGTGGTCGGCGGTGCTCGCACGGCAGGTCTTCGTCGACGCACCTCCGGCCGACTTCCGACCGGAGTACGTGGCCACCCTGGAGGACGCGGTCCGCGAGCACCGCGACGAGCTCGCCGCCGTCATCGTCGAACCGGTCGTCCAGGGCGCCGGCGGTATGCGCTTCCACGACCCTGCATATCTGTCCGCCCTGCGCGACATCTGCGACCGTCACGGCGTCCTGCTGATCTTCGACGAGATCGCCACCGGCTTCGGCCGGACCGGAACCCTCTTCGCCGCCGACGCCGCGCGGGTCGCCCCCGACATCATGTGTGTCGGCAAGGCGCTCACCGGCGGATACATGACGCTCGCGGCGACACTCTGCACGTCCCATCTCGCCGAGGTCATCAGCGCGGGGGAGGCCGGCGGACTCGCCCACGGCCCGACGTTCATGGCCAACCCGCTCGCCTGCGCGGTGGCCGTCGCCGCGATCGAGCTGCTGCTGGAGACGCCTGGGCCGAGCGCGTGGCGGAGATCGGTGCGGGCCTCGCCGAGGGGCTGGCGCCGTTGCGGGACCTCGACGGCATTGTCGACGTCCGCGTACACGGTGCGATCGGCGTCGTCGAACTCGACCGTCCCGTCGACATGCCGGCGGCCACCGCGGCCGCGATCGACGCCGGCGCGTGGCTGCGGCCCTTCCGCAACCTCGTCTACACGATGCCGCCGTTCATCTGCACGCCCGAGGACGTCGCGACGATCGTCCGCGGAATCTCCGCAGCCGTGCGTGCCACGCTCGGCGAAACATCCTCTGCATCTTCCGAACTCGTGGGGGCGCGATCATGACGATCACCTCGGGACAGCCGGTGGCCGGCCAGGATGTCACCTCGGGTGAGGTCGGACTCGCCTGGCTCGCCCGTGCCGCACGTGATCGTGCCGAGGCCGGCCTGCATCGCGAGCCGCATGTCCGACGAGCCGGTGCCGACGCCGTCAATCTCGGCTCGAACGACTACCTCGGACTGTCGACGCACCCCGACGTCATCGCCGGTGCGCAGGCCGCGGCCGCGCAGTGGGGTGGCGGGTCGACGGCGTCGAGGCTCGTCGTCGGCACCACCGCGGCCCATGTCGACCTCGAGAACGAACTGGCCGATTTCCTTGGTTTTCCTGCAGCACTAACCTTTTCGTCTGGCTATCTCGCCAACGTCGGTGCGGTGACCGCACTCGCCGGACGCGGCGATTTGATTGTCAGTGACACCGGGTCGCATGCGTCGCTGATCGACGGGTGCCGCCTGTCTCGGGCACGCGTGGTGGTCGTCGACCGCGGCGATCACGAGGCAGTACGGGCCGCGCTTGCCGCGCGCACCGAGGAACGTGCTCTCGTGGTCACCGACTCGGTGTACAGCATCGACGGTGAGCCGGCCCCGGTCGCCGACCTGTACGCCGCGGCCCGCGCGCACGGTGCGGTGCTGCTCGTCGATGAGGCCCACGCCGTCGGCGTTCGCGGTCCCGGTGGACGCGGGCTCGTTGCCGAACAGGGACTTTCCGGTGCGCCGGATCTGGTGGTCACCACGGTCTTGTCCAAGTCCTTCGGGGCGCAGGGTGGGGTGGTCCTCGGACCGGAGATCCTCCGGTCGCACCTGATCGACTGCGCGCGCCCGTTCATCTTCGACACCGGACTGAATCCGGCGGCGGTCGGCGCGGCTCGTGCCGCACTACGAGTACTGCGGGCCTACCCCGCGCTGCCGGACCGGTTGCGGGACAACGCTCGCCACCTGGCGCGCGCTTGCGGCGTCGACGAGCCTGCCGCCGCCGTCATCTCGATCATCGTCGGCGATCCGCAGCGAGCCGTCGACGCGGCCGCGGCCTGCCGTGATCGCGGAGTCCTAGTCGGGTGCTTCCGCCCGCCGTCGGTCCCGCCGGGCACATCCCGCCTGCGGATCACCGTCCGCGCCGACCTCGACGCCGCGACTCTCGACCACGTCGCCGAGGTCGTCGACGCCGCGCTACGTGAGGTGGGTGCCCGATGAACGCACAGCCATCTCCGGCCCGAGGTCGCGTCCTTGCCGTCACCGGTACCTCGACCGACGTCGGCAAGACGGTCGTCACCGCCGCCCTCGCCGCTGCGGGACGCATGGACACCGTCGCCATCTGCAAACCCGTCCAAACCGGCGTCGCCCCAACCGAACCCGGCGACCTCGCCGAAGTCGTGCGCCTGGCGGGGGACGTGAGTGCGGTCGAGTCCTATCGCTACCCCGAGCCGCTCGCACCGGACACCGCGGCGCGGCGTGCGGGTATGCCGCTCGCCGATCCGTCGGTGATCGTGCGCGCGGTCGACGACCTCGCGGCCACCCACGACCTCACCCTCGTCGAAGGGGCCGGTGGGGTCCTGGTGCGGCTGGGGGAGTCCGCGACGATCCTCGACATCGCCGCCGAGACCCTCGTGCCCGACACAGGCGACGGCGTCGTCATCGTCGTGGCTCCCGGCCTCGGTGCCCTCAACCACGCCGAGCTGACCGTGAATGCGGTGCGCGCACGGGGACTCCGGCCGGCGGGGCTCGTGATCGGCTGGTGGCCGGAGGAGCCCGACCTCGCCATGCGCTGCAACCGATCCGACCTGCCGCGGATCACCGGTGTCCCGGTGGTGGGTGTGCTGCCCGCCGGGGCTGCCTCCCTCGATCCCGCGGAGTTCCGTCGAACCGCCCCGACGTGGTTCGACCCCGACTGGCTGGCCGGATCACTCACCAGTCGTCGGGCCTCGTTCGCCCACACCCCGTAGCTCGATCCAGCCCGCCCGAACCGATTCCAGTACAAGGAGTTCAGCCCCGTGACACAGGCAACCGTCGACACCGCCCACGACGCACAGACGTCCGATGACATCCTCGCCACCGCCCGCGAACAGGTACTCGAGCGTGGTGAACCGCTCGACCGTGAGCAGGTCCTGGCCGTGCTGCGCCTGGACGACGATCGCCTGACCGAGCTGCTTCAGCTCGCCCACGACGTGCGCATGAAGTGGTGCGGTCCGGAGGTCGAGGTCGAGGGCATCATCTCGTTGAAGACCGGTGGCTGCCCGGAGGACTGTCACTTCTGCTCGCAGTCGGGACTTTTCGCCTCGCCGGTGCGCAGCGCCTGGATCGACATCCCGTCGCTGGTGGAGGCCGCCAAGCAGACCGCCAAGACCGGTGCGACCGAGTTCTGCATCGTCGCCGCCGTCCGTGGCCCCGACGAGCGTCTGCTGAGCCAGGTCGCCGCCGGCATCGAGGCGATCCGCAACGAGGTCGACATCCAGATCGCCTGCAGCCTCGGGATGCTCACCCAGGAGCAGGTCGATCAGCTCCGCGACATGGGTGTGCACCGCTACAACCACAACCTGGAGACCGCGCGCAGTCACTTCCCGAACGTCGTCACGACGCATACGTGGGAGGAGCGTTGGGACACGCTGCGCATGGTGCGCGAAGCGGGCATGGAGGTGTGCTGCGGCGGCATCCTCGGCATGGGGGAGAGCCTCGAGCAGCGCGCCGAGTTCGCCGCCGACCTGGCCGCACTCGAGCCCGACGAGGTGCCGCTGAACTTTCTCAACCCCCGCCCGGGTACGCCCTTCGGTGACCTCGAGGTGCTCCCGGCGTCCGAGGCGCTCAAGTCGGTGGCCGCCTTCCGCCTCGCCCTGCCGCGCACCATCCTGCGCTTCGCTGGCGGTCGCGAGATCACCCTGGGCGACCTCGGGGCCAAGCAGGGCATCCTCGGCGGCATCAATGCCGTCATCGTCGGCAACTACCTGACGACGCTCGGCCGGCCTGCGGAGGACGACCTCGACCTCCTCAGCGATCTGTCGATGCCGATCAAGTCGCTCAACGACACGATCTGACCTCTCCGCCACTCCCGACCTTCCCAGACGATCGGTAGCGTGTTCTTTCATGATCGACACCGTCCCGGGGCCGCTCGCCGAACCGTGCAGGTTCGGCGTGTACACCGGCCTCGAACTGGAACTGCAGGCACCCGACGCCATCCCGCCGGCCGCGCGACTGGGGCTTGAACCGCCGCGTTTCTGCGGACAGTGCGGACGTCGCATGGTCGTGCAGGTCCGTCCCGACGGCTGGAGCGCACGATGCTCCCGCCACGGGACGGTCGACTCGGCCGAACTGGGTCGTCGGTGAGCGGTCCGGTGTCCGGACGGCGTCCCGCCCGGCCGGTCACGACCCTGCTCACCGTGACCGCGGTGGTGATCGTGCTCGGCGGGGTCGCCGGCGGGATCTGGGCGCTGGTTACGCCGCCGACCACCGGCGTCGTCCTGAAGGGTCTGACTCGCGACGGCATCTCGACCGATTTCGACGGTGTCGGTGCCTTCGCGCTGATCATGTTCACCTACGGCGGCATCGCCGCACTGGTCGCGTGGGCTGCGGCGCGGCCGTGGCGAGGCGTCACCGGTTTCCTGGTGCCGGCCGCCGGCACGGTGGCCGGCTCCGCGCTCGGCGCGCAGGTCGGAATGTGGCTGGCGGGCTTCCGGTTCGACGATGACCTCGCCGGACCTCCGCTGGAGTCGGTCTACCGCGTGGTGCCCGAACTCTGGCTCGACGGCGGTACACGCGCCGGACACAGCGCGCCCTGGACGCTGCTCATCTGCGCGCCGTTCGCGTGTGCGCTCGTCTACCTGGTCTGCGTCTTGTCCTCACGTACAGCAGATCTCGGCGTCGGGGATCTCGACGACGAGCACCCCGCCGACGATCCTCCCGGGTCGGCGGTCACATCGGCGGACGCAGCGTCGCGAACTCATCTGTGACGCGTAACTCGTTGTCGGCGAAGGCATAGAGCGCCGGCGGCCGCCCGCCGGACCGGCCCGTCTTGCCGACGGTACCGGTGGACACCACCACGGCGCGTCGGCTCAGGATGCGCAGCAGGTTGGTCGTATCCACCGGGTAACCGAGTGCGGCGCAATAGATCTCCGACAGCTCCGACATCGGGAACTGCTTCGGTGCCAGCGCGAAAGCGATGTTGGTGTAGGAGAGTTTGGCCGCCAGTCGATGCCGGGCGGTGTCGATGATCTCGGCGTGGTCGAAGGCCACCGGCGGCAACGCGTCGACGGCGAACCAGGCCGCCCCCTCGGGCAGGGTCACCGGGCTGTCCGAGCGGACGAGACCCATGTAGGTCGACGCGATCGTGCGGACTCCGGGAACGCGTGCCGGATCGGAGAAGACCGACAGTTGCTCGAGGTGAGCGATGTCGCGGACGTCCATCGTGTCGGCGACGAGGCGTCGCGCGACGACCGACAACGTCTCGTCGCCGGCGACATCGCCGCCCGGCAGTGACCAGCGGCCGGGTTCGGTGGCGGTGCGGGAGAGCAGGACGCAGAGCGCGGCGTGGACGTCGCAGCCGTCCGCGGAAGGCGGGGTGCGGACCTGGAAGACGACGCTGAGGACCTCGACCCGTAGACCGGTCGCGTTGTCCGACGCTTGTGAGCCGTCGGAACTGGAGGGATCGGACCCGGCGGCTGGCATGGCGTCGATTGTATGGCCCCCGACGCCGCGTGATCAGCGAACCTTCGACGTCAACACGCGTGCCGCGCCGTCGGTGACCGCGATGGTGTGTTCGCTGTGCGCACCGCGAGAGCCGTCGAACGATCGGATCGTCCAGCCGTCGGCGTCGAACTTGATGCGGTCGGTGCCGAGCGTGAACCAGGGTTCGAGCGCCAGTGTCAGCCCGGGCCGCAGTTTCATTCCGCGACCGGCCTTGCCGATGTTCGCCACATGCGGGTCCTCGTGCATGGTGCGCCCGAGGCCGTGGCCGCCGAACTCCGTGTTGACGCGGTATCCGTAGGACTTGGCGACGGTTCCGATCGCGGCGGAGATGTCGCCGAGCCGGGCGTCGGGGCGGGCGGCGTCGATGGCCGCCGCCAGGGCCTCCTCGGTCGCCCGGACGAGACGCTGATCCTCCGGGCGGGGTGTGCCGACGATGACGCTGCGGGCGGAATCGGCGACCCAGCCGTCGATCGAGACCGCGATGTCCATGGACAGCAGGTCGCCGTCGGCCAGGACGTAGTCGTGGGGGAGGCCGTGCAGGACCGCATCGTTCACCGACAGGCAGATGACGTTGCGGAAGGGGCCGTGGCCGAACGAGGGCGAGTAGTCCCAGTAGCAGGATTTCGCGCCGCGATCGGCGATGAGGTCGCGGGCGCGCTGCTCGAGGTCGAGGAGATTGACCCCGACGTCGGCCCGTTCCGCGAGGTCGGCGAGCAGGTCCGCGATGAACGCGCCGGTCACCGCCATGGCGTCGACCTCGGACGGTGACTTCAGCTCGACCATTCCCATTTCCCCTTCGCTGACGTTGGCGGTATGCGGTATAGAAATACCGGACTCTCGGTATATGTATACCGCATCGGCTAGGATCGTGGGCATGGTCCGCAACCCGTTGACGCCGGAACAGATCGACGCCGGCCGCCGTCTGGGCGCCCGGCTGCGCGAACTCCGTGGCGCCCGTCCTCTCGGTGAGGTGGCCGTCAGCGCGGGGATCTCCCCGGAGACGCTGCGCAAGATCGAGACGGGCCGCATGCCGACGCCCGCGTTCGCCACCATCGCCGCGCTCGCTCGGTCGCTGAACACCTCGCTCGACGACCTGGCGGCGGTGCATGACGACACCGTCCTCGACGCCGAGGTGGCGCGCGCCGGGTGACGCCGCGTCCGTCGGGCCTCACCTACGCGGAGGTCGGTGCGACCGCCGGAGAGCTGCCGGCGGGTTATCACCATCTGCGGCGATCGCGCGTGATCGGTGCGAGCGAGGGATGTTTCACCACCGTCGCAGACCGAATCCTGAACTGGGACATGCACCGTCGCGCCGGGATCGGCGTCGACGCCTCCACTCCTGCTGCCGAGGTCGGTGCCACGGTGTCGATGCGTCTGGGCGTGGGCCCCGTGCGGATCTCTGCCGCGTGTCGGGTCATCGAGGTGATCGATTCGGGGTCGATCGATTCGGGGGCTGAGCGCGGCTTCGCCTACGGGACCCTGCCCGGTCACCCGGAGATCGGGGAGGAGCGGTTCTGGGTTCAGCGACTCCCGGACGACTCCGTGGTCGCGCACATCGTCGCGTTCTCGAGACCGGGCCGCTGGTTCACGCGACTCGGTGGCCCGATCGGGCGGGTGGCGCAGTCGCGGATCGCCGAGCGGTACCTCGACGCCTGATGTGCTCCTGACCGGTCGGCCTGCTCTGGCGCGAGGGACGACGGGAATGAACCGGGTGTGGTGAATGTTACGATGCATAGCGTTTTCGACCATGAGTCGAAAACCTGCTTCGGACACACGGCCCGTGCTCCGGGGACACCGATGACCCGGTGGTGGTAGACGCCCGCCGGGACAGCCAGAGGAGTGGCAATGAGCATCACCAGTGATCGCCCGGCGGCCGTGGCCGCCCCCGGGCTCCTCGATGCCGAATGGTTCGACGCACCGGGCGGCTACGCCGGCGTCGAACCGACTCAGGAGTGGGCAGACGAGGTCCGGCGCCTCGCTCGTGCCCGCAATGCGACGCTGCTCGCGCACAACTACCAGCTTCCCGCCATCCAGGACGTCGCCGATCACGTCGGTGACTCCCTTGCCCTGTCGCGCATCGCGGCCGAGGTGGACTCCGACGAGATCATCTTCTGCGGTGTCCACTTCATGGCGGAGACAGCCAAGATCCTCAGCCCTGAGAAGCGGGTACTCATCCCCGACGAGCGTGCCGGCTGCTCGCTGGCCGACTCGATCACCGCCGACGAACTGCGCGCCTGGAAGGCCGAGTTCCCGGAGGCGGTCGTCGTCTCGTATGTGAACACCACCGCCGAGGTGAAGGGTCTGACCGACATCTGCTGCACCTCGTCGAACGCCGTCGACGTCGTCGCCTCGATCGACCCGGACCGCGACGTGCTGTTCCTCCCGGACCAGTTCCTCGGTGCGCACGTCAAGCGGGAGACCGGCCGGGACAACATCCACATCTGGGCGGGCGAGTGCCACGTGCACGCCGGCATCAACGGTGACGAGCTGGCCGACCAGGCCGCGTCGCACCCCGATGCAGACCTGTTCATCCACCCCGAATGCGGCTGCGCCACTTCGGCTCTCTATCTGGCAGGTGAGGGTGCCGTGCCCGAGGATCGCGTGAAGATCCTCTCGACCGGCGGCATGCTCGACGCCGCGCGGGAGACCGGCGCCAAGCAGGTTCTCGTCGCCACCGAGATCGGCATGCTGCACCAGCTCCGCAAGGCCGCACCGGGGGTCGACTTCCAGGCCGTGAACGACCGCGCGTCGTGCCCCTACATGAAGATGATCACCCCTTCCGCACTGCTGCGCTGCCTGCGTGAGGGCCGCGACGAGGTATTCGTCGACGTCGACGTCGCGGAGAAGGCTCGCAAGAGCGTCGAGCGGATGATCGCGATCGGTAACCCGGGGTCGGGCGAGTGACCGGAAACTCTGCTGTGAGTGAAGGTTTCATCGGCCAGGCCGCGGCCGGCGGCGCGCTCGAACTGGCCATCGACGACGATGTCCGCGCCCTCATCCGTACCGCGCTCGACGAAGACCTGCGATACGGGCCCGACGTCACCACGTTGTCGACGGTCCCGGCCGGCGCTGTCGTCGACGCCGCGATCGTGAGTCGTGCGCATGGCGTGATCGCCGGTGTGCCGGTGGTGATCGCGGTGTTCGACGAGGTCATCGGCGCGGGCAATTTCGAGGTGACGGACGCCGTCGCCGACGGCAGCGTCGTCGAACCCGGCGATGTCGTCCTGCGCGTCCACGCGCCGACGGCCGCGCTCCTGACGGCCGAACGCACCGCGCTGAACCTGATCTGCCATCTGTCCGGGATCGCGACCGCGACCCGGGCGTGGGTCGACGCGGTCTCCGGCACATCCGCGCAGATTCGTGACTCCCGTAAGACGCTCCCCGGCCTGCGACTGCTGCAGAAGTATGCGGTCCGCGCAGGTGGGGGAGTCAACCACCGCATGGGTCTCGGCGACGCCGCACTGATCAAGGACAACCACGTCGTCGCCGCCGGTTCGGTCGCAGCGGCGCTGGAAGCGGTTCGCGCCGCAGCTCCGGGCCTTCCCGTCGAGGTCGAGGTCGACTCCCTGTCCCAGCTGGACGAGGTCCTGCCGCTCGAGCCGCAGCTCGTGCTGCTCGACAACTTCGAGCCGTGGGAAACCCAGATGGCCGTGCAGCGACGCAACACCCACTCGCCGCAGACCAAGCTGGAGAGCTCCGGTGGTCTGACGCTCGACGTTGCCGAGGACTACGCCCGCACGGGCGTCGACTACCTGGCCGTCGGTGCACTCACCCATTCGGTCACGGTGCTCGACCTCGGGCTGGACATCCCCGCGCCGTAGTCTGACGACGTCAGTCCGCGGCGTCATAGGCCTCACTGAGCCACCGGTGGACCTCCTCGTCCACCTCCGCGGCCCCACGCACCTCCAGGTGGTGCATCCACACGCGCGGTGAGGGGTGCGCGACTTCCTTGAAGCGGGCAGAGTCGATGCGGTGCGGAAGGGCGATCGACAACACCGCTGGTACTTCGGATCGCAGGTACAGGCCGGGACGCCACACGAAGGCGAAACCGGTCCGACGTCGAAAGTTGACTTGGCTCTTCGTAACTCGGACGGTGATGTCGTCTCCCAGTTCATGAATGGCGTCCTCGACCGCACGGTGGATCGACAGGCCCACCGGCGAGCCTGCAAAGAAGTCCTCGACCTTGTGCGGGGTGTCCATGGTCATTCTGGCTCCAGAATCGCACGGAATCCTCGACGACGGTCCACCACCTTCTTCACGACCGCGATTCTCACCGGTGCGGGTAGGCGGCGGCGAGGAGTATCGAGGCGAGGGTGGCTTCGGCGTCGGAGGCGTTGCGGAGGTCGATGATCTGGCGCATCTGGAGGCGTGGGGTATCGCCGGACTCCGGTTCGGGTCCGTGGATCTCGTTGCGTACCTGTTTGAGTTGTTCGTTGAATCGGCGGGGGATGTCGGGTCGCGGTTGATGCGTTCGGGGTTGGGTGGTGCGCCGGGTTCGGCGTTCAACCGCCAGGCGCAGCGGCCTTCGTCGGGGCCTTCACGGACCATGCGGGTGGTGTAGCCGCCGGGTTCATTGCTGACCATGCGATTGTGTTTCGGGCACGCCGGTGCGAGGTCGGTGATGTCGGTGAGTCCACCGAGACCCCAATCCAGTTGCGCGTGGTGCATTTCCACGTGCGCGGCGGATATGCCGCAGTCGGGGGTGGAACAGACCTCGCCGTCGGGTCGGGCGAAGGACACGAGACGTTGTTCACGGGTGGCCAACCTCTTGCCGCGTCCGAAGTACAGCGGGACGGCGGTGGCGTCTTTGAACACCGCCAGCCAGGGCTGGGTGTCGGCGGCCATGTTGACGAGGTCGGTGATCGGGATCAGGGTGCCGGTCGCGGTGGTGGCGAACCCGGCTTCGCGTCGTAGGTCGTTGAGATCGGCTTTGATGATCAGCTGGATGGGTAACCCGCGGTGGCTCTTACCCAGGAGTCCGTCGTCGAACACGGCTTTCAGGAGTGCGTTGAGGGCGTCGTGGTTGAGCTGGGCGGGGGTGCGGTCGTCGCGTGCGGCTGCGGCTTCGACCGCCTCGGGGTCGGCGTCCTCGATGGAACCGTGGGGGGAGTCGGGGTCGTCGGGGTTGTTCATGCCGGGTTTGGCCCAGACGGCGAGCAGCATGGTGATGCGGGCGAGGAGTTCGGGGGTGAGGTTGGCGGTCATCTTGGCGGTGCCGTCGGCGCGTTGCCGGTTGACCGACAGATTGCGTCGACGTTTGCGGTCGGTGTCGTCGGTCAGTGTGCCGTCGGGGTCGAGGTGGGCCAGCAGTCGTGCACCGAGGGCGGTGATGTCGGCGGGGGTGTGGTCGACGGCGATCTCGGCCATCTGTCGTTCGGCGGCGACCTTTACGTCGTGGTCGACGGCGTGTGGGATCTGGTCGAGGACGTCGAGTACTGCCCGGACGTGGGAGGTGCTGACCTTGCCGTCGGCCAATGCCTCTG
>NZ_MKKG01000089.1:0-1098 GCF_001942325.1 Gordonia sp. CNJ-863
CTGTCGGCCATCTGATCGGCCCCGCCCGACTGACCCCTCGACCTTGATCTGAGGTTTCTCCGATGAGTGCATCCACTGTCGACAACGCAGTGGTGGTCACAATCACCTCGGCCACCACCGCCACCACCACTGACGGCATCGAGTTCAGCGCTATCAGCGGCGCCGAGCTCCAGGAACAGATCCTCGACTACGCCCACCACCTCGCGGCGAGCGACGATCAGCCGGTCCTGCTCGAGCTACGCAATCCTGCAACCGGGCGCGGCGATGTCATCGAGATGACGCCCGACGGCACATGGCACCCCGCCCACGCCGCCGCCCCAGAACCCGAGCATCCCGAGGCCGCTCAGGTGGAGCCCAGCGCTCCCCCGCCGGTCGAGATGCACGAGCACCCAATCGCTGACGATGGCGGGCACACCGGCGGCCAGATCGTCGCACCTGCCGCTGCGCCGGACGTGCCCCCTGTTGTCGATGAGCAGCTGGCCCAGCCTGCCGCTGATGAGGCCGCGAGCCAGCCCGGCCCCGTTGAGGCAGCAGTCGAGCAGGACAGCCCCTGGCGCGGGGTCACCCCCGGTCACGTCAGCCCGAACGCGCGACCCCGCTCGACACCGACCGCCGAACGTCGCAGTCGAGGCCCCCACGTGCCACCACCAGCTGGTGGTCGTCTGCGTACCGTCTGGCGGCGCCATCGCACGCCGCTGCTGGTGATTGGTCTGATCACCCTGGTCGCCCTGGTCGGTATCGGGGTCGGCGCCGGGCGGCTCATCGGCGCCGCCGGCGGCGACGCCACACCTCTCGACCCGGCCACCGCACTAGCTCCACCCGTCGCCACCGCCGACCCGACCTCTGATGAAGTCGAATGTCCCTCCCGCACAACCGGCGCGCTCACCACCGGCCGTGACCCGGGGAACCAGACGAGTGGGCCGAACGCGATCAAAGCGTTCAACTACGGCTACTACAAGTGGCGCAGCGGAAACGCTGCTCGCGCGGTGGTGTCGTCGAACGCCAAGGTCGGCACCGCCATCACGTTGCAGAGCTACATCGACGTGCTCGACCCCAATATGCGCTACTGCCTTGCCATCACCGAAAAGCGCACTGGCC
>NZ_MKKG01000090.1:0-1095 GCF_001942325.1 Gordonia sp. CNJ-863
ATGTCCATACGGTCCTTCGCAGACTTCAATGGAACTCCCAGGCGGTGATGGTGATCGGTTGGCACCTTCACCGTCATCGCCTGGGCCCTCAGTTCCGGGTCGACACGACGAACACAGGGTGGGGACTTTTATCTGGCCACCAGCGGGGACCTCGACCTGGCCACCAGTGGGGACTTTCTCATGGCCATGGACACGAGGTGGATGCCGAAAGCGTGACGGGTTGGCCTGGTACCTGCGGTCGAGGATTGCTTGACGGTGTTGCTGTTGTCGGGCAGCGGTGCCGTCGAACACCGAGGCCGGGGTGTGCCAGGCCAACCCGCTGTGGCGGTGCTCAGTGGCGTAACGGTGCATGAACTCCGCGGTCCACTGTCGGGCGTCGTCGATGCTGTCGAACCGGTCGGGGCAGAACAGGTCATATTTGATCGTCTTGAACAGGGATTCGGAGAACGGGTTGTCATCGCTGACCCGGGGCCGCGAGAACGAGGCCTGGGTGTGGACCGCCTCCAACACATCAAGCAGATCTCGTGAGCGCATGATCGCACCGTTGTCGGCATGCAACACCTGCGGCGGTCCATAGGTGGTGAACGCGGCGGCGAACATGTCCACCGCTGACGCTATGGTCTCGACGTACTCGATGCGCCAGGCGACGGGAAATCGCGAAAACACATCGATCGCCAGATACAGCTTGAATCGTTGCCGTTGCGGGCCTTTGAGTTCGGTGACGTCCCACGACCACAGCTGTCCTGGCCGGGTTGCCGCGACCCGCGGTGTTCGACGCGACGGGCTGCCACTGTGCCGGCCACGACGCCGATCTCCCACCATCCGTTCGGCCTTGGCAATCCGGTAGAACGTGCTCTGCGAGCACGGGATCATATCGGAATCAAAAGCACGCCAATATGTTTGGCACATCGACAAATCGGTGAACTGCTCGTCGCTAAGAACGTCACACACTTGCGCACGTTCGTCAGTGGCGTGTCCCCCGTGAACCGGTCCGGGTGGTTCTAGAGTCCTGATTGCCCCGTTGAGGGCGGAGAAGGGACGATGAGGATCATGGCGGGACGGAAGCGTCACTCGGCCGAGGACATCGTGCGCAAG
>NZ_MKKG01000091.1:0-1089 GCF_001942325.1 Gordonia sp. CNJ-863
CTGTCGGCCATCTGATCGGCCCCGCCCGACTGACCCCTCGACCTTGATCTGAGGTTTCTCCGATGAGTGCATCCACTGTCGACAACGCAGTGGTGGTCACAATCACCTCGGCCACCACCGCCACCACTGACGGCATCGAGTTCAGCGCTATCAGCGGCGCCGAGCTCCAGGAACAGATCCTCGACTACGCCCACCACCTCGCGGCGAGCGACGATCAGCCGGTCCTGCTCGAGTTACGCAATCCTGCAACCGGGCGCGGCGATGTCATCGAGATGACGCCCGACGGCACATGGCACCCCGCCCACGCCGCCCCAGAACCCGGGCATCCCGAGGCCGCTCCGGTGGAGCCCAGCGCTCCCCCGCCGGTCGAGATGCACGAGCACCCAATCGCTGACGATGGCGGGCACACCGGCGGCCAGATCATCGCACCTGCCGCTGCGCCGGACGTGCCCCCTGTTGTCGATGAGCAGCTGGCCCAGCCTGCCGCTGATGAGGCCGCGAGCCAGCCCGGCACTGTTGAGGCAGTCGAGCAGGACAGTCCCTGGCGCGGGGTCACCCCCGGTCACGTCAGCCCGAACGCGCGACCCCGCTCGACACCGACCGCCGAACGTCGCAGTCGAGGGCCCCACGTGCCACCACCAGCTAGTGGTCGTCTTCGTACCGTCTGGCGGCGCCACCGCACGCCGCTGATGGTGATTGGTCTGATCACCCTGGTCGCCCTGGTCGGTATCGGGGTCGGCGCCGGGCGGCTCATCGGCGCTGCCGGCGGCGACACCACACCTCTCGACCCGGCCACCGCGCTAGCTCCACCCGTCGCCACCGCCGACCCGACCTCTGATGAAGTCGAATGTCCCTCTCGCACAACTGGCGCGCTCACTACCGGCCGTGACCCGGGGAACCAGACGAGTGGGCCGAACGCGATCAAAGCGTTCAACTACGGCTACTACAAGTGGCGCAGCGGCAACGCTGCTCGCGCGGTGGTGTCGTCGAACGCCAAGGTCGGCACCGCCATCACGTTGCAGAGCTACATCGACGTGCTCGACCCCAATATGCGCTACTGCCTTGCCATCACCGAAAAGCGCACTGGCC
>NZ_MKKG01000092.1:0-1074 GCF_001942325.1 Gordonia sp. CNJ-863
CGGCGGCATACGCCGGATCAGATCATCCGCAAGCTGGCCGAGGGCAACAAGCTCCTCGGGACCGGGCAGGAGTTGGCTGAGGTGTGCCGGCATCTGGAGGTCACAGAGTCGACCTGGCATCGCTGGGTGGCCCAGTACGGGGGCATGAAGGCCAATGACGTCAAACGCCTCAAAGAACTCGAAGCTGAGAACGCTCGGCTCAAGAAGTTGGTCGCCAACCAGGCCCTCGATATCGACATGCTCAAGGAGGTTTCGTCGGGAAACTTCTGACCCCGAACCGCAAGCGCAGCGCCGTGACGATGCTGCGTGAGCGGTTCGGGGTATCTGAGCGGCGAGCATGTGCTGTGGTGGGCATCCACCGCTCCACGATGCGACTGCACCCAGCGCCGATCACCGCGGAGGAAGCCGAGCTGCGGTCCTGGCTACGTGGGTTTTCCACCGACCGGCCCCGCTGGGGCTGGCGACGCGCCGCGATCGCCGCGCGCAAAGCGGGCTTCACGGTCAACAACAAACGCATCCGCCGCCTGTGGCGCGAGGAGGGGCTGCGAGTTCCCCAGCGCCGCAGGAAGAAACGGCTCACCGGAATCGGGACCGCGGTTGGGGCGATGTGCCCAATCCGGCCGAACGTGATCTGGGCGATGGACTTCCAATTCGACACCACCGCCGACGGCCGAACCATCAAAATGCTCAACGTGATCGACGAGTTCACCCGCGAAGCCCTGGCGATCCACGTCGACCGCGTCATCAACGCCGATGGCGTGGTTGACGTTCTCGACCGCCTGGCCCTGATACATGGTCCACCGTGCTACGTGCGGTTCGACAACGGACCGGAATTCGTCGCTCACGCCGTCAACGACTGGTGCCGATTCAACGGCACCGGATCACTATTCATCGACCCCGGCTCCCCGTGGCAGAACGCCTGGATCGAATCGTTCAACGGCCGCCTGCGCGACGAGCTGCTCAACTCCTGGCGCTTTGACTCCCTGCGCGAAGCCCGGGTCATCATCGAAGACTGGAGGATCGACTACAACGCCAACCGACCCCATTCGGCCCACCACGGACTCACCCCCGCCG
>NZ_MKKG01000093.1:0-1016 GCF_001942325.1 Gordonia sp. CNJ-863
CACACACCGCGGATGATGGACTGTGCGCGGCGAGCCAGGCGACCGTGTCGTCGAATCGGCGCGTCATCTTTGCTGCCGGCCGTGCCCACGGCACATGTTCTGTGACGACGCCGTGCAGGCTGCAGTCAACCCGTCCAATGTGTCCTTGCAGGTAGCAGCGCATCCCGCCCAGGTCGAGGTGTCGCCAACGGCGCGGATGGTGTGAGCGGTCATAGCCTGGTCGACGCCGTCGGCAGTGTGGACACCGCGAGTCCTGCCCGCGTTTCGCACGGACCGAGACGACCAACAACTGGCCGTCATCGTCGTCTTCAACGCCGACATCAAGAACCACCAGGTTCTCGATCTTCAGCAACTTCTGCAGTAGTCTAGTAGCGCGCAACGCCCTGCTCCTCGGTTTAGTCTTCGCAAACCAAACCTTAAGTGAGACAGGGCGTTGCGCGCTTCAGGCGCACCGGGAGGCACCCACAGAACCGTCAAGAGTGCCACATAAATTCGAACACGGCATCGGGGGGTGACCGTCTTGACCGAAATCTCGCAGACCGACGTCGGGCCGTCGACCCGCCCCTCCGAGCTCGTGCAGGAACTGCACCGGATCACCACCGAACTCCAGGCCGTCGATCTGACACAGTGCTCCGATGCCGAACTCATCGACGTCGCCGCCGGAACCGAACGCGCCATCGCCCGACTCACTTTCGCCGGCGACCGACAGCTCATCGAGATCGCCGACCGCGACCTACCCCACAAGACCGGCCACCGCAGCATCACCCAGTTCATGACCCACCGCCTACGCATGGCCGACCCCATGCGCCGCACCAAACAACGCCACGCGACCGCCACCCACCTCAGCCCGACCGGCGAACCACTCGAACCCGAACGCCCCGCTCTGGCAGTGAATCACCCTAGGTTCTGTGCCGCCTCCAATGTGGGCTGGTCCTCGGGGCCGAGGCCAGAGTAGTGGAGCGTTTCGAACTCGGTCGGGGGTATCTGGCCGATACTCGAGTGCAGCCTGCTGTTGT
>NZ_MKKG01000094.1:0-180274 GCF_001942325.1 Gordonia sp. CNJ-863
ATCTCGGCCATCTGTCGTTCGGCGGCGACCTTTACGTCGTGGTCGACGGCGTGTGGGATCTGGTCGAGGACGTCGAGTACTGCCCGGACGTGGGAGGTGCTGACCTTGCCGTCGGCCAATGCCTCTGCCAGAGCGGGGCGTTCGGGTTCGAGTGGTTCGCCGGTCGGGCTGAGGTGGGTGGCGGTCGCGTGGCGTTGTTTGGTGCGGCGCATGGGGTCGGCCACGCGTAGGCGGTGGGTCATGAACTGGGTGATGCTGCGGTGGCCGGTCTTGTGGGGTAGGTCGCGGTCGGCGATCTCGATGATCTGTCGGTCGCCGGCGAAAGTGAGTCGGGCGATGGCCTGTTCGGTTCCGGCGGCGACGTCGATGAGTTCGGCATCGGAGCACTGCGCCAGATCGACGGCCTGGAGTTCGGCGGTGATCCGATGCAGTTCCTGCACGAGTTCGGAGGGGCGGGTCGACGGCCCGACGTCGGTCTGCGAGATTTCGGTCAAGACGGTCACCCCCGATGCCGTGTTTGAATGTATGTTCGACTGTACTCGCAATCCCATTGCCGCGCAACGACTATCGAAACCCGCACGATCGCGGGAATTGTCGGTGGCGTCTGGTAATGGGCGGCGAGATGACCACCGAGCCGGACCGTCCGGCTCGCGAGGGCTCCGGCGCATCGTGACGCCAGGCGGCGCGACTGGGCTTCCGAATCACACTGAGTCAAACTGGCGGAGGAGGGGATCTCGGCGAACCTGATCCACCTGTACCCGGCAGATCAGGAGGCGCCACTCAACTCGGGGGAGATCGACGCGGCGGCGCTGCCGGGCGTCATCCCGTCGGTCGCGTTGCAGACGTTCGAAGGCAAGGGCTTCCATCTGGTCGATTCGGTCTACCGGGATCGTCCGAACCTCGCCGGCACGAGTGTGACCGTCAGCAGCGAGGACTTCCTCACCAAGAACCCCGGGTTCGCACCTACGTGGCAGAAGCTTCACGCCGACGCCGTCAGGTACGCCAAGGCCCACTGGGAGGAGTACCTGCGGTTCGAACTCGGCAACTCGAAGGCTCCCGAGGCGGCGGTCCGTGCCGCGGCGAACCCCGACGGTTACTCCGAGGAACCGTTCCCGGCACAGGCCATCGAACTGCTCACCGGCACGAAGGCGTTCCTCGTCGAGCAGGGCAGCATCAAGGCGGACTTCGACCTCGACACCTGGTTCCAACTCCCCTCGGGGGACAAGAACCCCTGACGCGAGGCCTGGCCACAACGTTGGCGACCCGGGTACCGCCCGGGTCGCCGACGTGCGCCGTAGCGGCGTGGCGCCCGACACACCACACGCCGGTGATCACCCGCACCAGAAACCCGCTGGCCACCGACCCGTATCCTGGATGGGTAATTTCCCGCACCGACCAGGAGAGATCATGCTCGCCCGAACTGACCTGCGCGGTAGCACTCCGACGCTCGCCGAATTGCGTCGTGCGCTGCCCCGCGGGGGTACCGACGTCAATGCCGTACTCGACACGGTGACGCCGGTGGTGCATGCGGTGGCCGAGACCGGCACGCCCGCGGCCCTGGAGTTCGGTGAGAAGTTCGACGGTGTCCGCCCGACTTCGGTGCGTGTGCCTGCTCAGGTCATCGCCGACGCGCTGGCCGGTCTGGATGCACAGGTCGCCGACGCGCTGCGCGAGTCCATCACCCGTGCGCGCAAGGTCCACTCCGATCAGCGCCGGGAGACCACCCGCACCCAGGTCGTCGACGGCGGCGTCGTCAGCGAGAAGTGGATTCCGGTCCGCCGCGTGGGCCTCTATGTCCCCGGCGGCAACGCGGTCTACCCGTCGTCGGTGATCATGAACGTCGTCCCGGCCCAGGAGGCCGGCGTCGGTTCGCTGGTCGTCGCGTCGCCCCCGCAGAAGGACTTCGGCGGCTGGCCGCACCCGACCATCCTCGCGGCCTGTGCGCTCCTCGGCGTCGACGAGGTGTGGGCCGTCGGTGGCGCACAGGGCGTCGCGCTGCTCGCGTACGGCGGAACCGACACCGACGCCGCCGACGAGCCGGGCGCAGTCCTCGACCCCGTCGACCTGATCACCGGACCGGGCAACATCTACGTCACCGCCGCCAAGCGTCTGTGCCGCAGCGTGGTCG
This sequence comes from Gordonia sp. CNJ-863, assembly GCF_001942325.1. Taxonomy (NCBI): domain Bacteria; kingdom Bacillati; phylum Actinomycetota; class Actinomycetes; order Mycobacteriales; family Gordoniaceae; genus Gordonia; species Gordonia sp. CNJ-863. The sequence goes on from NZ_MKKG01000094.1 coordinate 2,129, forward strand.
GCATCGACTCCGAGGCAGGTCCCACCGAGATCGCGATCCTCGCCGACGACTCGGCCGACGCAGGCATCATCGCCTCCGACCTCATCAGCCAGGCCGAGCACGACGTCCTCGCCGCCTCGGTGCTCGTCACCGCCAGCGCCGAACTCGCCGACGCCGTCGATGTCGCCCTCGAGCAGCAGGTCGCCGCAACCAAGCACCGCGAGCGCGTCACCACCGCGCTGTCGGGGGAGCAGTCGGGCATCGTTCTGGTCGACGACGTCGAAGCCGGCCTCGCCGTCGTGGACGCCTATGCCGCCGAACACCTCGAGATCCAGACGCGCGACGCCGCCGCGGTCGCCGACCGTGTCCACAACGCCGGCGCGATCTTCGTCGGTCCGTACGCGCCGGTCAGCCTCGGCGACTACTGTGCGGGCTCCAATCACGTTCTGCCGACCTCGGGTTCGGCGCGCTTCGCGTCGGGCCTGTCGGTGCAGACCTTCCTCAAGGGCGTCCACGTCATCGACTACGACGAGGCCGCCCTGCGTGAGGTCGCCGACAAGGTCGTCACCCTCGCCGACGCCGAGGACCTGCCCGGCCACGGCGACGCGGTGAAGCAGCGTTTCGCCGGAAGCGTGCGCCCATGACGGCATCGGACGCGACTGTGACGACGGAGGCGGGGCGCTCGGTCCCCGGATCGCAGATCAGCGTCGACGATCTGCCGCTGCGGGAGAACCTGCGCGGCAAATCCGCTTATGGCGCACCGCAACTCAAGGTGCCGGTGATCCTCAACACCAACGAGAACCCGCACCCGCCGTCACCGGCGCTGATCGACGACGTCGCCGAGTCGGCACGTGAGGCCGCCGCGGAACTGCATCGCTACCCGGATCGGGACGCGGTCGCGTTGCGCACCGACCTCGCCGCATACCTGACCCGCGCGACCGGTGTGCAGCTCGGTGTCGAAAACCTGTGGGCCGCAAACGGTTCCAACGAGATCCTGCAGCAGTTGCTGCAGGCGTTCGGTGGTCCCGGGCGCTCCGCGCTCGGCTTCGTGCCGTCGTACTCGATGCACCCGATCATCTCCGACGGCACCGACACCACCTGGCTGGTCGCGGCACGGTCGCCCGACTTCGGTCTCGACATCGACTACGCCGTCGCCGAGGTGACCAACCGCGAACCCGACGTGGTCTTCGTGACCTCGCCGAACAACCCCACCGGTGGCTCGCTCCCGCTCGCCGATCTACGACGCATCATCGAGGCCGCGCCCGGCATCGTGATCGTCGACGAGGCATATGCCGAGTTCTCCGCCGCGCCGAGCGCGACCGAGCTCATCGACGAGTTCCCGACCAAGGTCGTCGTCAGCCGCACCATGTCCAAGGCCTTCGCCTTCGCCGGCGGACGCCTCGGCTACCTGGCCGCCGCCCCGGCCGTCGTCGACGCCATCCAGCTCGTCCGCCTGCCGTACCACCTCTCGGTGCTGACGCAGGCCGCCGCGCGCGCCGCACTGCGGCACAGCGACGACACCCTCGCCGGTGTCGCGGCGATCATCGCCGAACGCGAACGCGTGGTGACGGCGCTCACCGGCTTCGGTTACCGCGTCGTCGACTCGGACTCGAACTTCGTCCTGTTCGGCGGCTTCCGGGATGCTCCGGCGTCGTGGCAGCGTTACCTCGACGCCGGTGTCCTCATCCGGGACGTCGGGATCACCGGCCACCTGCGGGTGACCATCGGACTCCCGCACGAGAACGACGCATTCCTCGACGTCAGCCGCACGCTCGCCACAACAGATCTGGAGAACTCTCAGTGAGCATCCCCGCGCCTCGCATCGCGAAGGTCGAACGGACCACCAAGGAATCCTCGATCTCGGTCGAACTCAACCTCGACGGGACCGGCATCACCGACATCTCCACGGGCATCGCGTTCTACGACCACATGCTGACGGCGTTCGGTCAGCACGGCAGCTTCGACCTCACGGTCAAGGCCGAGGGCGACATCGAGGTCGAGGGTCACCACACCATCGAGGACACCGCCATCGTGCTCGGCCAGGCGCTCGGTCAGGCACTCGGGGACAAGCGGGGCATCCGCCGCTTCGGCGACGCCTGGATCCCGATGGACGAGACCCTCGCGCAGGCCGTCGTCGACGTCTCCGGGCGTCCGTACTGCGTGCACACCGGTGAACCGGAACACCTGCTCACCGCGGTGATCGGCGGCTACCCGGGTGTGCCGTACTCCACGATCATCAACCGGCACGTCTTCGAGTCGATCGCGCTCAACGCCCGCATCGCCCTGCACGTGCGGGTGCTCTACGGCCGCGACCAGCACCACATCACCGAGGCCGAGTTCAAGGCCGTGGCGCGTGCCCTGCGCACGGCCACCGAATACGACGCCCGGGTCAGCGGCGTTCCGTCGACGAAGGGAGCCCTGTGAGCGCTACCGACGTCACGATCCTCGACTACGGTTCGGGCAACCTGCGCTCGGCGCAGCGTGCACTCGAACGCACCGGCGCCCAGGTGACGGTGACCTCCGACTTCAACACCGCGCTGCAGGCGACCGGCCTGGTCGTTCCGGGTGTGGGTGCGTTCGCCGCGTGCATGGAAGGCCTGCGCGCGGTGAAGGGCGACCGGATCATCGGCCGCCGCCTCGCCGGTGGACGCCCGGTTCTGGGCATCTGCGTCGGCATGCAGATCCTCTTCGAACGCGGCGTGGAGTTCGGGGTCGAGGCCGACGGCTGCGGTGAGTGGCCCGGCAGCGTCACCCAGCTGCCCGCGCCGGTCCTGCCGCACATGGGCTGGAACACCGTGGAGGCCCCCGAGGGATCGGTGCTGTTCGACGGCCTCGACGCCGACACCCGGTTCTACTTCGTGCACTCCTACGCCGCACAGACCTGGGAGATGGACAACGTCGGTTCGCCGCTGCACGCTCCGAAGCTGACCTGGGCCGAGCACGGTGGACGCTTCCTGGCCGCGGTCGAGAACGGACCGCTCTCGGCCACGCAGTTCCACCCGGAGAAATCCGGGGACGCCGGCGCCCAACTCCTGGAGAACTGGGTGAAGGGCCTCTCATGACCGACGGCACGCCGGCCGGCGAAGCGGACGGGAGCACGCCCGACACCCCGTCTGCGGGCAGCGGTTTCTCGATCGCCAAGCTCGCGTTCTACGCTCTCGGCGCCGGTGTGCTGGTCCTGGCGGCGTGCATACCGCTCATCCTCCTGCTGGCGAACTGGTCACCGCTCGCAGGTCTGGTCGCCGCACTGGCCGCAGTGGTCGCGATGATCGCGGCCATCGGTACCGTGGCAAACCGCATGGTCAACCGCGCGCGGGCGGAGCTGATCGCCGCCCGCGACGGACACCCGCCCGCCTGACCCGCTCGACACACAACAGCCCGACCCGAGAACAGACAGGAACACTCCACCCATGGGTAGCACCCTCGAACTCCTTCCCGCCGTCGACGTTGCCGACGGGCAGGCGGTCCGCCTCGTCCAGGGCGCGGCCGGCACCGAGACCTCCTACGGCTCGCCGCGCGATGCGGCGCTGGCGTGGCAGAACGACGGTGCGGAGTGGATCCATCTCGTCGACCTCGATGCGGCCTTCGGTCGCGGCGACAACCGTGAGCTCCTCGCCGGGGTCGTCGGCGAACTCGACGTGAAGGTCGAGCTGTCGGGCGGCATCCGCGACGACGACTCCCTCGCCGCCGCACTGGCGACCGGCTGCACCCGCGTCAACCTGGGCACCGCGGCCCTGGAGAACCCGGAATGGTGCGCCCGCGCGATCGCCGAACACGGTGACCGCATCGCCGTCGGCCTCGACGTCATCCGCGACGGCGACTCCTACCGGCTCCGCGGCCGCGGCTGGGTCACCGACGGCGGCGACCTGTGGGAGGTCCTCGAGCGTCTCAACCGCGACGGATGCTCGCGCTACGTGGTGACCGACGTGTCCAAGGACGGCACCCTCGAGGGCCCGAACCTCGAGCTGCTCGCCGAGGTCGCCGCGGCCACCGATGCCCCGATCGTCGCCTCCGGCGGTGTGTCGGCCATCGACGACCTCGTCGCGATCGCCGGCCTCGTCGACCAGGGTGTCGAGGGCGCGATCGTCGGCAAGGCCCTCTACGCCGGCCGCTTCACCCTGCCCGAGGCACTCACGGCCGTCGCCGGGGTCTGATGAGCGCGACCCAGAGCTCGCTCGACCTCCCGCGGTTGCTCGACACCGCGGGGTCGGTGCTCGACGCAGCCGTCGAGACCTTCGTCGAAGGTCTGGGTGCGCCGAGCGCCGTGCACAAGGGCGGGACGGACTTCGCCACCCAGGTCGACCTCGACCTGGAACGGCGGATCTCCGCCGAGCTCGAGGACCGGACGCAGATTCCGGTCCACGGTGAGGAATTCGGCGGCGCCGATCCGGTCGACGGCCCGGTGTGGGTGCTCGATCCGGTCGACGGGACCTTCAACTACTCGGCAGGCATGCCGCTCACCGGCATCCTGCTCGGGCTCGTCGTCGACGGCGAGGCGACCCTCGGCCTGACGTGGCTGCCGCTGCTGGACCGCAAGTACGCTGCTCACGCCGACGGTCCGCTGCTGATCAACGGCGAGGCCGCCGAGCCCCTGCCGGACACGCCGCTGGAGGAGGCCGCGGTCGCCTTCGGGCCGTTCAACGCGGCCGGGCGCGGTCGCTATGCGGGGGATCGACGCGCAGATCTGTTGCGCGCGTTGAGTTCCCGCGTCGCCCGTATCCGGATGACGGGGAGCACGGGCGTCGACATGGCGTTCACCGCCTCGGGCGTCTTCGGCGGGGCCGTCGCCTTCGGGCGGCACCCGTGGGACAACGCGGCGGGCGCCGCGCTGGTCCGGGCGGCCGGTGGGGTCGCCTCCGACATCGCGGGCGAGCGCTGGACGGTCGCCTCCCCGTCACTGGTCGCGGGCACGCCGACCGTGCACGCGGGTCTGATGGCAGTGATCGAGCAAACGGTCGGGGAGTGGTCGGAATGAGCACCCCGGCAACCGATGAGACAGGCACGAGAGCATCCCATGAAGAACGAGCACACGAAGGAGACACGACGATGACGCTGGCGACGCGGGTCATCCCGTGCCTCGACGTCGACGACGGCCGGGTCGTGAAGGGCGTCAACTTCGAGAATCTCCGCGACGCCGGGGATCCCGTCGAGCTGGCCGAGCGCTATGACCGGGAAGGCGCCGACGAGCTGACCTTCCTCGACGTCACCGCGTCGAGCTCGGGACGCTCCACGATGATCGACGTCGTCAAGCGGACCGCCGACCAGGTGTTCATCCCGCTGACCGTCGGCGGCGGCATCCGAACCGTCGAGGACGTCGACATGATGCTGCGCGCGGGCGCGGACAAGGTCAGCGTCAACACCGCCGCGATCGCACGCCCCGAGGTCCTCGGCGAGATGAGCCGACGTTTCGGCTCGCAGTGCATCGTCCTGTCGGTCGACGCGCGGACCGTGCCGGAGGGTTCGGAGCCGACGCCGTCCGGCTGGGAGGTCACCACCACGGCGGCCGCCAGGGAACCGGCATCGACGCGGTCGAGTGGGCTCGGCGCGGTCAGGACCTCGGTGTCGGTGAGATCCTGCTCAACTCGATGGACGCCGACGGCACCAAGAAGGGCTTCGACCTGCGCATGCTCAGGGCGGTGCGCGCGGCCGTACGGGTCCCGGTCATCGCCAGCGGCGGTGCAGGCAAGGTCGAGGACTTCGCGCCCGCCGTCCAGGCCGGCGCGGACGCAGTGCTGGCCGCCTCGGTCTTCCACTTCGGCGAACTCACCATCCACGAGGTGAAGGCCGCCATGGCCGACGCCGGGATCACCGTCCGATGACACAGGCAGGAGAACGCTGATGGCCCTCGATCCGGAGCTCGCCTCGCGTCTCAAACGCAACGCCGACGGACTGTTCAGTGCGGTCGCGCAGGAACGCTCCACCGGCGACGTCCTGATGGTCGCGTGGATGGACGACGCCGCTCTCGAACGGACCCTCGCCACGCGCAAGGCGACCTACTACTCGCGGTCACGCCAGGAGTACTGGGTCAAGGGCGAGACGAGCGGTCACACCCAGTACGTGCACGACGCGCGCCTCGACTGCGACGGCGACACGGTGTTGCTCGTCGTCGACCAGGTCGGCGCGGCCTGCCACACCGGGAACCACAGCTGTTTCGACACCGAGTCGCTGTCTTTCGGAGCAGACGCCCGGCCGGTCGATTCCGCACAGTAGATTTCCATCGTGATCACACCCGAAAGGCGGTGACGCTGCATGCCCCTCATCCAGATCTCGCAGACCCCCGGACTCTCCGACCGCGTCAAGCGCGAGACCATCGCGGCGGTGACCGAGGCGTACGCCAAGGCGACCGGCAAGAACCCGGATTCGGTCTGGGTCACGATCACCGAGGTGCCGCGCACTCAGTGGGGCGTCGGCGGCGAGCCCCTCGGATGAGCGGCGTGAACGCGGCGGCCGGGGCGCACACGACGTCCCTCGCGGAATTCCTCGACCTCGCCCGTGACCATCGCGTGGTGCCGGTGACACGCAAGGTGCTCGCCGATTCGGAGACACCGCTGTCGGCGTACCGCAAGCTGGCCGGCGATCGTCCCGGGACCTTCCTGCTGGAGTCGGCAGAGAACGGCCGCTCCTGGTCGCGCTGGTCCTTCATCGGGGCCGGGGCACCCTCGGCGCTGACCGTCGTCGACGGCCAGGCGCACTGGTGGGGTTCGGTGCCGGTGGGCGCTCCCGAGGGCGGCGACGCCCTCGAAGTGCTGGCCGAGTCGCTGCGCGTGCTCAAAACCGACCCGCTGCCGGGCATGCCGCCGCTGACCGGCGGCTTCGTCGGGTTCATGGCCTACGACATGGTCCGGCGCCTCGAACGTCTCCCGGAGACCACCGTCGACGACCTCGGCCTGCCGGACATGATGATGGTGCTGGCCACCGACCTCGCCGCCGTCGATCATCACGAGGGCACGATCACGCTGATCGCCAACGCGGTCAACTGGGACGGTTCCGACGAGCGCGTCGAGGAGGCCTACGCCGACGCCTGGCGCGTCTGGACCGGATGACCGAGGCGCTCGCCGCACCCGCGTCGTCGACCGTCTCGACCTTCGACCGGCCCACTCCGGACTTCACCGCACAGCGCACGCTCGAGGAGTACAGCGAGATCGTCACTAGCCTCGTCGGCGAGATCGAGGCGGGCGAGGCCTTCCAGGTCGTGCCGTCGATGCGGTTCGAGATGGACACCGAGGCCGACCCGCTCGACGTCTACCGCGTGCTCCGGGCATCGAATCCCAGCCCGTACATGTACCTGCTGCGGATGCCGGGGACCGAGGCGAACAGCGACACTGCCGCTCCCGACGCGATCGCCCGCAAACCGTTCACGATCGTCGGCAGCAGCCCGGAGGCGCTGGTCACCGTCGCCGACCGCATCGCGACCACACACCCCATCGCCGGGACGCGCTGGCGCGGCGCCACCGAAGAAGAGGATCAACTGCTCGGCAAGGGCCTTCTCGAGGACGAGAAGGAGAACGCCGAACACCTCATGCTCGTCGATCTCGGCCGCAACGATCTCGGCCGTGTATGCGTCCCCGGCACGGTGAAGGTCAGCGACTACCGGCACATCGAGCGGTACAGCCACGTCATGCACCTGGTGTCGACGGTGTCGGGAACGCTGCGCGACGACAAACACGCACTCGACGCGGTGACCGCCTGCTTCCCGGCCGGCACGCTCACCGGCGCACCCAAGGTGCGCGCGATGGAGCTCATCGACGAACACGAGAAGACACGGCGCGGCCTCTACGGCGGCATCGTCGGCTACCTCGACTTCGCCGGCAACGCCGACACCGCGATCGCCATCCGCACCGCGCTCCTCGCCCGTGGCCAGGCCTACGTGCAGGCCGGTGGCGGCGTGGTCGCCGACAGTGAGCCCGAGTACGAGTACAACGAGGCGCGCAACAAGGCAACCGCGGTGCTCAACGCCGTCGCCGCCGCGTCGACGATGAACAGGGTCGGGGAGACCCCGTCAGGAGACATCGCGTGACATCCGCGGACCAACCGGCCGAGTCGTCCCAGCCTGAGTCGTCCCAGCCCAAGCCGAAGTCCTCGCGACGGCCGCAGATGATCGCGGCGGTCCTGATGCTGGCCACCGCCGCCGCGTTCTGGGGCGCGAGCCGGCTGACGTGGGCCACCGTCTCGGCCGAGGACGGCCTCTCACCGCAGCGCGCCTTCGACGTGAAGGGATCGGACTGGAGCCCGTGGCTCACGCCGCTCGCCCTGGTCTACCTCGCCGGCATCGCCGCGGTGCTGTCGGTGCGCGGCTGGGGTCTGCGCCTCGTCGCGCTGCTCGTCGCCGCCGGTGGCGTGCTCGCCGCCTTCCCGGCGATCTCCCTGATCGCCGGTGGCGCCGACTCCGAGTACGCCGCCGACGCCGGGGACATTCCGGACCGGTACATCGTGCTCTACACCGACACCCAGTGGTTGCCCGCCGCGCTGGTCCTGCTCGGCACGGTGTGTGCGGTCGCCGCCGCGGTTGTGCTGCTTCGGGTCGCCAAGGGTGCGACGATGTCGTCCAAGTACAAGACCCCCGCGGCCCGGCGCGAGGAGCTCGAGACCGAGATCTTCGCCGACTACGAGCGGCGGAAGAGGGCGGCCGCGGCCGACTCCGCGAAAGCCGGTGACACCCCGGCCGACGCCGACGCCGACGCCGACGCCGGAACCGGCGGAAAGGACCGGCGGCCCGGCGACGACCGGGACGCCAACGAGCGCATGATGTGGGACGCGCTCGACACGGGCATCGACCCCACCGATCCGGACGAGCGCTGACCCTCCGGGCGAGCAGTGCCCCGGTCCGACGCCTCGCTGAGACGCACACGACAGGCTGAGATATGCGCAACAGTCCAGGACCGGTCCCGTTTTGTGGAGAATCGGCCAACCCGGCGACAGGTCGCCGCGACTGTCGGTCTACCCTGAGACCACACGACGAGCGGAAGGGAGCGGAGTCGCTGTGAGCATGCCCAACGTTCTCGAGTCGATCATCGAGGGAGTCAAAGCCGACGTCGCCGCACGTGAGGCGATGACCGACTTCGCTGCCGTCAAGGCCGCCTCGGCGAAGGCTCCCGCTCCCCGGGACGCCATGGTCGCACTCCGCCAGCCCGGTATCGGTGTGATCGCGGAGGTCAAGCGCGCGAGCCCGTCGAAGGGTGAGCTGGCCTCGATCGGCGACCCAGCCGAGCTTGCCAAGGCCTACGAAGACGGCGGCGCGCGCATCATCAGCGTGCTGACCGAGGAGCGACGCTTCCACGGCTCGCTCGCCGATCTCGACGCCGTTCGCGCAGCGGTCGACATCCCGGTCCTGCGCAAGGACTTCATCGTCGGTCCGTACCAGATCCACGAGGCCCGCGCCCACGGCGCCGACGTCATCCTGCTGATCGTCGCGGCCCTCGAACAGAACGTCCTCGCCTCGCTGCTCGACCGCACCGAGAGCCTCGGCATGACCGCCCTCGTGGAGGTGCACACCGAGGAAGAGGCCGACCGCGCCCTCGAGGCCGGCGCGTCGGTCGTCGGCGTGAACGCCCGCAACCTCAAGACCCTCCAGGTCGAGCGGGACACGTTCTCGCGGATCGCCCCCGGCCTGCCGACCGAGATCATCCGCATCGCGGAGTCGGGTGTTCGCGGCACTGCCGACCTGCTGGCCTATGCCGGCGCGGGCGCCGACGCCGTCCTGGTGGGTGAGGGACTCGTGACAAGTGGTGACCCCCGCGCCGCCGTGCGTGAGCTGGTCACCGCGGGTACCCACCCGTCGTGCCCGAAACCAGTTCGCTGACATACGTCTTCGGGCCGTGTTCGGTCCATGTCGTCGTCGGCCCGATCGACTGTGAGATGTAGTGACCGCCCATCCTGATTCGGCCCATCCCGACTCTTCCGCGACCGTGCTCCCGCCGGCCAGCACCGGCCTGACGACGCGTACGTCGATCGAACCCGACGAGGGTGGACACTTCGGCGTCTACGGCGGACGGCATGTGCCGGAAGCCTGATGGCGGTCATCGACGAGGTCACCACGACCTTCTTCAAGATCCGCAACGACGACGCCTTCCTGAACGAACTCGACCGTCTGCAGCGTGACTACGCCGGACGTCCGTCGCCGCTGTACGAAGCGAAGCGTCTCGCCGAGTACGCCGGGGGGGCGCGCATCTTCCTCAAGCGCGAGGATCTCAACCACACCGGCTCGCACAAGATCAACAACGTTCTCGGACAGGCGCTTCTGGCCCAGCGGATGGGCAAGAACCGCATCATCGCCGAGACCGGCGCCGGCCAGCACGGCGTGGCCACCGCCACCGCATGTGCGCTCCTGGGCCTCGAGTGCGTGATCTACATGGGTCGCGTCGACACCGACCGACAGGCGCTCAACGTCGCCCGGATGCGTCTGCTCGGCGCCGAGGTCATCGCCGTCGACAACGGTTCGGCCACGCTGAAGGATGCCATCAACGAGGCCATGCGTGACTGGGTCACCAACGCGCACAACACCTATTACTGCTTCGGCACCGCCGCCGGCCCGCACCCGTTCCCGGTGATGGTCCGTGATCTCCAGCGCGTCGTCGGTCTGGAGGCACGTGCCCAGATCCTCGACAAGGCCGGACGCCTTCCCGACGCCGTGACCGCCTGTGTGGGCGGTGGGTCCAACGCCATCGGTATCTTTCATCCGTTCATCGACGACTCCGACGTTCGTCTCGTCGGTTTCGAGGCGGCCGGTGACGGCGTCGAGACCGGCCGTCACGCAGCGACTTTCACCGGCGGGACGCCGGGTGCATTCCAGGGTGCGTACTCGTACCTGCTGCAGGACGAAGACGGGCAGACGACCGAATCCCACTCGATCTCCGCAGGTCTCGACTATCCGGGCGTGGGCCCCGAGCACGCCTACCTCAAGGACACCGGCCGGGCCGAATACCGACCGATCACCGACACCGAGGCGATGAACGCGCTCGCGCTGCTGAGCCGCCGCGAGGGGATCATTCCCGCCATCGAGTCCGCGCACGCGGTCGCCGGCGCACTCGAGCTCGGCAAGGAACTCGGCGAGGGCGCGATCATCGTCGTGAGCCTCTCCGGTCGCGGCGACAAGGACGTCGACACCGCCGCGCGCTGGTTCGGCCTCTTCGACCCGCCGCCGTCGCAGGACGAGGCAAAGGCCACCAGCGGACAGCCGGGAGAGCGGGCATGAGCGCAAACACGATCTCTTCGAAGACCGGACCCGTCTTCGCGAAGTGCCGGGAGGAGAACCGCAGCGCACTCATCGGATATCTCCCCGTGGGGTATCCGACGCTGGAGGGTTCACTGACCTCGTTCCGGACAATGGTCGACGCCGGTTGCGACATCATCGAGGTGGGCGTGCCCTACTCCGACCCGGTGATGGACGGTCCGACGATCCAGGAGGCCGCCGATCTCGCCCTCACCAACGAGGTGCGGGTGCGCGACGTGTTCACCGCGGTCGAGGCGATCAGCTCGGCCGGTGGCACCGCGGTCGTCATGAGCTACTGGAACCCGGTGCTGCAGTACGGCGTCGAGAACTTCGCGCGAGACCTCGCCGACGCGGGCGGCGCCGGGCTCATCACGCCGAACCTGATTCCCGAAGAGGGCGCCCAGTGGCACGCCGCCTCCGATCAGTATGGCCTCGACCGCATCTACCTCGTCGCGCCGTCGTCGACCAACGAGCGCATCGCGCTGACCGTCGACGCGTCCCGTGGATTCGTCTATGCGGCATCCACCATGGGCGTCACCGGAGCACGCGACGCGGTGTCGGACATGGCTCCCGAGCTGTGTGCACGCGTCCGCGAGTACTCCGACATCCCCATCGGCGTCGGACTCGGTGTCCGCAACCGTGAGCAGGCCGCCCAGATCGCGTCCTACTCCGACGGCGTCATCGTCGGCTCGGCGCTGGTGACTGCCGCCAAGGCCGGCCAGGACCGCCTGGCCTCCCTCGTCGGCGAACTCGCCGAGGGCGTGCGTTCGCGTCACGCGGCTGTCTGACCCGCTGGTCGAGTAGGGCCGAGAGGCTGCCCGAGGTCTGTATCCGGGCCACGCGGCAACCGCACCGCACGGGCACACGTGTCCGGTCGGTTAGGGTTGCATCGTGAACGCGCCGACCACGACGATGCTCGCCTACATCCCCAGTCCGCCTCAGGGTGTGTGGGATCTCGGACCGTTCCCGCTGCGCGCGTACGCCCTGTGCATCATCGCGGGGATCATCGTCGCGGTCTGGTGGGGCAATCGCCGGTGGGTCGCACGTGGGGGACAGGAAGGCGAGGTCCTCGACGTCGCGATCTGGGCCGTTCCGTTCGGTCTCCTCGGCGGGCGTCTCTATCACCTGATCACCGACTGGAAGACCTATTTCGGTGCCGACGCCCCCAAGGAGCCGCTCGACGCCCTGCGGATCTGGGACGGTGGTCTCGGAATCTGGGGCGCGGTCGCGCTCGGTGCGGTCGGTGCCTGGATCGGCGCCCGACGCCGCGGCATCCGACTGCCCGCTTTCGGCGATGCGATCGCCCCGCCGATCCTGTTGGCCCAGGCCATCGGTCGGCTCGGCAACTACTTCAACCAGGAGCTGTACGGCCGTGAGACAACACTGCCGTGGGGTCTGGAGATCTACGAGCGCGTCAACAAGGCCGGTTACGCCGACGCGGGCCTGATAGACGGCAAGTCCAACGGCGTCGTGGTCGCCGTCGTCCAGCCGACGTTCCTCTACGAACTGCTGTGGAACGTCCTGATCGTGGTCCTCCTGGTGGTCATCGACCGCAAGTTCCGCATCGGTCACGGTCGCCTGTTCGCGCTGTACATCGCCGGCTACTGCCTCGGCCGGTTCTTCATCGAGATGCTGCGCGACGACCGTGCCGCCGTCGCCAACGACATCGCCGGTATCCGCCCGAACCTCTTCACCGCGGCCCTCGTGTTCGTGTGCGCGATCGTCTACTTCGTCGTCGCACCCAAGGGTCGCGAACAGGGGCTGGAGATGTACCACCCCGAACGTGCCGCCGAACTCGAGGAACAGGGCGTCGCCGGATACGTGGACGACTGGTACGACGAGGACTTCGACGAACTCGACGCCGCCGAAGGACAGGAACCGCCGGCCGAGGTGGACACACTGGACGCGCTCGACGCCGAGGCCGACAAGGTGGAGACCACCCGTGTCGCCGCCGAACCTGCCGCAGCGGCGAAGGTCTCGGATGATGAACCCGCTGCCGAGCCGGTGGTCGACGAAACCGCGGCGGGGGAGACCGAGACCGAGGAACCCGTCACCGAGGAAGCCGAAGCAGCCACTGGCGCAGTTGAGACTGAGGCAGTGGATTCTGACGCGGGGGAGTCTGGCGCACCTGAGTCCGCAGACGCTGGGGTCGCGGAACCCGAGGTCGCTGAACCCGAGGTCGCGGAACCCGAGGCGGAGGATGACGCAACCACCGACGTAGAGGCAACAGACACCGAGGCCGTAGACGCAGCGACGGCCAATGCAGCCGAAGACGATGAGGCCGACAGCGTCGTCGAGAACGAGGACCCGGCAAGCCAGGTCGTCGAATCCGAGGACGCGGCAACCGGCGTCGCGGAATCTGAGGCACAAGCGACCGGCGTCGTCGAATCCGACCCGGAATCCTCTGCCGTCGAAACCGATGCCCCTGCAGCTGGCGACGCTGAGTCTTCGGCAGCCGACTCTGCCGACGTGCAGGCCACCGACGCCGGACAGGCCGATGCCTCGAGCAGCCTCCGCCGCCGGGTCGCCTCTCGATTCGGTCGCCGCCGCCGGCCCTGACCCTCGGCCGCCCCTGCCAGGAGGTAAACGCGAAAACCGCCTGCTGAAAACCACCCTCCAGAAGGCAACCGCTGACGATATGTAGCCGGCACGTCCACACCGGGTCGAGTCCAGGGGCGGTTCTCGGTCGCGAGGATCACAGCCTTCGAGCACACGCGTGCTCGGTGGTGTTCGGATACGATCGAACTTCATGACGCGCGATCTCCGACCGCCCGGTTCGACTCAGCCCGGTACCGATCTCGGCACGGTCACTCGCTCGCCGCGCAATACTCCTCGGGCCAGTGCTGTCCCAGTGGACACTCAGCAGCGATCCGTTCCGGATCGAGTGGAGGTAGTGATGCTGTTTTCCGCGCTCCCGGCCAAGCAGGGCCTGTACGACCCGGAGGCCGAGGTCGACTCGTGCGGCGTCGCGATGGTCACCGACATCCACGGTCGCCGATCGCATTCGATCGTCGCCGACGGGCTCCTGGCGCTGGAAAATCTCGAGCACCGCGGGGCTGCCGGAGCCGAGACCAACAGCGGTGACGGCGCAGGCATCCTGATCCAGCTGCCGGACGAATTGTTGCGTGCCACCGTCGATTTCGAACTTCCGGAGCCGGCCGCCGACGGCTCGCACACCTATGCCGCGGGTACCTGCTTCCTGCCGATGGACGAGGAACTGCGCCGGCAGGCCATCGCGCGGGTGGAGGCGCTCGCCGCCGACGAGGGCATCACGATCCTCGGCTGGCGTGACGTCCCGGTCGACCACGAGCACGCCGACATCGGTGGCACCGCCGTGGCCTGCATGCCGTACATGATGCAGCTGTTCGTCACCGTCGACCCCGAGCCGGGTGCCGAGCGCATCGGCGGCGTCGCCGTCGACCGCTTCATCTATCCGTTCCGCAAGCAGGCCGAGCGCGTCACCCCGGAGATCGAGGAGGCGGGCACCGGCCTGTACTTCCCGTCGCTGTCGAGCCGCACCATGGTCTACAAGGGCATGCTCACCACGATGCAGCTGCCGCTCTACTACGCGGACCTGCGCGACGACCGGTGCCAGAGCGCCATCGCGATCGTCCATTCGCGGTTCTCGACCAACACCTTCCCGTCGTGGCCGCTCGCGCATCCGTTCCGGTTCGTCGCCCACAACGGCGAGATCAACACGGTTCGCGGCAATCGGAACCGCATGCGCGCCCGGGAGGCGCTGCTCGACACCGACCTCATACCCGGCGACCTCAAGCGTGCCTTCCCCATCTGCACCCCCGAGGCCTCGGACTCGGCGTCGCTCGACGAGGTGCTCGAACTCCTGCATCTCGGCGGCCGGAGCGTGCCCCACGCGGTCATGATGATGGTTCCCGAGGCGTGGGAGAACGTCCCCGACATGGACCCGAAGCGGCGCGCGTTCCTGCAGTTCAACGCGTCGCTGATGGAGGCCTGGGACGGTCCGGCGTGCGTCACCTTCACCGACGGCACCGTCGTCGGCGCGGTCCTCGACCGCAACGGCCTGCGTCCCGGACGCTGGTGGCAGACCCGCGACGGCCGGATCATCCTCGCCTCGGAGGCGGGCGTTCTCGACGTCCCGGTCGACGACATCATCAGCAAGGGGCGCCTCGAGCCGGGCCGCATGTTCCTCGTCGACACCACCGCGGGCCGGATCATCCCGGACGAGGAGATCAAGGGCGAACTGATGCACGCCGAGGCGTACGACGAGTGGTTGCACGCCGGGCTCCTCGACATCGCCACGCTGCCCGAACGCCCGGTCTTCCAGCCGAACCACGACACCGTCGTACGCCGGCAGCAGTCCTTCGGATACTCCGAGGAAGACCTGCGGGTGCTGCTCACCCCGATGGCCGCCTCGGGATACGAACCACTGGGTTCGATGGGCACCGACACCCCGATCGCGGTGCTGTCGCGGCGTTCCCGCCTGCTCTACGACTACTTCGTGGAACTGTTCGCGCAGGTCACCAACCCGCCGTTGGACGCCATCCGCGAGGAGATCGTCACCTCGATGGGCCGTGTGATGGGTCCGGAGCAGAACCTGCTCGACCCCACCGCCGCGTCGTGCCGCCAGATCATGCTGCACTGGCCGGTCCTCGACAACGCCGACCTCGCCAAGCTCGTCCACATCAACGACGACGGTGATCACCCGGGCCTGTCGGCCAAGGTGCTGCGTGCGCTGTACGAGGTGGACGACGGTGGAGAAGGTCTCCGGGTCGCCCTCGAGGACCTGCGCCGGCGGGCGAGCCAGGCGATCGCCGAGGGCCACACCACCCTCGTCATCTCCGACCGTCTCACCGACAAAGACCATGCACCGATCCCGTCGCTGCTGGCCATCTCGGCCGTCCACCATCACCTGGTGCGCACCAAGGAGCGCACCCGGGTCGCGCTCGTCGTCGAATCCGGCGACGCCCGCGAGGTCCACCACATCGCGACGCTCATCGGTTTCGGTGCGGCCGCGGTCAACCCGTATCTGGCACTGGAGACGATCGAGGACCTCATCGCCGAGGGCGAGTTGACCGGTGTCACCCCGTCGAAGGCCATCCGCAACTACCTCGAGGCGCTCGGCAAGGGCGTGCTGAAGGTGATGAGCAAGATGGGCATTTCGACCATCAGCTCCTACACCGCCGCACAGGCTTTCGAGGCCGTGGGGTTGTCGTCGGAGGTGGTGCGCGAGTACTTCACCCGCACGGTGTCGCGGATCGAGGGCGTCGGTCTCGACGAACTGGCCGAGGAAGTCCGCATCAGGCATCACCGCGCGTTTCCCGAGAACCCGACCGAGCAGGTCTACCGTCGTCTCGAGGTCGGTGGCGAGTACCAGTACCGCCGGGAAGGCGAGCTGCACCTGTTCACCCCGGAGACGATCTTCCTGCTGCAGCACGCCACCAAGAGCGGGCGGTCGGAGATCTTCCAGAAGTACTCCGACGAGGTCGACCGGCTGTCCCGCAAGGGCGGCACGCTCCGCGGCCTCTTCGAGTTCGATCTCGATGCGCGCGAACCGATCCCGATCGCGGAGGTGGAACCGGTCGAGGAGATCATGAAGCGCTTCAACACCGGCGCCATGAGCTACGGCTCGATCTCCGCGGAAGCCCACGAGACCATCGCGATGGCGATGAACAAGATCGGCGGCCGGTCGAACTCGGGGGAGGGCGGCGAGGACGTCGACCGTCTCTACGACCCGGAACGACGCAGCGCGGTCAAGCAGGTCGCGTCCGGCCGTTTCGGTGTCACCAGCGACTACCTGATCAACGCCACCGATATCCAGATCAAGATGGCGCAGGGTGCGAAACCCGGTGAGGGTGGCCAGCTTCCGGCGTACAAGGTGTACCCGTGGATAGCCAAGACCCGGCATTCGACGCCCGGCGTCGCGCTGATCTCACCGCCGCCGCACCACGACATCTACTCGATCGAGGACCTCGCCCAGCTGATCCACGATCTGAAGAACGCCAACTCCCAGGCCCGTATCCACGTCAAGCTGGTCAGCGCGGTCGGCGTGGGCACGGTCGCGACCGGCGTCTCCAAGGCACATGCCGACGTCGTGCTCATCTCCGGCCACGACGGCGGTACCGGCGCCTCGCCGCTCACCTCGCTCAAGCATGCGGGCACTCCCTGGGAGATCGGCCTGGCCGACGCCCAGCAGACGCTCATGCTCAACGGTCTGCGCGACCGCATCACCGTGCAGTGCGACGGTGCGCTGCGCACCGGACGCGACGTCATCATGGCCGCCCTCCTCGGCGCCGAGGAATACGGCTTCTCCACCGCGCCGCTCATCGTGGCCGGATGCATCATGATGCGTGTGTGTCACCTCGACACCTGCCCGGTCGGCGTGGCGACCCAGAACCCGCAGCTCCGTTCCCGTTTCACCGGCCAGGTGGACCACCTGGTCAACTTCTTCCGGTTCATCGCCGAGGACGTGCGGAAGTACCTGGCGCAGCTGGGTTACCGCACCCTCGATGAGGCGATCGGTCAGTCTCAGCGACTGCACACCGATTCCGCTGTCGCACACTGGAAGTCGAAGGGTCTTGATCTGTCGCCGATCTTCCGCAAGGTCGAGGGCAAGGGGCCGAGCCGGCGGGTGCGGGAGCAGTACCACGCACTCGACCGCGCGCTCGACCAGACGCTCATCCAGCTCGCCGAAGGGGCGCTGGAGGACGCCCACCCGGTGACGCTCGAACTGCCGGTGCGCAACGTGAACCGGACCGTCGGCACGTTGCTCGGCGCCGAGGTCACCCGTCGCTTCGGCGCCGAGGGCCTGGCCGAGGACACGATCGTGGTGAAACTGGAGGGTTCGGCCGGGCAGTCGCTCGGCGCGTTCCTGCCGCCGGGCGTGACGATCCGGCTCAGCGGCGACACCAACGACTACGTCGGCAAGGGGCTGTGCGGCGGCAAGATCGTCGTCGCCCCGCATCCCGACTCGTGGTTCGTCGCCGAGGACCAGGTCATCGCAGGCAACACCATCCTCTACGGCGCGACGTCGGGCGAGGTGTACCTGCGCGGGCGCGTGGGTGAGCGCTTCTCGGTGCGGAACTCGGGTGCGACCGCGGTCGTCGAAGGAGTGGGCGACCATGCCTGCGAGTACATGACCGGCGGGCGCGTGGTGATTCTCGGACCGACCGGACGCAACCTCGCGGCAGGTATGTCGGGTGGCATCGCCTTCGTGCACGACCTCGACCGCGACAAGGTCAACATGGCGATGGTCAAACTGATGCGCCCCGACCCCGACGACCTGGCCTGGCTCAAGGACGCCATCACCAAGCACGCCGAACTCACCGGTTCGGCGATCGGTGCGTCGATCCTCGCGGACTGGCCCCGACGCTGCCTGGCGTTCACGAAGGTCATGCCGACCGATTACAAGCGTGTCCTGGACGCGGCCCGGATGGCCGAGGCCGAGGGACGCGACGTCGATTCAGCGATCATGGAGGCGGCACGTGGCTGATCCGCGCGGGTTCCTGGAGGTCCCGAAGAAAGAAGCGAAGTACCGTCCGGTCGCCGAGCGCGTCCAGGACTGGGACGACGTCTACGTGCACGCCGACGACCCGACGAAGGTTCTGGCGGAGGTCAGCACCCAGGCGCGCCGGTGTATGGACTGCGGTATCCCGTTCTGCCACTCCGGAACCGCGGGCTGCCCGCTGGGCAATCTGATCCCGGAGTGGAACGACCTGGTCCGCCGCGGCCGGTGGGATGCGGCGAGCAGCCGGTTGCACGCCACCAACAACTTCCCCGAGTTCACCGGGATGGTGTGCCCGGCGCCGTGCGAGGCCGCCTGCGTCCTGTCGATCTCCGAGCGCGAGACCGGTGGCAGCGTCACCATCAAACGCATCGAGAAGACCATCGCCTACGAGTCGTGGGCCGAAGGCGTCATCGGGCCCGAGCCGCCGGAGTCCAAGACCGGCAAGTCGGTGGGCGTGGTCGGTTCCGGTCCTGCGGGACTCGCTGCGGCGCAACAGCTCACGCGTGCGGGCCACGACGTCACCGTCTACGAGCGGGACGACCGCCTCGGCGGGCTGCTGCGTTACGGCATCCCGGAGTACAAGCTCCAGAAGTCCGACATCGATCGTCGCATCGCCCAGATGCGCGCCGAGGGAACCGAATTCGTCACCAGTTGTGACGTCGGCACCGACCTGACGGTGGAGGACCTGCGTGCCCGGCACGACGCCGTCGTCCTGGCCATCGGCGCGATGGAGGCCCGCGACAACCCGGTGCCCGGCCGCGAACTCAACGGCGTCCACCTGGCGATGGAGCACCTCGTACCCGCCAACCGGGAATGCGAGGGCGACGGCCCCTCGCCGATCACCGCGGCCGGCAAGCACGTCGTGATCATCGGCGGCGGCGACACCGGTGCGGACTGCCTGGGCACCGCCCACCGGCAGGGTGCGGCGTCGGTGGTCCAGCTCGACTACAACCCCGAACTGCCCGACGAACGCGACGACAGCCGATCACCGTGGCCCACCTGGCCACTGGTCATGCGGACCTCCAGTGCGCACGCCGAGGGCGGGGAGCGCAAGTACCAGGTGGCCGTGCAGCGTTTCCTCGGCGACGTGGAGGGCAATGTCACCACCATGGTGCTCGCCGAGGTCGAGGTGCAGCGTGACGCCGACGGCCGACGTGAGATCAGGCCGGTTGGTGACGAGTTCGAGATCCCTTGCGAACTAGCGCTTTTCGCGATCGGATTCGCCGGTGTGGAACGGGGTGAACTGCTGTCGGGTCTGGAGATCGAACCCAACAAGCGTGGGGCCATCTCATGTGGAAGTGATTGGCAGACCGACGCTCCCGGCATTTTCGTGTGTGGTGACGCCCACCGTGGCGCGTCGCTGGTGGTATGGGCGATCGCCGAGGGGCGGTCGACGGCACGGGCCGTCGATGAGTTCCTCGTCGGCGAATCCGACCTTCCGTCACCGGTTCGTCCGGCAGCGCTGCCGCTGTCGGTGCGCTGACGGGTCCGCGGTCGCCGAACGCCGCTCCGGCGACGATGACGGAGAACACGCGCGGGCTGTCCGTGTGAGGCGAAATCCGTACCGGAAAGTAGTGGGCTGTCACCAGCGACAACACCACATGACCCCTGGGTGACGACTTCGGCGGCGCGTGGAGATGCACCACCGACGGGACTAAGGTGAGGTTGTGACTCGGCGAACCAAGATTGTCTGCACCATGGGTCCGGCCACTTCCAGCGACGAGAAGCTCAAGGAACTCGTCGCCAGCGGTATGGATGTGGCCCGGATGAACTTCAGCCACGGCAAGCATGAGGACCATGCTGCCGTCTACGCGCGCGTCCGCAAGGCCTCCGATGCTGCGGAGAAGGCCGTCGGCATCCTCGCCGACCTGCAGGGACCCAAGATCCGGCTCGGCCGTTTCGACGGCTGTGACGGCGCCACCGTCTGGGAGACGGGGGAGGATGTCCGGATCACCGTCGACGATGTCGAGGGCACCCACGACCGCGTCTCGACCACCTACAAGAACCTGTCCGAGGACGCGCACCCCGGCGACCGGCTCCTGGTCGACGACGGCAAGGTCGGACTTACCGTCGCCTCGATCGACGGCAACGACGTGGTCTGCACCGTCACCGAGGGCGGTCCGGTCAGCAACAACAAGGGCCTGTCGATGCCGGGTATGAGCGTCTCGGTGCCCGCATTGTCCGAGAAGGACATCGCCGACCTCGAATTCGCACTCGACCTGGGCGTCGACCTGGTCGCGTTGTCGTTCGTGCGCAGCCCGTCCGACATCGAACTCGTCCACGAGGTCATGGACCGCGTGGGTCGCCGGGTTCCGGTCATCGCGAAGCTGGAGAAGCCGGAGGCCATCGAGAACCTCGAGGCCATCGTCCTGGCGTTCGACGCGATCATGGTCGCCCGCGGCGACCTGGGTGTCGAGCTGCCGCTCGAGGAGGTACCGCTGGTGCAGAAGCGGGCCATCCAGATGGCCCGCGAGAACGCCAAGCCGGTGATCGTCGCGACCCAGATGCTCGACTCGATGATCGAGAACTCGCGCCCCACCCGCGCCGAGGCCTCCGACGTCGCGAATGCGGTCCTCGACGGCGCGGACGCGGTCATGCTGTCCGGCGAGACGTCGGTGGGCAAGTTCCCGCTCGAGACCGTCCGCACGATGGACCGCATCTGCCGGGCCGTCGAGACCGGCCCGCGCGACGTGCCACCGCTCTCGCATGTGCCCCGCACCAAGCGCGGCGTCATCTCGTACGCGGCGCGCGACATCGGTGAGCGCCTCGAGGTCAAGGCGCTCGTGGCGTTCACCCAGTCCGGCGACACCGTCCGACGCCTCGCCCGGCTGCACTCGCGCCTGCCGCTGCTGGCCTTCACGCCGACGCAGGAGGTGCGTAGTCAGCTCGCCCTGAGCTGGGGCACGGAGACCTTCATCGTCGACCACGTCGACACCACCGATCACATGATCGACCAGGTCGACCACCAGCTGCTGCGCATCGGCCGTCTGGCCGAGGGCGACGTGGTGGTCATCGTGGCCGGCGCCCCGCCGGGCACCGTCGGCTCGACGAACATGATCCACGTCCACCGCATCGGCGAGCAGGACCACTGACGCCGGAGGCGTTGAGCAGACCACTGACGCCGGAGGCGTTGAAGGAGACCACTGACGCCGGAGGCGTTGAGCAGACCACTGACGCCGGAGGCGTTGAGCAGACCACCAGGAGTGTGAGCCCCGGTCTGTCACTAGGGTGAAGGCCATGACCGTGGAACAGGCCGGGGATCTCGGCAAGCTGCTGGCACTGCTCGACGTCGAACGTCGCGACGAGGACGTGTTCATCGGGCAGCACCCGGAGCAGGTCACCGCTCGGACCTTCGGTGGACAGCTTCTCGGGCAGGGCGTGGTGGCCGCATCCCGCAGCCTTACCCGTGGCAACCCGCCGATCCACGCTCTGCACGCCCACTTCATCCGTGGTGGCGATGTCACCAAGCCGATGGAGTACCACGTCGACCGATTCCGCGACGGCAAGTCCTTCGCCAATCGCCAGGTCACCGCCAAGCAGGACGGCGAACAGGTCTTCACGATGCTCGTGGCCTTCCAGGACAACACCGCCGGGCTCGAACACGCCGTCGAGATCCCGCAGGTGCCCTACCCGGAGGAGTTGCCGCCTCTCGGTGAGCATTTCAAGGGTTACGAGGACCGCATCGCGACCTTCGTGAACGCCTTGCATCCCGTCGACATCCGCTTCGCCAACGACCCGAGCTGGAAGGCGAAGGAGGCGGGGCGCAAGCTCACCGACAACCGGGTGTGGATGAAGGCCGACGGCGTGATGCCCGACGATCCCGTGATGCACGTCGCCGCAATGTGTTACGCCTCGGACACCACGGTTCTCGACTCGATCATCACCACGCACGGACTGTCGTGGGGCATCGACCGGCTGTTCGCCGCGACCGTCAACCACTCGATGTGGTTCCATCGCGAGTTCCGCTTCGACGACTGGCTGCTGTACGCGACGCGTTCGCCGGTGGCGACCGGTTCGCGCGGAATGGGCTCGGGACGGTTCTGGACGCGCGACGGCACGCTCGCGACCTCGGTCGTCCAGGAGGCACTGATCAAGTATTTTCCGCCGAAGAAGTGACGCACCGGAAATGACCATCGGCCAGGAGATGTGGCTGGATCCGGGCCCTCCGCTGCCGCGCCGCACGTGGCAACGCAGGACCCGGGTGCCGGTCATCGTGGGTACGACGATCGCGATGGTGCTGTTCGCGGCCGTCGCGCTCGGCGCCCTGCTGTTGGGTGTGCTGCGCACCCCGACCTTCACCGCGAAGGGCGGCGTCGTCGCCGACTGCGCGACAGAGGTTGCTGCGGCGCCCGGCGGCGGACAGATCGCCCGGGGGACACCGGTCTTCGTCTACGACGCCGCGGGCGGAGAGGTTGCGACGACCTCGCTGAGCGGGTTTCTCCGCAGCGACACGGGCTGCCAACTGACGTTCGAGGTCGACGGGGTGGAGTACACCGATGCCGGCTATGTCGTCCGCGTCGGCGAGAGCTTGTCACAACCGGTGTCGACCGCTGCCCTCCAGAAGGGTGCGGTCCTCCGGCCGTTCGGCTGAATCCTCCGGGTCTTCGCCGTTCTCCCGCCGCGACATGGGCGGCAGTTGTCCGGACAGGCGGTGAACCCCGGGTTAAACTTCGCCGGATCAATGGTGGGCCCGGACACGTTGTGTCGATTCCTTTTTCGACACCCCGCAGTCAGCCGGGCCGCGATGTCGCCGGGATTCCCGGCTGCGACATCCGAGGCGTAGGGAGTGTGCGTGGAGTACAGCATCGACTGGGGTAACGAGGTCTGGGCCAGCCTGAAGTGGCTGGCCATCGCATTCGGCATCTCCGCGGTCGCGATGCTCGTCATCGGCTTCCTGCTCGCTCGCTTCAGCCGATGGGGCCGGCCGCTGTGGCGCGTGATCGGTGGTTTCTTCACCGAGCCCGGCACCCGTCTCAAGGCCTGGGGACTGGCCGCGCTGCTCACGGTGCTCGCACTGCTCGGTGTGCGGATCACCGTGCTGTTCTCCTACTTCAGCAACGATCTGTTCACAGGTCTCCAGACCGCCGCCGAGGGACTGGGGGCCGGCGGCCCGCAGGGGGCCGAGATGCTGCAGATGGGCAAGGACGCCTTCTGGCACTCGATGGCGGTGTTCGGCATCCTCGCCACAGTCCACGTCGTGCGCACGATGATCGAGATCTACGTCGGGGCAGCCTTCGAGATCAACCTGCGCCGCTGGATGACCGGCGGCGCGGCGGCGGACTGGATGGACGGGCGTGCTTTCTATCGCAATCGTTTCGTCGACCTGAGCTCGGGCCTCATGCGCCGGAAGTGGTTCCGCCGCACGTCGGAGCCGTCGCAGAAGCCGACCGACATCCATCCCGGCGTCGACAACCCCGACCAGCGCATCCAGGCCGACATCACCAACGTCGCCTCGGTCGGGTCGTCGCTGCTCTGGGGTGGCGGTGGCTCGTCGACCAACGGTGTGCTGACCGCGGTCGCCTCGATCGCGTCGTTCTCGAAGATCCTGTGGGACCTCTCGGGCCCGGTGACGCTCCTCGGCGTCGAGATCCCGCGGATGATGATGTGGCTGGTCCTGGTGTACGTGCTCGTGACCAGCGTCGTGGCCTTCGCCATCGGCCGCCCGCTCATCCGACTCAACTTCTGGCAGGAACGTCTCACCGCGAACTTCCGCTACGCCCTCGTCCGAGTCCGCGACGGGGCCGAGAACATCGCGTTCTATCGCGGCGAACGCGTCGAGCACAACGGCCTGATGTCACGCTTCGCGGCGGTCATCAGGAACTACTGGCAGATCATCCACGTCCAGATGGCCTTCGTCGGCTGGAACTTCAGCGTCAGCCAGCTCGCGGTGGTGTTCCCGTACCTGGTTCAGATCCCACGATTCTTCGACGGGCAGATCAAACTCGGCGACATGCAGCAGACCGCATCGGCCTTCGGCGAGATGCACGACGCGTTGTCGTTCTTCCGGACCGCGTACGACGACTTCACCGGCCTGCGCGCCTCGATCATCCGTCTCGACGGGCTCGCCGATGCCGACGTGAAGTCGCGTGCCATGCCCGAGATCACGACCGTGGATCGGGACCGGGCTGTTCGTCTCGCCGATATCAGCGTCAAGACCCCGACCGGCGACGAACTGATCCGCGCGCTCAACATCTCGCTCGACCCCGGTGACGCACTCGTCGTCAAGGGCCGGTCCGGTTCGGGTAAGACCACCTTGCTTCGCGGACTCGCGGGCCTGTGGCCGTTCATCGATGGTGAGTTCTCCCGTCCACCGGACGCGCACACCTTGTTCCTGTCCCAGATGCCCTACATCCCGCTCGGTGACCTCCGTACAGCCGTCGCCTACCCGGCGCTGCCCGACGATGTCGGTGACGAGGCGATCAAACAGGCTCTGGAGCAGGTCTTCCTGCCGCACCTGACCGGCCGCCTGTACGACGAGGAGGACTGGGCCAAGGTCCTGTCGCCGGGTGAGCAGCAGCGCGTGGCGTTCGCCCGAATCCTGTTGACGAAGCCGCAGGCGGTGTTCATGGATGAGGCGACCTCGGCGGTCGACGAGGGCCTCGAGTACGCGCTGTATCAACTGGTACGCACCGAACTCCCGGACACGATCCTGGTGTCGGTCAGCCACCGCAGCACCACCGATCAGCACCACACCGAAGTGCTCGAACTGACCGGTGACGGGGCGTGGACTCTGTCGTCGATCGACTCGAGTCCTTCGCTTGACAAACGGTCTTGACCTGCAGGTTGTCGATCCGGGTCGCGTTTGCGTGAACCGATCCTTGCTGCTGCAACTACTCGCTAGTGTGATGCGCAACACAACCATCGCACTGGCGAGTAGGGGCCCAGATGACCGCAGCAGACCTGATCACCTTTCCCCATGAGACCGGCGTCGACGTGTCGACGCTCCCGGCCGCGTTCCAGCAGACCGTCACCGTCCGTCCGGACGCCGTGGCGATCCGTACCGTCGGTGGCATCCAGCAGCTCACCTGGTCGCAGTACGCGACCCGCGTGGAGGCGATCGCCGGCGGTCTCGCCGCCCTCGGCGTGGGGCGCGGGGACACGGTCGGCATCATGCTGACCAACCGGCCGGAGTTCCATCTGGTCGACACCGCGGCACTCCACCTCGGTGCGGTCCCGTTCTCGATCTACAACACCAGCGCCCCTGACCAGATCGAGTACCTGTTCGGCAACGCCGAGAACAGGATCGTGATCACCGAGCAGGTCTTCCTGCCGGTGATCACCGCCGCGAACACCGGCGTCGAACGCATTGTCGTCGTCGACGACGTGGCCGACGGCGCCATCTCACTCGACGACGTCGAACGCACGCCTCCGCCAGAGGGTTTCGACTTCGCCGCGTCGTGGCAGGCAGTCGAACCCGAGGACCTCGCGACCCTGATCTACACATCGGGCACCACTGGGCCGCCCAAGGGCGTCGAGATCACCCATCGCAACATCGTCGCGGAGATGGCGGCTCTCGCCGAGAAGCTCGACGTGGGATTCGACGACCGCTCGATCTCGTATCTGCCGGCTGCCCACATCGCCGACCGGGTGTCGTCGCATGCAGCGAACCTGATGCGCGGGATACAGATCACCACAGTGCCCGATCCGCGCGAGATCGCGACGGCTCTACCCGAAGTGCATCCGACGTTCTTCTTCGGGGTTCCGCGGGTGTGGCAGAAGATCCGCGCCGGCATCGAGGCCAAGGTCGCCGAGGAGTCCAGTCCGGTCAAGAGGGCTCTCGCCGGTTGGGCTTTCGGGGTCGGCGCATCGACCGCGCAGGCGCGTATCGACGGCAAGGGGAGCGGCCTTCTGGGCGGCGTCCAGCACGGAATCGCCGACAAGCTGGTCCTGCACAAGGTGCGTGCCGCACTCGGACTCGACGAGGTGGTCTTCGCGGGATCGGGAGCCGCGGCGATCCCGGTAGAGGTGCTGAAGTTCTTCCTGGGGCTGGGGATTCCGATCCTGGAGGTCTGGGGGATGTCGGAGACCACCGGCGTCTCGACGATGACCACCCCGGACAATCTGAAGATCGGCACCGTGGGCCCGCCGATACGAGGGATGGAGGTCAGGCTCGCCGACGACGGTGAACTGCTCGTCCGCGGCCCCGTCGTGATGCGCGGCTACCGCAACCAACCCGAGAAGACGGCCGAGACGATCGACGCCGACGGTTGGCTGTCCACCGGGGATATCGCGAAGATCGACGACGACGGCAACGTGATCATCGTCGACCGCAAGAAGGAACTCATCATCAACGAGTCCGGAAAGAACATGTCACCCACCAACATCGAGAACGCGATGAAGGCGGCGTCGTCGTTGATCGGTCAGGTCGCGGCGATCGGGGATTCGAAACCCTATGTGTCCGCACTCGTGGTCCTCGACCCGGAGGCAGTGGCGGTACGCGCCAAGAGGCTGAGCATGCCGAACGCCGACCTGGCCGAGTTGTCGACGCATCCCGAGATCGTGGAGGAGGTCTCGTCGGCGATCCGGACCGGCAACGGAAAGCTGTCCCGCGTCGAACAGGTGAAACGATTCACCATCGTCCCGGCGGCGTGGGACCCGGGCGGCGACGAGCTGACCCCGACGATGAAGTTGCGTCGCAACCCGATCGCGGCCAAGTACGCAGCCGAGATCGGCGCACTGTACGAATCGGAGCCGGGTGGGTCCGTCGTGGATCTGCGGTCATGACCGCCGACGACGACTCGGCGGGTCCCGAACTCGGTCCGGTCGACTACGTCGTCGTCGAGTGGGCGGGGACGCAGCCCACGGGTGAGGCGTTGCCCTACCTGATGGACCTGATCGACCGCGGGATCGTGCGACTCATCGACATCGTCTTCGTGTCGAAGGCGACCGACGGCACCATCGCCGAGCTCGGGATCGGAGAGCTGGGCGCCGAATTCGCGATCTTCGACGGTGCGGCGACGTCGATTCTCGACGACACCGACATCCGCGAGGCCGCCGCCGCACTGGAACCCGGTTCCAGCGCAGCGATTCTCGTGTGGGAGAACCTGTGGGCGGCGCCGTTCGCCACCGCCCTGCGCAACAACGGCGGGCGAGTGGTCGCGTCGGGCCGGATCCCGGTCGACGCGCTGCTCGAGACGCTCGACGCGATCGAGGAATGAAGGGACAGGTGTCATGCCAGGTCTGATCCGCGGGGTCGCCCGCACGGCCGTCATCTCCGGAACCGCCACGGCGGTGAGCAATCGGGTGTCCCGACGCCAGGCGAGTCGCTGGGCACAACAGGGCACCGTCACCCAGCAGGATCCGACCGCTCAGCAGTACCCGCCACCCCAGTACGCGCCGACCCCGTACCCGGAGTCGCCGCCCCCGCCACAGCCGCCCCGACCGCCGGCGCAGTCGAGCAGTACGGACACGATCACGGCTCTGAAGGAACTCGGTGCGCTGTATCAGCAGGGCATCCTCACCGAAGCCGAGTTCGCCGCGCAGAAGGCCAAGATCCTCGGGATGTGAGGGTTGGGACCGGGCACCAGGTCAGGACGGCTCGACGGTGAGCTCGTCTGCGTCGTCGAGGTTTTCGCGGGCGGCCTGGCGGGAGGTGTCCTTGAGCGCCACCCCCGACCGGCCGAGTTTGCGGGCGCCGTCGACCAGTGCGGTGGTGATCCGTGCGGCGACCTCGTAGTGCAGTCCGTCTGGCGGGTGGATGTTGGAGATGCAGTTGCGATCGGCGTCGGTGCGGCCGGGCCGGGGCAGATGGGTCAGGTAGATGCCGAGGCTGTCGGCGACCGACAGTCCCGGCCGTTCACCGATGATCACGATGAGGGTCGTCGCGCCGAGTGCCTCACCGATGTGGTCGCCGAGTGCGACGCGTGCCTGGGTGGCGATCACCGGCGGCGCGATGGTGTAGCGATCCTCGAAGGCGTCGAGGAGTGCGGCCACGAGGCCGTGAGCATGATCGACGACCGCGCGCGGCGACAAGCCGTCGGCGATGACGATGCCGATCTCGGCGCCGCACTCGGTGAGGGCGGACAGATCCTCCGGCATCCGGCCGAGATCGGGCCGGCGCAGGTACTCGCCTCGGTCGGACGCCCGGCTCGTCACGACGACCGGATCGCCGAGGTCGAGGTCGGCGAGCGACTCGGCGACGGCCTCGGCGTCGAGGGGTTCGTGAACGGCGTCCCGCGCTGCCGCGTGCGCAGCCTGGAACTCCAGCACGCGACGCGACGGCAACGAGTTCCCGGCGCGCCCCAAACCGATGCGCGCCTGAGTGGTCCGCCGCATCGCGGCCCAGACGTCGTCGCCGTCGGAGACCGGAGACCGGTCCGGGGTGCTCATCGCCCGGCCGCCAGGGGCAGGAGCGGGGAGGAGGCCGGATCGACCGGGAGGATTCGGCCGTCGGCGTCGGACATGCCGAGTCGGGCGAGCCACGCCTCGAACTCCGGCGCGGGGCGCAACCCGAGTGCCTGGCGGACGTACAGCGCGTCGTGGAACGCCAGGCTCTGGTAGCCGAGCATGACGTCGTCGGCGCCGGGCACCGCGATCACGAACGCCGCACCGGCGACACCGAGGAGCGTGAGCAGGGTGTCCATGTCGTCCTGGTCGGCCTCGGCATGGTTGGTGTAGCAGACGTCGACGCCCATCGGGAGTCCGAGGAGCTTGCCGCAGAAGTGATCTTCGAGTCCGGCGCGGATGATCTGTTTGCCGTCGTAGAGGTATTCCGGGCCGATGAACCCGACGACGGTGTTGATCAGCAACGGGTCCAGTGCGCGCGCCACCGCGTAGGCCCTCGTCTCGAGGGTCTGCTGGTCGACGGGCTTGCCCCCGGTGCCGAGGTGGGCGCCCGCCGACAATGCGGACCCCTGACCGGTCTCCAGGTACATGACGTTGTCGCCGACCGTGCCGCGTCGCAGGGACCGGCCGGCCTCGTTGGCCTCCTGCAGGATCGAGAGGTTCACCCCGAATCCCGTGTTGGCTCCTTCGGTTCCGGCGATGGACTGGAACACGAGGTCCACCGGGACGTTCTGACCGATCAGGTCGACGGTGGTGGTGACGTGGGAGAGGACGCAGGACTGCATCGGGATCTCGAACCGCTGACGGATCTCGTCGAGCATGTGCAGCAGGTCGGCGGTCGCCTGTGGTGAGTCCGACGCCGGGTTGATCCCGATCACCGCGTCGCCACAACCCATCAGCAGGCCGTCGAGCGTGGCTGCGGCGATTCCGCGCGGGTCGTCGGTCGGGTGGTTGGGCTGCAGGCGGGTGGCGATCCGGCCGGGGAGTCCGATCGTGGTGCGGAAGGCCGAGGTCACCCGGATGGCCGAGGCAACCAGGATCAGATCCTGGTTGCGCATGATCTTCGATGTCGCGGCCGCCATCTCGGGAGTGACAGCAGGGGAGATGCGGGCGATGCGTTCGGCAGCGTCGGCGCGGGTGGAGATCTCGAGCAGCCAGTCGCGGAACCCGCCGACGGTCAGGTGCGAGATCTCGTCGAAGGCCGCGCGATCGTGGGTGTCGACGATGAGCCGGGTCACCTCGTCCGACTCATACGGGACGAGGAGATCGACGAGAAATTCCGAGAGCGGGACATCGGCCAATTGCCATGCCGCAGCTGCACGTTCGGCACCCGACGTGGCGGCGCAGCCGGCCAGCTCGTCACCCGAGCGGCGGGGTGTGGCCTTCGCCATGAGTTCGACGAGGCCGTCGAACTCATAGGTCGTGCCGGAGATGGTCTGGGTGAATCTCATGGTTCCCCGAAGTCTAGGTTCGCCCGGCCCTGTGTGCATGGCGAACGAACCGCTCGGATCGGCATGGATCCGACAGTGACCCTTGACACAGCAGACGCGATGAATGTACGTTCACTCATACAAACACCACAGTTCATAAATGGACTCCCCGCGGCGCCCGAGACGCCGTTGACCACTGCAGACGCCCCGCATGGACATGCCCCGGGCGATTCCCCACACAAGGAGTGAGCAGGATGGATTACGAAGACATCGACTACACGGTCGAGGGACCCACCGCGATCATCACCATGAACCGACCGCATCGGTACAACGCCTTCCGGGCCAAGACGGTCGAGGAGATGATCAACGCCTTCCGACGTGCCTGGGCCGACAACGGAGTGCAGGCGGTCATCCTCACCGGAGCCGGCGAGAAGGCGTTCTGCACCGGCGGAGACGTGAAACAGCGTGCCGAGACCGGCGACTACGGACCGAGCGAGAGCGGCATGTTCGAGATCGGGAACCTGCACAAGACGATTCGCGACATCCCGAAGCCGGTCATCGCCGCGGTCAACGGACTCGCCATCGGCGGTGGTCACGTGCTGCACGTCCTGTGCGACCTCACCATCGCCGCAGACACCGCGCGCTTCGGTCAGTCCGGACCCAAGGTCGGCTCCTTCGACGCCGGGTTCGGCTCGGCCTTCCTCGCCCGTGTCGTGGGGGAGAAGCGGGCCCGCGAGATCTGGTATCTCTGCCGGCAGTACGACGCCGAGACCGCCGAACGGTGGGGTCTGGTCAACTGGGTCGTCCCGGCCGCGGATCTGCTCGACGAGGCGAAGAAGATCGCCGCCGAGATCGCCGAGAAGTCGCCCACCACGCTGCGTTTCCTCAAGCAGAGCTTCAACGCCGACACCGATCATCAGGCCGGGCTGTCGAATCTCGCGATGAGCGCGCTCGACCTCTTCACGCACTCCCCCGAAGGACTCGAGGGGGCCAACGCCTTCGCGGAGAAGCGCACACCGCAGTTCAACCAGTACGTCGGTGCCTGATCACCGTCCAGCGACAGCACAGAGGAAATCTCATGAGTGACAAGCACATCGCCGTCGTGACCGGAGCCGGGTCCGGCATCGGCAAGGCCATCGCGCTCGGCTTCGCGGCAGAGGGCACCACGGTGGTCGCGGCCGACCTCGACCTCGACGCCGCCAAGCGCACCGCGGAGGAGGCCGGTTCCATCATCCCGATGGCCGTCGACGTCGCCGACCGGGCGAAGGTCGACGAACTGCGGGACGCCGTGAACGCCGAGGTCGGTGTCCCCGACATTCTCGTCAACGCGGCCGGCTGGGACCGCACGGACCAGTTCCTGAACGCCACCACCGAGTTCGCCGAGAAGGTGGTGGCCATCAACTACCTCGGCCCCGTGCACATGGCCAGCGCGTTCCTGCCCGGCATGGTGGAGGCGTCGAAGGCCGACGGCTGGCAGGGTGGCCGCGTCGTCAACCTCGCCTCCGACGCCGGTCGCGTCGGATCGGCGGGCGAGACCATCTACGCCGGCGCGAAGGGCGGCGTCATCGCCCTTTCGAAGTCGCTCGCGCGGGAGATGGCCCGTTATCAGATCACCGTCAATGCGGTCTGCCCCGGACCGACCGACACCCCGCTCTTCCAAGCACAACCGGAGAAGCTGAAAGAGGCTCTGGTGAAGGCGATCCCGTTCCGGAGGCTCGCTCGCCCCGACGAGGTGGCCGCACCCGTCCTGTTCTTCGCCTCGCCCGCGGCGTCGTTCATCACCGGTCAGGTGATCAGCGTCAGCGGCGGTCTCACCATGGCCGGCTGACCGGCCACCACCCACCCCGGACCGAGAAGAGAACCGAGGGAATCGACATGACCCCCGAGACGAGTTACGTCTACGACGCGCACGCGTACCGAAGTTTCTTCGAGCACGAGTTCACCTACCTGAACGGATTCCGCCGCAACGTCGGCCGCTACGCCGGCGAGGTCGCGATGATCGACCCACTCACCGGCCGCCAGTGGACGTACGCCCAACTCGGTTCGGCGGTGGACGAACTCGCGGCCGGTCTCGCCGATCGCGGGGTGACCGACGGCGACGTGGTGGGTTACCAGTTGCTCAACGGCCCGGAGTTCGCCCAGCTCTACCTGGCGACGCAGGCAGCCGGAGCGGTCGGGTCGCCGGTGAACTTCCGGCTCGCGGCCGGGGAGACGGCTGTCATCCTCGACATCAGCCGGCCGAAGGTCTACGTCTACGACGCCTCCATCGGTGCGATGGTCGACGAGGCCGTCGCGCTCGCCGACCACACGCCGGAACTGCTCGTCGGAGTCGGCGACGGGGAACTCGTCCCCGGCTCCATCCGCTTCGACGACCTACCCGTCACCGGCGGTGCGGCGCCGACCGTCGCGCGTGGCGTCTTCGACGAGACCACCCGGCTGTACACATCAGGGACGACCGGGATGCCCAAGGCGGTGCCGATGAACTCGGCCATCGAGATCTTTTCGGCGCACGACGTGATCATGCACTTCCCTCTGTCCCCGGACGACCGGACGCTGAACATGACGCCCTGGTTCCACCGGGGCGGACTCTACTGCGCCGGGCCCAATCCGTCGTTCTACCTGGGTTCCTCGGTCGTCCCGATGCGCACGTTCGATCCGGAGCTGACGCTCGACTGGGTGGAGAAGTACCGGCTGACGTTCCTGATCGGTGCGCCGACCAACCTGGCGATGCTCGCCGGCGCACAGTCGGCGAACCCGCGCGATCTCACCAGTCTGCGCGGCATCGTCACGATGGGCGCACCGCTCGAACGTGAGGCGGCGCTGCGCTACCAAGAGGTCCTCACCCCGCGGATCTTCAACGGCTACGGCAGCACCGAGGGTTTCTGGAACACCTTCCTGCGTCCCGACGACCTGCCCGATCACGCCGGTACCGCCGGCCGCGCCTGCATCGACGACGACGTCCGCGTGGTCCGCGTCCACGACGACGGCCATCTGGCGAGCCCGGATGAGGTCGTCGCCCGCGACGGTGAAGAAGTCGGCGAGGTCATCATTCGGTCGCCCAAATGCGCGGCCGCCTACTACGACTCCCCACAGCAGGAGAGGGCGAAGTACAACGGGAGCTGGCTGCACATCGGCGACCTGGCCACCTGGGATTCGGGCGAGTTCGTCACCATCGTCGGACGCAAGGACGACATGCTCCTGTCCGGCGGCGAGAACGTCCACCCGGTCCAGGTCGAGGAGGCGCTGAACGGCCATCCGGGCGTGTCGGATTCGCTGGTGGTGGGTGTCCCCGACGAGCAGTGGGGAAGTCTCGTAGTCGCCTACATCGTACCCGCCGACGGGGATGCGCCAACGCCAGAGGATCTCGACGCGTACTGCCGCACACATCCGATGCTGTCGCGCTTCAAACGGCCACGCGCATACCGCATCGTCGAGTCCCTACCCGTGTCGGCGACCGGGAAGAAGCTGCACTACAAGGCCGCCGAATCCGCTGCACGGGAGATGACCGACGGCGCATTCGCCGCGCCGGCCACCGACCGCGTCCACGGCTGACACACCCGAACGGGAGAATCGATGTCCTCACTCACCCACGAGCTCGAACACAAGCACTTCCGTGAGACGGTCAGACGCTTTGTGGCCGAACAGATCACGCCTGCGCACGCCGACTGGGAGAACGCCGGGCAGTGGGATCGCGGCCTCTTCGTCGAGGCGGGCAAGAACGGGCTCCTCGGCTTTCCCGTACCCGAACAGTTCGGTGGTCCCGGGGTCGACGACTTCCGATACAACGCGATCCTGATCGACGAGGTGGCGCGGACCGGCGCCGCCGCCGAGGCCATCGCTTTCTCCCTGCAGAACGACGTCGTCCTGCCGTATCTCACCGAGCTGACCACCGACGAGCAGAAGGCGCGCTGGCTGCCCGGAGTGGTCGGCGGCGACACCGTGCTGGGGATCGCGATGACCGAACCCGGGGCGGGCAGCGACCTCACCGGTATCCGCACGTCCGCCGTCCGCGACGGCGACCACTACGTCGTCAACGGTGCGAAGACCTTCATCTCCAACGGTCGCAACGGCGACCTCTTCGTCGTCGCCACCCGGACGAGTTCCGAGAAGCACAAGGGGCTCACGCTTTTCGTCGTCGAGGCCGACACTCCCGGATTCGTGCGGGGTCGCAAACTCGACAAGATCGGCCTGCACGCGCAGGACACCAGCGAACTCTCCTTCGAGGACATGCGCGTCCCCGCGGCCAACCGGCTGGGCGAGGAGGGTGAGGGCTTCTATCAGCTCGTCCGCAACCTTCCGCAGGAACGGCTGTCGCTGGCCGTCGGTGCCGTCGCGGCCGCTGAGGGCACCTTCGCGCGCACCCTGGAGTACGTGCGGGAGCGCACCGCGTTCGGATCGCCGGTCTCGTCGTTCCAGAACACCCAGTTCGTCGCCGCCGAGCTCGCGACCGAACTCGACATCGCCCGCACGTTCCTCGACGACTGCATCGCCGAACACGCGGCCGGGGAGCTGACGCCCGCGCGGGCCGCGAAACTCAAATGGTGGGCCACCGAGCTGCAGGTACGCACCGCCGACCGATGCCTGCAACTGCACGGCGGCTACGGCTACATGCGCGAGTACCCGGTGTCGCGCGCGTTCGTCGACGCCCGCATCCAGACCATCTACGGCGGCACCACCGAGATCATGAAGACCATCGTCGCCAAAGACCTCGGTCTGTAGGACTTGTACAGTGAGCGAACCCTGATTCATCGCGCCGGGTCCACAGTCCGGTGGTTCGAATCGATGCTCATGAGCGGACCAGAAGGAAGTACTGCGATGGCGAAACCCGCCACGGCGAGGTCGTCGGCCGACCTGGCCGTCGAGGAGGCGGTGCGCGCGGTGCGCGTCACCACGCGCCGCCGTCATCTGCTCGACGCCGCGGTGAAGGTCATGGAGCGCACCGGCTTCCACCAGATGTCGATGCAGGCGCTCGCCGAGGAGGCGCAGGTGAGCGTCGGCCTGTTCTACAAGTACTTCGGCGGCAAGGAAGAGATCCTGCTCGCCGCGATCGTCGACATTCTCGAGGCGTTCCGCGATCAGCTCCAGCCCGCCATGGACCGTGCCGGCGACGACCCCGTCGAGCAGTTGATCGCGGGATTCCGTCAGTACGCGACCATCGTCGACGAGAACCGCGACGCCGTCGTGCTGACCTACCGGGAGAGCCGCACCCTCGACGCGGCGGGACGCGAGCGGATCAAGGAACTCGAGGTCGAGACCTCCGCCCCGATGCGTGCCGCGGTCACCGCCGGCATCGAGGCCGGGCTCATCCTCGATGTCGACGCCGACCTCGTGGTCTTCGACCTGATGATGCTGGCGCACGGATGGGCCCTCAAACATTGGCATTTCGCGCCCGGATACGACCTCGACCGGTACGTCGAGGCCCAGCTCCGCTTCGCGTTGCAGTCCCTCGTCGTCGAGGACGCCCTACCGACCTACCTCGCCCGACTGTGAGATCGCTTCCGTCCGTGCCTGTGTGGTGAGCGCTCGCGCGTAACAGCCCATCGCTCGACCCGCGGCGAGGATCGCGTCGGTGGAGCGCTGGGTGCGGGCGACGATGAACGCTCCCTCGAGTGCCGAGACCACCGCCGACATCAGTGAGCGGGCGTCCGCCACGGGGAGTCCGCGCGCCGTGAACAGCGCCGCGCCGGCGTCGATCCACGATGACATGACCTCTGCGGCGATCTCTCGGAGGTCCGGTTCGGCGTCGGCGATCTCACCTGCGACGGTCCCCACGGGGCACATGTTCAGCCAGCCGCCCTGTTCGATGGTCTCTGCTGCGGCGACGAACGCCGCCTCGATCCCGTCGGCGGGGTCGTCGTAGGGCGCCAGGAGCATGCCGACCAACTCACCGTAGGCCGTTCCGGACTGTCGGAGTGCGGCCGCCGCGATGTCGCGCTTGCCGCCCTTGAAGTGGTGGTAGATCGATCCGATGGGGGCATCGGACAACTCGACGACCTGTTTGATCCCGGTCGCGGCATACCCCTGCCGGCGCAGGAGTTCGGTCATCGCCATCACGATGCGTTCATCGGTCTTCACCCTGGCCATTCTAGAACAACTATTCTAGAATGATCATTCTAGAGGCCTGATCGGTCTCGTCCGTTCAAGGCGAGGAGCACGCGTCATGACCGAGCTCAACCAGACGACAAGCGCCGAGGAAGGCGCTCTCAAGCGCATCGAGACACCCGCCGGCACCGTCGAGTACGCGGAGGACGGAGCGGGGCCGCCGGTGGTGTTCCTGCATGGGCTGCTCATGGACCACACGGTGTGGGATGAGGTGATCCCGTTGCTGCCGAGTGGCTTTCGCTACATCCGGCCGATCCTTCCCCTCGGGTCGCACCGGGTCCCGCTCAGCGCGGATGCGGACCTGTCGATGGACGGGATGGTCGGACTGGTCGCGGACATTCTCGAGGCCCTCGACCTGCGCGACGTGACCCTCGTCCATTCCGATTGGGGCGGTTCGCTGTTCCTCACCGCTCTCGGGCGGGACGAGCGTGTCGCGAGAATGGTGATCCTCCCGTGCGAGGCCTTCGAGAACTTCCCGCCCGGATTGCCCGGCAAGATGGCCACCCTGGCGGTGCGGCTGCCCGGGGGTATCACCCTCGCGGCGCGCAAGCTACGGATCGGGTGGCTTCGGCGACTGCCGATGCTGTGGGGATGGATGATCAACAAGCCCGTCGACGACGAACGAATGCGCCGATGGACCGATCCGGTCCTGCGTGACCCTCGTATCCGGCGCGACGTCACCAAATACGCGACGACGTCCTTTGAGCCCGCCGAGCTGGTCCGGAAGACCGAGGCGCTCAAGAGTTTCGACGGCGAGGTGCTCGTGCTGTGGTCGCCCGACAACCGGGTGATGCCACCGGCGCACGGACCTCGACTCGCCGAACTCGTGCCTCGGGGCCGCTATGCCGAGATCCCCGGGGCGGCGGTGCTGTCCATGCTCGACGAACCGCAGGCCGTCGCGCGCGAGATCGGCGCGTTCCTCACCGCCGCGCCAGGCGACTAGAACGTCTCGGCCCCGGGTCAGGCGCCTTCGATCTTGAAACCGACTTTCAGGGTGACCTGGAAGTGTGCGATCTGACCGTCTTCGATGTGTCCGCGGGTCTCGGTCACCTCGAACCAGTCCAGATGGTTGACCGTCTGGGACGCGCGGGCGATGGCGTTCCGGATCGCGTCGTCGGTGCCGGTCGCGGCCGAACCGACCACTTCGATGACCCGATAAACATTGTCGGACAAGGATTCTCCCTCCATTGGCGTCGGTCCGGTCACCTCACGGGCAACCGGACCGCCTCTTGGGTGACCTCGTTTCTGTCTACCCCTAAGATGCGGGGAATGAACACCGAATCGGCAAACCGTGATCCCGGCGCGCGGTGTCCGTGTCTGTCCGGCTTTCCCTTCGGCGAATGCTGCGGACCGGTCCTCGCCGGTGAGCGCGCCGCGCCGACCGCCGAGGCGCTGATGCGGTCGCGCTTCACCGCTTTCGCCCTCGGTGATCTCAACCACCTGCGGGTCACCTGGCATCCCGACACCCGCCCGGACGACCTCGAACTCGACGACGCGATGCGCTGGTACCGCCTCGACGTCGAGTCGACGAACGGTGGATCGCCGTTCGACACCGAGGGGGAGGTCACCTTCACCGCGTACTACAAGTCCGGCTCCGAGCGGGGGTCTCTCCACGAGCGCAGCCGTTTCACCCGGTACGACGGGCGATGGGTCTACCTCGACGGGATCGTCGGCTGAAACGTGTCCGCCGGTCTCAGGCGTCCATGTAGTCCCAGAACTGAAGCCACGTGACATTGGCGAAGAGGGCGAGACAGGCGCTGTAGATCGCCAGGATCGCGATTGCGCCTGCGAGATTGCTGCGCCAACCGTCGCCGTCGACCGGATCGAGCCAGCGGCGGAACGGTTTGGCTGCCCACGGCATGAGCCACCACTGCATCAACCCGACGCTCACGACCTGACTGAGCCACAATGCGAGCCACGGCTCCGCCCCGGCGTCGTCGAGGACCGGTCCGAGGAAACGGGACAGGATCATCACCGTCGGGTACAGAACAAGCAGCACCATCATCGCCGACTTCCAGTTCGGCGTCTGACGGATGCGGCCGTGGTCGGTGCGCACCGTGGTGCCGAAGGCGGTGGTGGCCGACATCGTCTCGAAGTCGTGGGTCAGGCTCGACCGCAACACGTCGAGTGCCTCACCGCGTTCCCGCGACGATACCCAGGCCGACAGTTGCCGGTCGGTGCGGAACCTCAGTACGGACAACGCGGTGTTCGTCTCGTCGTCGACGAAGAGCGCGGTTCCCTCATAGCCGCTGAAACCGCTTGCCGCACCGGTCAGCTCGCGCTGGGCGTCGAGGAACTCCGCGGATCTGCCGGGCACGATCTCGTGTCGGAAGGCGCCGACGCCCGGTGGAGGAGCCTCCCCGTCGACGAGTTCGAGCGTCGGCGCCGACGGCAGCCAACCGAGATCGCGTCCCTTGCGCAGGATTTCCGCGCGCCGGGCGCTGTCGACCCACCGGTCACATGCCATCTCGTCGACGAAGGTCGCCGCCACCGCCGGTTCGAAATGGCCATCGGTCACCGTCGAGATGTCGGTGCCGAGGCAGCCCTCGGTGTCGGCCGCCGACGCGGCGAGCAATGCCGCCCAGTCGGCGAATCCCGCCTGCGAAGCGGGATGAAAGACGGACAGGGTGACAACCATCGCGCCGGCTACACCACCACTCGTCGGCCCTGGACGTAGACCTCGGCGACCGAGGATTCGCGAATACCCATCAGCAGCCCGAAGAGGGTCTGATCGCGGGCGAGCATGGGATCGTCGGAGCGGACCGCATTCTCCAGCGTGGCTTTCAGGCCGTCGGCCGGCTCGATGACGAGGAAGTCCGCCTCCTTGCCCTCGTCGAAGTTGCCGAAGCGACTCTCCATGTCGAGTGCGCGCGCTCCGCCGAGTGTTCCGATGAACAGCATTTCCGCCGGATGCATCGACACCCCCGCCTCGCCGGGTTCGGTGATGTGTTGCTTGAAGGCGTCGCCGAGTACGCGGGGGATGAGCCACTCGTCACCGCCCCCGAAATCGGTTCCCGCGGAGATGTTCACCCCGGACGCGACCGTGCGTTTCCACGGCATCGTCCCGGAACCGAGGAACAGCTGCGACACCGGGCAATGCGAGATCGACGTCCCGGTCTCGGCCATGCGCGCCAGTTCGGAGTCCTGGCAGTGCACGGAGTGCGCGAGGATGGTGCGCGGACCGAGCAGGCTCTTGCCGCCGACCTGTGATCCCGGCAGGAACTTCCCGTCGTAGGTGTCGAGATACGAGTCGACCTGATAGACGTTCTTGGTCGTGTCGATCTCGCCGGTTCCGGGCCGGCCGTTCTCGTTGAGATGGGTGTGCACGTAGACGCCCCGGTCGCGGTACTCGTCGTAGAGCTCGCCGAGGTTCTGCAGTGTCTGGGTGGTCACCGACAACGAGAACCTCGGGACGATCGCCACATGCAGGAGCGCGGTCCGGTAGTCGCCGGTGTCGGCGGCGTGCCACTTCTCGATCTCGTCCCTCGTCAGGCGGATCGCGTCGTCTTCAGAGGTGAGTAGCGGTTTCGCGGTGTCACCGCCGACCGTCTGGATTCCGCGCCCGGAGACGAGGCGCAGACCCGTCCTTCGGGTCTCCTCGAACAGCGCGTCCTGGGCGTGGGGAAACGCCGAACCGAATGCCATCATCGCGGTGGTGCCGGCCGCGACCCGTCGCTTGGTGAACTCGACGGCTGCGGCCTGCGCGAACTCGGGGTCGGCGAACCTCGACTCGGACGGGAAGATGCAGAGGTTCAGCCATTCCAGGAGTTGCCCGCCACCGTAGGAGTCGCCCGCGTACGTCTGCGGGAAGTGGATGTGGGTGTCGACGAAACCGGGGATCAGGTAACCGCCGGAATGCTCGTGCCGTCGAGCGGAGGCGAACTCCGCTGGTAGCCCGGACTTCTCGCCGCAGTACTTGATCATGCCGTCGGCCCCGATCGCCAGGGCGCCGTCGGGGATCTCCACGAGAGCGTCGGACGCTTCGGTGATCAAGGGGCTGCCGGCCAGATGGAAGATGTGACCGTGGTGGACATGATCGGTCATCGAAAGCTCCTCCGCTCACGAGCTGACATCACGTAATCGGGCATCACCGCACGAGAATTCCACGCTCGTCACGGTGGTGCAGAACGATATGGGCGTGGCGCGGTGGACGTCGTCGTCACAGGCTCGCAGCCAGTATGAACAGCCCTACCCGAGCGGCAGGGGCGAGATCGCGAACCGCTACCGATTCGTGTCCGTCGGGCCCTCCCACCCGACGCGCCGCGGCGTCGCGCGAAAGTCGTTCGTGTGGCTCACCGTTCAGGTGGCGGCGTGGCGGACGATCCAGTCGACGAGCGTGTTGGTCTCACGCCAGTCCTTACGGACGCGGTCGACGAGTGTCGGGGTGTGGATGACCTCGTCGAAGCCGTAGTCGCGGCCGGCGAAGAGCGACTTGTGGCGCAGGAGTTCGATGCGCGGGTGATCGGCGTCGTAGCCG
Organism: Gordonia sp. CNJ-863; assembly: GCF_001942325.1. Lineage (NCBI taxonomy): Bacteria > Bacillati > Actinomycetota > Actinomycetes > Mycobacteriales > Gordoniaceae > Gordonia > Gordonia sp. CNJ-863. Next base: position 43,093 of record NZ_MKKG01000094.1, read on the forward strand.
CGGGGAGCGGTCTTCAGGCGGTCGCCGCCGATCTCCCATCCGGCCTTGGCGAGTTTGCGGACGATGCGCTCGAGTTCGGGTCCGTGCCGGTCGTGGTCGATGGCCTTGCGCAGCTCGGCGAGCCGTGCCGGCCCGGCCTCGTAGAAACCGGCACCGACCCGGACGCCGGGTGCGCCGATCTGGATGTAGTACCCGGTGGCCGGTGCCACCGCAACGAATGCACCCTGGTGCGTCTTGTACGGCGACTTGTCCTTGGAGAAGCGCACGTCGCGGTACGGGCGGAACAGTTTGGCGGCGCCGAACTCGTCGGCGAGTTCTTCGGTGAGCGCCGTCATCGGTTCCGCGACCGCCGTCCGATAGGTCTCTTTGTGCTGCTCCCAGAAGAACTTCGAGTTGTCGATCTCGAGGTCGTCGTAGAAGTCGAGAGCGGCTTCGGGGAATCCGTCGAAGCTCATGGCGTTCCTGTCGTCGCTGCGCCGGGCACGGTTCGGTGGCGCTGGGGCCGTTCGTCGATGTGCTCGGAGTATCCGCGCGTGGTGAACTCCTCACCGTCGATGCGCACCCGGGCCTCGTAGCCGGAGATGTGGCCCCGTCCGATCGCGAATCGTTGCGGGCAGTCGTAGGTTCCGACGACCGAGACTCCGTCGCAACCGAACTCGAAGACACGGGGGAGAAATCGCTCGCTTCCATGCGTGTTCACGGCGGGGGTGTCGTCCGTTTCGAGGATGCGGTGGTATCCCTCGTGCACCTTGTGATCGGCTGTGCCGTCGAGTGATCGGCGGATGACGTTGGTCTCGACGATGCTGCCGGCGACCCCCAGTTGGGTGAACAGGATCTGGCGCTCACCTGGCAGATCGACTACGTGATAGCTGAACCACTCCAGCGGGATCTGTCGGTGCGTGGCCCGGCGGAGCGCCACGTAGGGACTGATGGATCGCGCGTACTCGAGGTTCCCCACGCCCGAGATCTCCGTCGTCACACCGCGGTGCGTCACCTCGCCCCGGTAGCGGCCCACGTGTCCGATGTGGTGCCAGACAGGTGATTTGACGAACCAGGTGGGATTGGGTCGGCATGTCATCGTCAGCGTTGCGTCCAGGTCGCCGGCATGGATCCGGATGTCGAACTCCGGATGCGTTCCGGTGATCGAGGCCAGAGAGCCGAACTCCGCACGGTCCGGGGCGAACCGCCCCTCGCGTCGGATGGAGAGCACCTCCCGTGTGTAGGCGCTGTCCGCCCCGCTCGACGCAGAGGCGACGATGATGTCCTGCGGGTCGTCGGAGGTGGCCTCCTCGGGGAAGTCGAAGGCGCGGAGACCGGTCATACCGGCCATCACCATGAGGCTCAGATAGCGATGCGGGTCGGGCAGCGACGGCAACATGAGGCCGTAGTGGCTCCACCCGAAGCGGCCGGACAACTCGGTGTGCGGGAGGAGGTCGAGGGACGCGTCGAAGGGCTTCTGCGACGCGCGGTGTGCGGCGTCGGTGAAGTGCCGGGCCACGGCAAGGGCGGGGCGTAGGGCCGCCGGCGGCCGTGAGCGGTAGACGTGCCGAGCGTCGTCGGTCATCGCCCGGTGCCCCGCTCGAGGTCGACGCGTCCGAACCCGACGACGCCGCCGTCGGACCCCCAGTGCAGTTCGTGTACCCGAATCTTCCGCATCTCGTTGCCCCCGACCGTCGTGGCCTCGTCGCCGTCGACCCAGACCACGATATTGGTGTGCTGGCCCAGCGCCGACGACCGGTCGTAGAGCACGACGTCGCCCACGCGGGGCGTGTAGTCGCCGACCGGCTCGAAACGACCGGAGTCCTCGAAGTACTCCTGCAGGGTGAACACCCCTGGTATCCGCCAGTGCCCCGAGTGGGGGTTGGCGAACGGTGTTCCGGCCTCTCGCATGATCCAGCTGACGAAGTTCGCGCACCACGGCTCGTCGACGCCTTCGGAGTAGAAGGTGCCCGGACGCTGCGCGGCGTGCTCGGCGCGGAGCAACTCGACGATCCGGTTCTGCGTCGGCGTCAGTTGTCCGGCGTCGACCTGGGGAAACTCCGCCGTGTCCCACGGCAGCCACCGCTCGGGGACGGTGCGCCAGGCGATCACGCCGACGCCCAGAACGAGGACCAGGACAACCGCTGCGGCGACGACGAACGGCCGGCGTCGTCGACGGGGCGGACGTTCTTCGAGGTCCCCGTATTTCACGAGGTCGCTGGCCGAGTCGGGTCTCATCTCGACGAGTGTAAGGACCCCCCACATGGTGCGGTGCCGCGCCGAGCGTCGGCTGTTGGCAGAATGGCGGACTGGCGGGGGCTGCGAACCACGACCGTGAGAAGAACGGGGCGGAAGACGACATGACTGACGAACCGGGGCACGAGCCGATCCTGCGTGCCGGGGACACCTGTCGGGAGATCGCCACCGCCGACCGCGTCGCCTGCATCGTCGATGCGGCGGACTACTTCCTGCACGCCAAGTCGGCGCTGCTACAGGCTCGACGCCGAGTCATCCTGATCGGCTGGGATGTCGACACCCGCATCAGCCTGGACCCACGGTCACCGGAGGGAGAGGTCCCAGACCGTCTCGGCGAGTTCCTCAAATGGCTCGGCGCCAACCGGCCGGGCCTCGAGATCTACGTGCTGCGCTGGAGCACGGGTGCCTTCACCGGGCTGCTGCGCGGTGTGGCGCCGCCGTTCGTCCAGGACCTGCTGACCGGGCGTCGACTGCATTTCCGGATCGATGCCGCCCATCCGGTGTCGGCCGCACATCACCAGAAGATCGCCGTCATCGACGACCAGTTCGCGTTCTGCGGTGGCATCGACATGACAGTCGACCGCTGGGATACTTCGGAACATCTCTCGCACAACGACTTCCGTCGCGACCCTGACGGCGAACCGCATGGTCCGTGGCATGACGTGACGGTTGCGCTCGACGGGGATGCGGCACGTGCCGTCGCGGGTGTCGCCGTCGACCGTTGGGAAGCGGCGACCGGTGAACGTCTGGCGCCACTCGTCGACACCGACGGTCCCGACATCTGGCCCGAGGATCTCGGGGTCACGTTCACCGACTGCGAGGTCGGGGTCGCCCGCACCATCCCGCACTACAACGATCGTGACGAGGTCGACGAGATCCGCCGGCTCTACAAGGCGGCCTTCGCGGCTGCGCGGCGCACGATCTACATCGAGAGCCAGTACCTGGCGGCCCGCGAGATCGCAGACGCACTGGCCGAACGACTCGCCGAACCCGACGGCCCGGAGATCGTCGTGGTCCTTCCACGGCACGCCGACAGCCCGGTCGAACGGCTGGCCATGGACGGCGCACGGCACAAACTGCTCCGGCTGCTGTGGCGTGCCGACGTCCACGACCGGTTCCGCGCCTACTACCCGGTGACCTCGGAGGGTGACGAGATCTACGTGCACGCCAAGGTGCTCGTCGTCGACGACATCCTGCTGCGCGTCGGATCGTCCAATCTCAACAACCGGTCGCTGGGCTTCGACAGTGAATGCGACGTGGCGATCGAGGCGAGCCGCGACGACCCCGACCAAGCGGGACGACGCGACACCATCACCTCGATGCGGACGCGGCTGCTGTCGGAGCACCTCGGCGTCGATGCCGAGGAGTTCGACGACGCAGTGCGCGAGAAGGATTCGCTGATCGGCGCGATCGAGTCCCTGGCCACACCGGGCCGCACGCTCGAACTCTTCGACCGTGAGGTGATCGAGGACGAGGCGTCGATCATCGCCGAGAACGAACTCGTGGACCCGGAAGAGGCCGGGACGCCGGTGCTCGAGAGGCTGTACCGCGGGGTCATCCGGTACGGGTCGAGAATCCGGCCGCGACGTCAGGGCTCGGTGGTCGAGTAGCCGAGGACCTCGGCTCGCCGGATCTCGTCGTGACCGTGGTGAGCGGACTGATCGCCCGGATCAGTTGCGCGCCTCCCTCGGCCACCGTTCCGTGGTTGACGATCACGACGTCACCGGCACGATGCGGTGCCGGATCGGGACGCCGAAGACGTGCCGCCACGTCGTCGGTGGATTCGCGTCCGCGCGCCTGCAGTCGCCGCCGGCGCACCGCATCGCTCACCTCGACGCGCACGACCACGAGACGTTCGTACCGCTGGGCCAACTCGTCGAGCACGGACCGGGAGACGTTCACGACGACCGGCCGTCCGCTCGTCACCATGTCGTCGATTCCGACGGGGATCCCGTACCGCAGGCCGTGCGCGCCCCAGTGGACGGCGAACTCGCCACGGGCACAGGCGGAGTCGAATTCGATCTCGGTGACCGGCAGGTGATCCTCGCCCGGACCGGCCGGGCGGGTGATCACCCGACGCGGAAAGTGCGCCTCGGAATGCTCGGCGGCATAAGCCATCAGTGAATCCTTGCCGGCCCCGCTGGCGCCCACCACGGCGACGAACGCGCCCGGTCCGAGCGGTGTACTCACGTGACGCGGGTGCCCGCGCGGTACACACCTCGGACCACCGGGACATCCACACCACCTGGATGACGGTGCGTCGGAGACGAATACGACCGCACCCGCACGAGGTCGGCGCGCTTGCCGATCGCGATCTCGCCACGATCGTCGAAGCCGACCGCCCGGGCGGGGTTACCGCTGATCAGTTTGGCGCCCGCGACGAGATCGAGTGAGCCCTCGCCGGCGAGCTGGAAGACGGCCTGGAGCGGACTCGCCGGCACATAGTCCGACGACAGGATGTGCAGCAACCCGCGTTCGAGGAGATCGGCCGCCGCGACATTGCCGGACTGGCTGCCACCGCGCGCGATGTTGGGTGCACCCATCACGACCTGCAACCCGCGTCGGGTGGCACTCTCGGCCGCGGCGATCGTGGTGGGGAACTCGGAGATGTGCACTCCCAGGCCGAGTGACTCGTCGACGTGCTCTTCGGTGGCGTCGTCGTGGGCGGCAAGCGTGATTCCGCGCTCGATGGCGAGGGCCGCGATCGTCTTGCGGTTCAGGTCGGAGTACCGCTGCGACTGATCGATCCGTTCGGAGATGTAGCGGTCCAGGTCCTCCGGCGACATCTGGTGTTTGCCCCCGTAGTACTTCTTGAACTGTTCGACATCGGCGAACTGTCGCTCACCGGGCGCATGGTCCATGAGCGAGGCGAGGCGCACATGCGGGTCGTCGGCGAACTCGTTGAACGCGTCGACGCAGTCCGCGGTGGACACCTCGCAACGGAGGTGAATCGCATGGTCGGCGCGCAGCAGGCCGGCATCGACCGCCTGGGTCACCGCATCGGCGAGGCGGTGCGCGGCGGCCGCTGTGGTGTCCTCGGACTCCGATTCCGACCCGATGCGGACCGCGTCGAGGACCGTGGTGGCCCCGGCTGCGGCCATCTGGGCGTCGTGGGCCAGGACGGCGGGCAGCGGGTCCCAGAAGACTCCCGGCCGCGGGGTGAAGTGGTATTCGAGGTGGTCGGTGTGCACCTCGACCACACCCGGCATCAGGTAGTCGCCCTCGAGGTCGGCTCCGCGCGGGGCCGGCGAGGTCTGCAGGCCGATGTCGGCGATCAGGCCGTCCCGGATGAGGACACTGCCGTGCAGGATCTGGTCCTCGAGGACGATTCGGGCGTTGGAGAGCACCGTGTCGTTGCTCATCGGGTGATTCCTTCCATGGTGCTCGTGCCGGGTGAGCGAGGTGGGAGCGGGGCGCAGACTTTCATCGGGTGAACCGAGTGGAGGAGGAACGGTGCGTCGGGTGTCGCCTGGGTGAACACCGTCAACGCGTCGAGCGGGATGTCCTGGCCGAGAACGTCGCCGAACCATGACTCCAGCACGTCGGAGACCACGGACTGCCGGGCGTCGGGGATCCGGTCGGTGAGGGTGAGATGAAACCGGAACTCGTCGAGAACGTATGGGTAGCCCCAGTAGTCGAGCAGGTCCCGCTGACGTTCGGTGAGGGCGTCCGGATTCCGGCGTGCGCGGTCGTGGTCGGTCAGCGGCGCGCGGAACGCGTCGAGTTCGGTGACGACGGCATCGGCCACCGAACGCAGCGGCGTGTCATCGGCACCGGGCACCAACGCGAAGAACGAGCCGAGCCGGCCCAGCCGCAGACGCGGGACCGATGCGGCCGGTGTGCGAGCCGCGAGATGGTCCACAGCCCTGACCAGTTCGTCCAGCGACCGCCCGGGGGCGAGATGGAAGGGCGGCTTCAGCGTTCCGTGGAATCCATAGGAACGGGCGGCGACGGTGATCGCGTCCACTTCGTCGCGGGTCCATCCCGCAGGTGTCCGACGGGGTACGTCGCGACCGTCGACCGCCCGACCCAACCACTCCTCGGCATGTCCTCGAAGCCGGGTCGCATGCGCGCCCGCCGGCGATGAGGTCGGCCCGAATCCCGGTGCGGCGTACACGGCCGCCCGCCACACGGTCATGCCACGGCTCCGTTGTGTTCCTGTGTTGTGGGCCGCGGGGTGAACGACGCGACGTCGATCAGTCGGTCGGCCACCGCGGTTCGCACATACGAGTCATGGAAGATGCCGAGCATTCCGGTTCCGCGCGAGCACTTCTCGCGGATGAGATCGATCACGACGTCGCGGTTGTGCGCATCCAGCGAGGCGGTCGGCTCGTCGAGCAGGAGCAGCGGCAGGTCGGGCAGGAACCCGCGAGCGATGTTGACCCGTTGCTGCTCACCACCGGAGAACGTGGCCGGTGGCAGTCCCCAGAGTCGTTCGGGGATGCTGAGTCGGGTCAGCAGGTCGGCGGCCCGCTCCTCGGCGACGTCGGCGTCGGCACCGCGTTCGAGCAGTGGCTCGGCGACGACCTGCAGGGCCGGGACCCGCGGGACACAGCGCAGGAACTGACTCACATAACCGACCTGGTTGCGTCGCGCCGCCAGTATCCGACGGGGGTCGGTGGCCGCGAGGTCGACGGTTCCGTCATTGCCGCTCAGCAAGATCCGGCCACGGTCGACACCGTAGTTGCCGTACACCATCTTCAGGATGGAGCTCTTGCCCGCCCCCGAAGTGCCGTCGAGGACGACACATTCGCCGCGGTGGACCCGGAACCCGAGGCCGGACAGGACCGGTAGCTCGACGCCGTCCTGCAGGTGCATCACGAAGGTCTTGTCGACGCCCACCACATCGAGAAGAGGCGAGTCGGTGCTGTGTTCGGTGGAGGTGGTCACGGTCATCCTTGCAGGATCGATGAGACGAGGAGTTGGGTGTAGGCGGCTTGCGGATCGTCGAGAACGCGGTCGGTGAGACCGGATTCGACGACGCGCCCGCCCTTCATGACGACCGTGCGGTGCGACAGCAATCGCGCCACCGCCAGGTCGTGCGTGACGATCACGACGGCCAGCCCGAGGTCGGCGACCAGTCTGCGCACCAGATCGAGCAGTCGGGCCTGCACGGAGACGTCGAGCCCGCTGGTCGGTTCGTCCATGAAGACCAGGCGCGGTGCAACGACCAGGTTCCGGGCGATCTGGAGGCGCTGACGCATACCGCCGGAGAAGTTCACCGGCGCATCGTCGATGCGGTCGACCGGGATCTCCACGCGCTCGAGCCATTCCGCCGCGGTCTGTCGGATCTGTCCGTAGTGGCGATTCCCGGTGGCCATGAGCGGTTCGCCGATGTTGCCACCCGCGCTGACATGCATACGCAGGCCGTCCGCGGGATTCTGGTGGACGAAACCCCATTCGGTGCGCCACAGGTGACGCACCGCGCTCTCGCTGAGCGAGGCCAGGTCGACCACCTGCCCGTCGGCGAGCCGATAGTGGATCTCGCCCTCGGACAGGGACAGTCGCTGCGACAGCGTGCCGAGGAGCGTCGACTTGCCGGATCCCGACTCGCCGACCACGGCGAGGACCTCGCCGGGCCACAGGTCGAAATCGACGTCGCGGCAACCGTACCGGTGGCCGTACCGATGGCCGGCGCCGCGGACGCTCAACAGGGGTGCTTCGTCGGTCATGCTCCGACCTCCTCGTCGGTTCGGATGGCGTTGCGTTCGCAGTGATCGGTGTCCGAGCACACGAACATCGCGGTGCCGGAGTCGTCGGTGATGACCTCGTCGAGGTACACGCCGACGGAACCGCAGATGGCGCAGGGGCGATCGAAGCGCTGCGGTTCGAACGGGTGGTCGTCGAAGCCGAGGCTCTCCACCCGGGTGAACGGCGGGATCGCGTAGATGCGCTTCTCCCGGCCGGCGCCGAAGAGCTGCAAGGCCGGGTTCATGTGCATCTTCGGATTGTCGAAGCTCGGAATGGGCGATGGCGCCATCAGATAGCGTCCGTTGACCATCACCGGGTAGTCGTACGTGGTGGCGATGTGCCCCAGGGATGCGATGTCCTCGTACAGTTTCACGTACATCAGCCCGTAGTCCTCGAGCGCATGCAGTCGGCTGGTCTCGGTCTCGCGGGGCTCGAGGAATCGCAACGGCTCGGGGATCGGCACCTGGTAGACGATGATCTGTCCCGCGGTCAGCGGCGTCTCGGGAATCCGGTGGCGGGTCTGGATCACCGTGGCCTCTTCGGTCACCGTCGTGGTGGCCACGCCGGACACCTCGGCGAAGAAAGCTCGGATGGACACCGCGTTGGTGGTGTCGTCGGCGCCCTGATCGATCACCTTCAGCACGTCGTCACCGCCGAGGACCGCCGCGGTGACCTGAACGCCGCCGGTACCCCAGCCGCGGGGCATGGGCACCTCACGCGAGGCGAACGGAACCTGAAATCCGGGTATGGCAACGGCTTTGAGCAGCGACCGGCGGATCATCCGCTTGGTCTGCTCGTCGAGATAGCCGATGTTGTAAGCGATCGGGTTGTGACCGGGGTTGTTGTGATCGGCGTTGTGGTGCTCGGTGAGGTTGTGGTCGAGGGAATTGTGGGCGATGGGGGTGACGGTCATGATGCCTCCGTGTCGGGTTCGGCGGTGCCGAACCCGGTGGTGGGTGCGCTACTGGGGGTGCTGGTGGGATCGTCGGCGACACCGGCCGCGCGACGGCGGAAGTCCGCGTGGAGCTGCCGGACAAGTACGAGTTCGGCCTGGAAGTCGACGTAGTGGGGCAGTTTCAGGTGTTCGACGAACCCGGTCGCGGCCACATTGTCGGCGTGGCTGATGACGAACTCCTCGTCCTGGGCGGGGGCGACGACCCGTTCGGCGAACTCGTCGGTCCGCAGCGCGCGATCGACGAGGGACATCGACATGGCTTTGCGTTCGCCTCGTCCGAATGTCAGTCCATAACCGCGGGTGAATTGTGCCGGTGTGTCGGAGTTCCCGGTGAACTGGTTGATCATCTGGCATTCGGTGACCTCGATGCGACCCATCGGAATCGCGAATCCGAGTTCCGGGGCGACGTATTCGACCTCCACCTCGCCGACGCGGATCTCACCGGCGAACGGGTGAGTTCGCCCGTAGCCGCGCTGTGTGGAGTAGCCCAGGGACAGGAGGAAACCCTCGTCACCGCGCGCCAGGGCCTGGAGGCGGCCGGCGCGGGACATCGGGAACGTGGTGGGGTCGCGAGTGATGTCCGTCGGCTCGGGGTCCGCGGGATTCGGTTCGGCCGGTTCGATGAGGTCGCCGCCGGCGAGAAGATCGGTGACCCGCGGCATGTGCACGTCCCCGGCGAGGTCCGCCGGCTCCGGGCCGTCGGTGTCGCGTTCGGTGAACAGGCGGTGGGTGTAGTCGAAGGTCGCTCCGAGTTGCTGCCCGCCGGGCAGGTCCTTGTAGGTCGCCGACACCCGGCGCTGCGGGGGCAGCGCGCCCGTGTCGACCGGCTCGGAGTATCCGAAACGCGGCAGCGTCGTGCGGTACGACCGGACCAGGGTGATGGCCTCGAGAACGTCGCCCTGAGCCTGGGCGATCGCCCGCCCGGCGAGCTCGGGATCGTAGAGCGATCCCTCGCTCATCACCCGCGCCACCAGGACGCCGAGCTGCCCGGCGATCTGGGTGGCGGTGACGACCGGTGACCCGGTGTCACCGCGACCTTCCTTGGCGAGCAGGGCATGGGCGTTGGCGATGGCGCGTTCGCCGCCCTTCACGGCTACGTACATCAGATCTCCTGGGGATCGAGGCGAGTGGTGCGAGGGAGCCCGACGAGGTGGTCGTCGGCGACGAGCACGAGGTCGACGCCCCGCGGGAACACTGCGGTGTTGCGATGCCACATCTGGGCGAAGTCGCGCCAGGCGCCGGGTAACTCGACGGCCTGCGTGGTCTCGATCCCGGGGCCGCGGCCGACGAATCGGGCTGTCCGATCCTCGACGGGTGAGGCGAGGAGCACGGTTGCCGACTGATGGGGTGCTTCGTCGGTCCCGACGGCCAGGGTGTCCAGGGGCGGCAGTGATGCGACGTCGGCGGCGATGACGAAGTGGGCCGATGTGGGGTCGTCGACCACGCGGACGCCGGTGTGGAACGTGAGCCAGGCGCGGACGGCCGGCGTCGCCGACAGCTCGGGTGCGAGCCACGCGGTGCAGTCGACATCAAGGAGGGTCAATGCGACTGCGCCCAGTCCGGGTCCGAGTGGTTGTGGTGCCGCGGGTGCGCCGGCGACGGCGCAGCGTCGACCGGGATTGGAAAGAGCCTCGAGAACGGCCCGGAACGTTGCCTGCGCTGCACGCGTCGGATCGTCGAAACCCGGTGCGGGAACTAGGGTGTCGTTTGTTTCGGTAGGGACGGTGGTGGTCATTCGTGCTCCCTGGAGACGTTGAAGAAGTCCACGAGTGTGCTGCGGGCTTCGGCGCGGCGTGCGGTGTCGAGGTCGTCGGCTGCCTTCCGCATCGGTTCGACGACCTCGGCGAGTACGCGCGCTCGCTCGGTGTCGTCGCACAGGAGGGCGTCGAAACATGCTGCGGCGTGGGCATGGTCGCGATTCGTCCCCAGGATGTAGGCCGAGCCCACCGCATCGGCGGACAGCGGTGCACCGTGGAGGCGTACCGTCGCGCGGGTGACGGTGGCCTCACCGACGTTGAATCGGTCGCCGACCGAGTCGATCCGGGCGCGGAGCATCACCAGTCCGGTCTCCGGGCTGCGGATCTCCTGGACGGCGGGCTTGGGTTCCCACTGGTGCCATGCGCCTCGACGGCCTCGGCGGGTGAGGATGCGAGCGTGCGCATCCAGTTCTGTCGCGCGGTGACGGCTGGGTCTGCGGCGTCCGCGGCGTTGCGATCTGTCGTCGCAGTCATCGGTCCTCCGGGGTGTGTGAAAGCGGTGGGAATGCGGGTCTGATCTCAGATCTCAAGTTGTCTAGGTAAGTAGACAACTTGATCGTGAACGGTCCGGGTCACCAATTCGGTGACGACGAATGACCAGGTGGTCGCGGGATGGTGAACAATTCGTGAACGGGCAAGCGCCGCTGCGAACGCGGTACATTCGGCATCATCATGGTCATGCACAGCAGGTCTCCCAGTGGGTTCTCGACGTGGCGTTTCATCGCAGATGAACTTCGCGGCGAGATCGTCGACGGTGGTCTGGCGCCGGGCACTCGTCTCCCGTCGGAGTCGCAACTCGCCCGACGATTCGGCGTCAATCGCAACACCGTGCGTCAGGCTGTCGCGGCGCTGGCGGCGGACGACCTGGTCGTCGCGCGGCGAGGCAGCGGAACCTTCGTCGCCGACCACGAGGTGCTCGTGCACCGCATCGGTGTGCGCACCAGGCTCAGTGACAGCCTCGGTGAGCGTGCCAAGAGTGCGACCGCACGCCTGCTCGGGTCCGAGATCGTGCCCGCCCCCGAGTCGGTGGCGAAGCGGTTGCATCTCGGGGACCGCCACGCGCTGCGCATGGAGATCGTGCGCGGCGTGGATGGTCGGCCGATCTCGTTGAGTACCAATTGGTTCGATGCCGAACGGGTTCCGGGACTGGCCGAGGGTTTCGTGGTCGAACAATCCCTCACCCGGGCACTGCGCGAGCAGGGGATCGACGACTACGTCCGTGGCTCGACGATGATCGCGGCCCGTCATGCAACCGCGAGTGAGCTCACCGATCTCGAATTACTCGAGGGTGCAGTGGTTCTGGCGGTCGAGGGCTTCGACGTCCTACCGGATGGCACCCCTCTGCAACTGGCCGTCACCCGGTTCCCGGCCGATCGGGTGGAGCTCGACGTCGATCCCGGGCGGTGAGTCGGGCGTCCCGAGATCTGCCCGATCACCGGAACACTCGTCGTAGCCAGGCGGCCACGCCCTCGACAGTGAGGACGGTGACGACCATCATCACCACCAGGGTGGTCACCTGCCCGTGCATGGTCGACAACGTCGACGCATTCATCAGGTAGAAACCGATGCCGCTGCCGCCGACGATGCCGAGGATGGTCGCGGCTCGGATGTTCGAGTCGACGAGGTACATCGTGTTGCCGATCAGCGACGGCAACGCCTGTGGCCACGTGGCCGCCAGGTAACGCTGTCCGCGTGCGGCGCCGGTGGCCGTCAGGGCGCGTTCCGGTCCGGGCGGGACCTCCTCGAACGAGTCGGCGATGAGCTTGCCGAGAAGCCCGATCCCGCCGACGGCGAGAGCGATCACGCCGGCCTGGTTGCCGAGCCCGGTGATCATGATCAGGAGGATCGCGAGGACGAGTTCGGGGATACCGCGAAACACCACGAGGAGCACGCGGAACGAGTTGCGGACAGGCGGATTGGGCACCACGTTGCGTGCGGCGAGCGAACCGATCACCAGCGAGACGGCCAACGAGAGCAGTGCGGCGGCGAAGGCGACCTGAACCGTCACGAGTAGTGCCTCGAAGAAGTCGCCCATCGTGTACGGCCCGGTGCTCGGCGGCCAGAAGCTCTGGATCGACGGCCACATGTACGACCAGTTGACGTCGGCGAAGTCGACGTCGGCCAGCCAGTAGCTGGAGATCACGAGGGCAACGGCTCCGACGGCCCACGCCGTGTTGCGGATGCGGCGGGCGGTCCACGGCTGTCGGGTCATCGAGTCCACGGTGACGGCGATGGGCTGCTGGTTGCCGGTCCGTCCGCCGCGCGGACGGCCACGAGTGACGAACCGAACTGCGCGATCTCCAAACCAACGCCCGCGCGGCTCGACGCCGAGCAGGTTCCGGCGGATGGTCGACGAGATGATCTCCACCACCAAGCACAGGACGAAGATGACTCCGGCGATACCGATTCCGCGACCGTATCCCTGCGGGAACTGCTCGAACGCCACCTTCATCGCGTATCCGAGGCCGCCTACACCCGCGTAGCCGAGGATCGCCGAGCCGCGCAGGTTGATGTCGAAGCGGTGCAGGACGGTGGCGATCCAGGACGGCAGCACCTGGGGGACCACGCCGGACCAGAACTCCTGTGCGCGACTGCCACCCGCGGCCCGGATGGCCAGACGAGGGCCGTCGTCGATCTGTTCGATGGCGTCGGCGAACAGCTTGGAGATCATGCCGATCGAATGGATGCCTATCGCGATGATGCCGGGCAGGGGGCTCCCGAGGACGAATGCGAGCGAGAACGCGAGGGCGAGCACGACATCGGGAAGCGAACGGGTGATGACGCCGATCGCCCGGCCGACCCAGCGCAAGGTGGCGGACGGGGTGGTGTTCGATGCGGACACCCAGGCCACCGGAACCGAGATGGCAGCTGCCACAACGGTGCCGAGGATGACGATGCCGAGGGTGAGACCGATCAGATACATCAGCTCGCCGAACGGGGGCAAGCTGATCGGGTCCATGTTCGAGAACACCTTCTGGGCGTTGTCGAGGCTCGAGACGATGTTGGCCCAGGAGAAGTCGAGTGTGGTCAGCGAATAGACTCCGAACGCGAGCAGGCCGAGAACGACGACGGTGCCGGCGGTCCGCCCCGGTCGGCGTGGTGGTTTCGGCGCCGCCTGTTCCGGTGGGAACGGCGCGGCCTCGAGGGTGGTCACCACATTCCGCTCCGGGCCAGCAGATCGTGCTCACCGGTTTCGGCGGCGACCTGCCGGTAGATCGCCATCGCGCCCTCGCGGGAGAGTTCGGCGGTCGGGGTGTCCAGGACGACCTCACCGGCACGCAGTCCGACCACCCGATCGCCCCAGTCGAGAGCGAGCTCGACCTGGTGAAGACTGCAGACGACGGTCAGGCCGCGGTCCGCGGCGATCTCGCGAATGAGCGCCATGACCTGTGCGCTGGACTCGGGGTCGAGGCTCGCGACCGGTTCGTCGGCCAGCAGAATCTCGGGATCCTGCATGAGGGCGCGGGCAATGGCGACCCGCTGCTGCTGGCCGCCGGAGAGCTGGTCGGCACGTTCATAAGCCTTGTGCAGCAGCCCGACTCGGTCGAGGTGGCCCAGTGCGGTCACGCGCAGCGACTTGGGGTACGCCCACAGTCCGAGACGCGGACCACGAAGCCGGGACAGTGCCCCGGTGAGCACATTCTCCAGAACGGTGAGCGGGCCGACCAGTTCGAACTGCTGGAATATCATGCCGATCCGTCCGCGCAATGCGCGAAGTTCCTTCGGAGAGCTCCCGGTGAGGGTGCGGCCGAGTACCGAGATGCTCCCCGCGGTGGGGGTCTCGAGGCCGTCGAGGTGCCGCAGCAGGGTCGACTTCCCGGACCCCGAGAGGCCGAGCAACACGACGATCTCGCCCTGTGCGACAGAGAGATCGACGTTGTGCAAGGCCCGGTTCGTGCCGAAGTCCTTGCAGACCTCGGTCACCTCGATCAGCGGTGCGAAGGCAGTCGTGACCGCGCTGGGTGAGATCGCCGTGTTGGTCATGGTTGTGGTCCTCTGTGGAGTCGGGGGTCGGGAGCCAGGATCAGGAGGCGCAGTTCGCGGCCGCGATGTTCTGGCAGAGGTCGCTGATCGGTGCGAAGTACGACGGATCAACCGCGAGTACGCCGAAGTAGCTGGAGGTGAAGCCATCCGTCAGGGGCACCCCGGACTTCTTGATGTTCTCCACCGAAGCGCCACGTAGCGCATCGGTGACCTTGGTCTTCGCCTCGGCGGGAAGCGCCGACGAGACGGTGAACGGGCCGCCCGGCACGTACTCCCGGTTGATGACCTTGACCTGGCCCTTCTCGACCGCCTCGGCGGCCACCGTGTCCTCGGCGAACCCCAGGTCGCACTGCTTGGATGCCACCGCCTGGGCCGACTTGTCATGGCTGCCCGCGAAGATCGGGGTGAAGTCGTCGAACTTCGGTCGGCCGCTGGCGTCGACGCCCGTCGACGTCACATCGAGACCAGCAGCGGACAGCGCCTTGAGGCCGAACAGGAAGCCGGAGGTCGAGTTGGGGTCGATGAAGCAGACCGATTTGCCCCTGGCCTCGGAGAGCGAGGTGATGGTCGAATCGGCGGGGACGATGGCCTCGGAGAAGTATCCTGCATCCTCGGCGTCCGGAGAGGTCAGGCTCGCGGCCACCGGTTCGATCTCGGCCCCCTTGGCGGTGGCCATCACGTACTGCAGACCGCCCATCGTGCCGATGTCGGCCTTCCCGGCGGTCAGTGCGGCGATCAGTGCGGTGTAGTCGCTGGTGGGGTAGTACTCGACCTCGTATCCGGTGGTCTTCGCGAGGTATTCCTGCAGCGGCTTCCAGTTCGCGTCGGACCCGGCCTTGTCGGGAACCGCGGCGAAGACGAGGGTTTCGGGGGATTTGGCCCAGCCGCTGGATTCCGCACCGGCTGAGGAGCAACCGGACAGTGCGGCGGCGGACAATGCTCCGGCGACGGCGACAGACAGCAGGGTCTTGATGCTGGGGGCGCGCATGATGATGCCTTTCGAGGCGTGGGGGTGGGCTACGGCCATGGGAGGGGGCTGCAGCCGTGGGGACGGGCTACGGGCGTGCCCGGGGACCGGTCGTATCGATCAGGTATCGCCGACTCCGGGCACGGTCATCAGGGTTCGTTCGTTGGGTGAACAGATGTCGGCGCCGGCCTGTCTTCTGGATGAAGGCGGTCGGAACATGTCTAGTTTTATAGACAGGTTGTGTGGTGTGGCCCGGCGTGCACAGCACAGCCGAGCGTTCGGTGCCCCTTACGGGGGCAGGCGCGGTCAGCGTCGGGAGCGTGCCGCCTCGATGGCGGGAGAGATGATCTCGGCGAGATCTGCCGCGACGTCGCGGTCACCTTCGGGAGGCATCGCGACGTAGCTCAGTGCCATTCGGGTGATCGCGCGGGCGACGCGCTCGACGTCGGGGTCCGGCATCGACAGCCACGTCGACTCGCGGAATGCCTGCGCCAGTCGGTCGCTCGCGGTGGCGATGATCGGCGCCACGTCGGTCGTGATGAGCTTCATCAGATCGGGTTTGGCCTCGCCGGACAGCAGCGACGCGATCAGGGGATCGGTGGCCACGCCGGCGAAATACTCCGTGAACGCGGTTCGCAGCGCGCCGGTGACATCGTCGACGTGGTCGGCGAGCGAATCGGCGACATGACCCGCGAAACGGTTCGCCAACCGGACCGCATATCCCTGGGCCAGTCCGTATCTCGACCCGAACTCGTTGTACACGGTCTGCCGGCTGACACCGGTGGCGGCGGCGACATCCGACATGCGCACCGCCGACCAGTCCCGCTCCGTCAGCAGGTCGTGCAGCCCGTCGAGCAACGAGTCGCGAAGCGGCGACTTGCCGTCCTGCGTGTAATTGCGCGTCATCATCCTGCCGCGCCGACCGGCTCCAGCGCGTTCTCGATCATGTCCACCAGTTTGCCGCGCTCGGTGGCGGTCAGCCAATGCCCGGCCGCCATCGGCTCGCCGGTCCGCGGATGGCGCTGTGACCGCCGCGCCAGACGCTACCGAGACAATGTACGTTGTCTATACAAAAGGTTCGGTTTGTAAAGTAACCTTCTGCAAAGAAGATCCCTCGCGCGTTTCTGTCGGGGGAGGGCGCGAGGGATCTTCTTTGGGGAACTCCGGGGCGGCGGGGGAAAGGGCCGCGTCCGGAATCGAGGGGAGCTACCCCTCTGTCATGGGGTGTTGATCCAGTCCAGGATCGACTGTGCGGTGGCGGGATCGCCGTTGCTGATGCCGATTGCCGCACCGATGGCAGCGCCGACTCCGGCGCCCCAGATGCAACCGACGATGACCAGGCAGCCGATGATCAGGCCGGCGAGCGCGCCGATCGCAGTGGCCACGTTCCCGCCGTGGTTCCAACCGTTGTTGATGTGCCAGATCATCTGCTGATAAGCGCGATCCCTCTTCGCCGACGCGGGACGGACGCCCGCAGCGATCGCCGCGCGCGCCTCCGGCGTGAGGATCGGTGTGAAGGTCGCCTGAGTGCGATCGGTGCTGACCTGCGTGCGCAGCGGCACCACCGCCCTGTCGAGGGGAAGGGTCAGGGCGACGCGCTCGAGGATTCGTCCGCTCGGGTCGACGACCCGTAGCTCGTTGCCGGTGGACACGAAGGTGGCGTTGCGCAGGGTGGACGTGATGGAGGTGCCGTCCGCGGATCCGATCGTCAGGTGCGACGGCGCCGCGGGGGCGGGCGCTCCGTGGGCGGTGCCGAGTGAGATCGTCAGCGTGGCGATGGCGAACGCGGTGATGCTGAGTAGGCGGAAACGCTTCATCGGTCGCTCTCCACTTCGTCTGCGTGAGGTCGGCGCCGTCGCCGCGGTGGCCACACTCGGCCGCCGTGCGACGTCCGAACGCTTTGCCGGGTTCGAGCGGTGTGATTGTCGCACCGTCGCGAGTGCGCATGTGTCGTGTCCGATTTCATTGGTATGAACGGATGACGCCAGTCTTGGGCCATGTCGGTGCGGAAGATGCGCGGAGGAACGGTCTGTGGACTCGTCCCCGCGGTCGCCCGAGATCGGTCGACATGCGGTTCGGATGGCCGATGAGCCGTAGCATGGACAAGTGGGTTTCGCCGTCCCGCCCGAGGCGTACGGACGCTTCATGGGCCGTTACGCCGATCCGCTCGCCGAGGTCTTCACGACCTTCGCGGGGGTCGGTGCTGACGCGGATGTCCTCGATGTCGGGTGTGGACCCGGCGCGCTCACCGCTCACGTGCTGACTCTGGGTGCTGCCGTCACCGCGATCGATCCATCCCCACCCTTCGTCGACGCAGTCCGCGAACGATTCCCGGACGTCGACGTGCGCCGCGGTACGGCCGAGGAATTGGCTTATGACACAGGCGAATTCACCCATGCGCTCGCGCAACTGGTTGTCCACTTCATGAGGGACCCGGTTCGTGGACTCACGCAGATGGCGCGTGTGACCCGTCTGGGCGGGACCGTCGCGGCCTGTGTGTGGGACGGACCGACCGGAGCGCTCGCTCCGTTCTGGGATGCGGTACACGTCCTCGACCCCGAGGCACAGGATGAGGCGCTGCTCTCCGGCGCGCACCGCGGTCATCTCACGGAGCTCTTCGCCACGGCCGGACTGCGGAACGTCGTCGAGGACCCTCTCACCGTCGACGTCGTGCATCCGCGTTTCGAGGAATGGTGGGAGCCCTACACTTTCGGCATCGGTCCCGCGGGCGAGTATGTGAAAACGCTCGACGCCACCGCCCGGAGTGAGCTCGAGACGGTGGCGCGAAAGCGTCTGGGCGACGGGCGGTTCATCGTCTCCGCCACTGCCTGGGCCGCGCGCGGGACGGTGTGAGCGCCGGGCGGGTCAGTCGTCGGTCTGCGGACGCATACCCGCCAACAGAATGGACACCAGGCGCGGCACGAGGTTCGGTGTCGCCGCCTGGACGGCGTCGGGCTGTGGGCGCGTGATCAGGCCGATCCCGACGATCAGCTCGAGTGCGTCGAGGTCGTCGCGGACCAGTCCGGCGTTCTTGGCCGAGCCGAGCAGTTCTTCGACGCGGGCCAGGGTCTGGGCCTGCGTGGTTCGGACCGCCGCGGTCACGTACTCGGCCAACGCTGCCGACAGGGCGCCGAGATCCAATCCGACGAGCCGATTCACGAACGTCATCCACGCCGCGTCGGGTGCGGTGGTGATGTCGGCGAGCCCGTCGTCCGCGGCACGCCCGATGTCGTCCAGGATCGCGAGCGCCACCTCGTCTGCGAGCGCATGGCGTGACTCGAAGTTCCGGTACAGCGTGGCGATACCCACCCCCGCACCCTCGGCAACGGTCTCGAGGGCGACACCGCCGCCCTGTGCCGCGAACAGTCGACGGGCCTCCTTGACGATCGCCTGACGACGCCGCGCTGCATCCGCTCGCATGTGTCCACGTCCTTCCGACCCGGTGACCCGTCCATCACATCCGACTTGACACGGCCAGTCTAAGCGGAGGAATATCATCCACTATAAACCGGAGGATAAGAATCCGGTTTGACTGGAAGGACGCGCGATGACACCCGCGACGATGGGAACCCCGGCGGTCGAGGTCAAGGAGGCTTCGGGGAAGAAGATGCCGCCGCCCGTGGTGATGCTGGCGGGCCTGACCGCCGGCTTGGGCGCCATCCTCATCCTGCTGCTGATGGTGTTCATCCTGCCGTCGCTCAAGAGTGGGGCACACGATCTGAGGGTCGGCGTGGTCGGTGCCCCGGCCGCGGCCGGCCTACTCGAGCAGAGCCTGGCCACCGCGGCTCCCGACGCCTACGAGCCCCAGCGCTACGACTCAGAGGCCGCGCTGCGGGACGCGATCGAGAACCGCGAGGTCGTCGGCGGATTCGTGGTCGACGAGGCCGGTGTCCACGCCCTGGTAGCCAGCGCGGGCTCGGCGTCGATCAGCGGAAACCTCACCGGTACCGCGCAGGCGCTCGGGCAAGCGACGGGGGAGAAGGTGACGGTCGAGGACGTCGTCCCGCTGCCGGAGGGTGACCCGACCGGCATCGGCATCGGCGGTCTCGCGTTCCCGCTCGTGTTCGGCGGCATCGTCCCGGTCGTCGCGTTCCGGAAGATCTTCCCGCGCAGCAGCGGCTGGTACCTGACCGGTCTGGTCACCTTCTCGGCCGTCGGTGGCTTCGTGGTCGCAAGCATGCTCACCTTCGGGTTCGGCAGCATCGAGACAGGACTGTGGTCCACGACGTTCTGGGCCGTCGCCGGTTCGATCGCGCTCGGGATCGCCGCCCTGGCCATCCCGCTCGCGGGCCTGCAGAATGCGTTCGGTGCCAAGGGTTTCACCATCGGCGCGATGGTCATGATGTTCCTCGGCAACCCGCTGGCCGGTATCGCCGGTTCGGCTGCATGGCTGCCGTCCGGGTTGGGTACCGTCGGCCAGATCCTGCCGCCGGGTGCGGCCGGAACCCTGGTCCGCTCGGCCGCCTACTTCGGCGGAGCCGGCGGTCTCACCGCCGGTCTGACCCTTGTCACCTGGATCGTCGTCGGTCTGGTGCTGTTCGTCACGGGAATGCGACGTGCCGCCGTGTCGACACCCGAGGCCGTCGAGCTCGCCAGCTGAGCTCGATATCGCGAATCCGGGCGTCGAGTACCGGGCGCCGGCTGATCGAGGGAGACGACGCATGTCGGGCCATGTCGACCCCGCCTCGATCGACGAGTAGACGGTGACGCCGTGCGGATCCGTATGACGTTGTGCCCGGTTTCCGGGCACAACGTCATACGCATGTCACCCGCGCGGGTACGCCGCGGCGAGGAGTATCGAGGCGAGGGTGGCTTCGGCGTCGGAGGCGTCACGTAGGTCGATGACCTGGCGCATCTGGAGGCGCGGGGTATCGCCGGACGCCGGTTGGGGTCCGTGGATCTCGGCGCGCACGTGTTGTAGATGTTCGGCGAATCGGCGGGGGATGTCGGGTCGCCGGTTGATGCGTTCGGGGTTGGGTGGTGCGCCGGGTTGGGTATTGAGCCGCCAGGCGCAGCGGCCTTCGTCGGGTCCTTCGCGGACCATGCGGGTGGTGTATTGGCCGGGTTGGTCGCCGACCATGCGGTTGTGTTTCGGGCATGCCGGGGCGAGGTCGGTGATGTCGGTGAGTCCGCCGAGGCCCCAATCGAGTTGGGCGTGATGCATTTCCACGTGCGCGGCAGACACACCGCAGTCGGGATTGGAGCAGGTGTCACCATCAGGCCGGGCGAAGGACGCCAATCGCTGTTCGCGGGTGGCGAGGCGTTTGCCGCGTCCGAAGTAGAGGGGGATGGCGGTGGCGTCTTTGAACACCGCCAGCCAGGGTTGGGCGTCGGCGGCGAGGTTGATGAGGTCGGGGATGGGGATCTGGGTGGCGGTGGCGGTGACGGCGTAGCCGGCTTCGCGGACGAGGTCGTTGAGGTCGGCTTTGATGATCAGCTGCATCGGCAGTCCGCGGTGACTCTTGCCGAGCATGCCGTCCTCGAACACGGCCTTCAGGAGTGCGTTGAAGGCGTCGTGGTTGAGTTGGGCGGGGCTGCGGTCGTTGCGTTGAGCGGCGGCCGCCACAGCGTCGGGATCGGCATCCTCGCTGGACCCTGTCGGTGATTCCGGATCATTCGGATTGTTCATCCCGGGTTTGGCCCACACGGCCAGGAACATGGAGACCCGTGCGAGTAGTTCGGGTGTCAAAATGCCCGACATCTTGGCGGTGCCGTCGGCGCGTTGCCGGTTGAGGTACACGTTGCGGCGTCGTTGGCGGTCGGTGTCGTCGGTCAATGTCCCGTCGGGGTCGAGGTAGCCCAGCAGGCGAGCACCGGCCTCGGTGATCTGGTCGGGGGTGAGGTGGACGGCTTGTTCGGCGATGGTGCGTTCGGCGGCGACCTTGATGTCGTGGTCGACGGCGTGGGGGATCTGGTCGAGCACATCGATCACCGCATGCACATGCGCTGATCCCACCCGGCCGGCGGCGAACGCCGTGGCGAGGGTGGGGTGGACGGGTTCGAGGGGTGCGCCGGTGGTGGCGTCGGGGTAGGTGGCGGTGGCGCGGGTTTGTTTGAGGCGTTTGCCGGGGTAGGCCATGCGCAACCGGTGTTTCATGTAGTCGATGACGCTGCGGTAGCCGGCTTTACGGGGTAGGTCGCGCTGGTCGGCTTCGACGATCTGCTGGTTACCGGTGTAGGTGAGTCGGGCGATGGCCTGTTCGATACGGACACCGGCGTCGTCGACCTCGGTATCGGTGAGGCGGGTGAAACCCGTGGTCTGTAGCTGGTCGATGATCGCGTCGAGTTCGTCGAGCAACGCGGGCACCGCGGTCGGCGGCGACTCATCGGTGATATCGGTCGATGCGCTGTCGGTCATGGCGGTCACCCCCTCGAAGATCGCAGTTCGAATATATGTTCGACAATACACGTAATTCTATTGCTGCGCAGAGGCAATCGATCCTCTTCAGGAATGCGGGAACTGTCGGAGTCATGGTGTAGAGCGGCTTCCGTCCGACGATCGGATCTCGGGGTACCAAGGGTCTCGATAGCTGTGTCAGGGAAATCCGCGCACGCCACAGTCAATTCCGCGGATACTGCTCCAATGCTGCTGTCTCAGCGAATTCGCGCTCGTTCGAGCCGCATCGGTGCTGTCTGTGTCGCGATGCTGGTGTTCACGGGCCTGCTCGTCGCAACTCCGGGTACCGCCGAGGCGACCCCGAACTGGCGATACACGATGGTGGCGTTCTCCAACACCAGTGCCCGTCACATGGACGTGTACCAGTCCGCGGATGCGAGCCGGTTTCGGCCGCTCCGGTTTGGTGCGTACCGACCGCCGTCGGGTGTGGTGCGCGATCCGAGCATCTTTCACGGTGCAGACGGCTGGTACTACGTCACCTATACGACCGGTCAGAACACCATCGGGTTCGCGCGGAGCCGCGATCGCGTGAACT
Source organism: Gordonia sp. CNJ-863 (assembly GCF_001942325.1). Lineage (NCBI taxonomy): Bacteria > Bacillati > Actinomycetota > Actinomycetes > Mycobacteriales > Gordoniaceae > Gordonia > Gordonia sp. CNJ-863. Next base: position 65,614 of record NZ_MKKG01000094.1, read on the forward strand.
GGGCGTTCATGCACAACTATCCGGTGCCGCTGTGCTGCGCTTTCCTACCCGGCACGGGCGATGGCAAGGGAGTGTTCGGCTCCTCGTCCGGGCCGCTGTCGTTCGGGTCGGCCGGTTCGAGTGACGGACCGTCTCTGTCGCCCTTCACCACCAAGGCGTGGGCTCCGGAGTTCTTCGTCGAGGGTGGTCGCGTCAACATCATCCTGTCGATGTCGACGGGCGGAGGGTTCGTGCCCTACGTCATGACGGCGCTCGAACCCGGCCTGCGACTGTGGAGTCCGCCGGTGCCGATCCTCGGCCTCGGTGCGGACCACATCGACACGACCGTGGTGAAGGCGGGCTCCACGTACCACGCGTTCACGAAGAACGAGCGGAAGAAGGTCATCGAACACGCGGTCGCGACATCGCTGACCGGTCCCTACCGGTTCGTCCCGATGCGGAGTTTCGGTCGCTTCGTCGAAGGCATGGCGCTGGTCAAACTCCCGAACGGCAACTGGCGCATGTATGTCGACGCGTACAAGCAGCGTCGGTACTTCTACTCCGACAGCAGCGACGGGCTGTCGTCGTGGAGCTCGGCGAAAGAACTGCCCGGGCTCTCCGGATCGGTCCGCCACTTCGGGGTGATCCGGGAGCCCGCCTAGGTCGACCCGAGCAGATTGACCGCATTGGCGACGACGAGGCTCAGCACGACGATCGACAGGATCGACTGCGCGGCCATCGCGAGCTTCATCCACCGGGCGAGTGGCATCACGTCGGTGGGGCTGAATGCCGTCGCGTTGGTGAGAGCGAGGTACAAGTAGTCGAAGAACACGGGTCGCCACCCTGCTGGTGCGAGAGTCGGTTCGATCTGTTGAGGAAAGGCGAGATCCGGACGCCGTCGCGGGTGCAGATGCCTGTTGACGGGGCCGCCGCCGTCGAGCTCCCAGTACAGGAACCCGAAGGCCAGAACGGTCTGCAGCCACACGAGCGCACCGGAGAGAAGAAGCTCGTTGGCCACCGTCGTGTCCGGATTGCCGTGCAGCAGATCCCACACCAACCGGCCGGCCGCCCAAGCTGCCCCCGCGGCGATCACGACGACCAACGCTATCGACAGTGCCCGCACCCGGCGTCCCGGTCGGTCGATGCGGCCCGGGTCGACGATGACCAAGGCCAGCAGGACCGCGCCCTCGATGGCGGGCAGGAGCCAGCTGGTACCCGCTGCATAGCGAGAGGGCAGCAGGAACGGTATGAGCATCGACAGGAGCACGAATGCCGAGGCTGTCCAGCGTTGTTCGGCGCGCGGACGCTCGCCCGACGGAGCGTTCTCGTCATCGCTCATCGTTCGTATCTTCCTCGCGATGTGCTGCCACCGGTGGGCGGCAGGAGTCCCTCACGAAAGCGGCCCCGCGACACGTTCGACGAAAACCGTTGACGATCCATACTCTGGCGGTACTGTGTGGAACATCACATAGTGGCCGGAGGGATCGCCATGATAAACGCCGAAATCAATGCACTCCATCACAGTATCCAGGCGCTGCGCCATCAGCTGGTGACGTTGAAGGCTCGCTACGGTGACGCCGACAGTGTCCGCCGGATGGTCAACGATCTCGACCGTCTCGACATCGATCTGCACGACTTCGAGCAGAATCCGCCGAAGGTGAAGCCGCAGCGGAAGCCAGGCCAGGACCGGGTCTACGTGCCGGACAGCAAGTCCGACGAGTCGGCGTGGCTCGGTGCCCAGGACGAAGGGCTCGGGTTCCACTCGCGTGAGCGGACGAAGTGAGCGCGCCCGCGGCTGAGCGGGAATCACTCGGGGTCTTCTCCCCGAGACGGGCGCGCCTGACGGCGCGCACCCTCCGGACGGACCGATGGTGGCTGTCGCCGTTGCTGACGGTCATTGGTCTCTCGGCGTTCGTCATCTATGCGACCGTGCGATCGTTCGTCCGGAGTGCCTACTACGTCGCGGATTATCACTACCTCACGCCGTTCTACTCGCCGTGTCTGAGCGAGTCGTGCGTGCCCGGATCGAGTCATTTCGGTACGCCGTTCCCGGAACTCCCGATGTGGATTCCGCTGGCGTTCCTCACTTTGCCGTTTCTCCTCGGGTTCCGGTTGACCTGCTACTACTACCGCAAGGCCTACTATCGGTCGATCTGGTTGTCCCCGCCGGCATGCGCCGTCGCCGAACCCCACACCAAGTACACGGGGGAGACGCGGCTGCCGCTGATCATCCAGAACTCGCACCGGTACTTCTTCTATGCGGCCGTGGTCATCTCGGTGATCAACAGTTACGACGTCATCGTCTCGTTCCACGCCAAGGACGGCGGATTCGGTCTGGGGCTGGGCAATGTGATCCTCGTGGTCAACGTGGTTCTGCTCTGGGTCTATACGGTGTCCTGCCATTCGTGTCGGCACGTGACCGGCGGCCGGCTCAAGCATTTCTCGAATCATCCGGTGCGGTACTGGATCTGGACCCAGGTCTCCAAGTTGAACACCCGGCACATGCAGTTCGCCTGGATCACGCTCGGCACACTCGTGCTCACCGACTTCTACATCATGCTGGTGGCCAGCAACACCATCTCTGATCTGAGGTTCGTGGGTTGATCGATCGAGGTCGCAACGACTGTTGTGCAACCGTTTTCAACGTTGGGAGTCGCGCTAGATGACCGAACCGGAACGCTACCAGTACGACGTCGTTGTGATCGGTGCGGGTGGTGCCGGCCTGCGAGCGGTCATCGAAGCTCGTGAGAAGGGCTATTCGGTCGCAGTCGTGTGCAAGTCGCTGTTCGGCAAGGCACACACCGTGATGGCCGAAGGTGGCTGCGCGGCGTCGATGGGTAACGCGAACGCGAAGGACAACTGGGCGACGCACTTCCAGGACACGATGCGTGGCGGGAAGTTCCTGAACAACTGGCGCATGGCCGAACTGCATGCCAAGGAAGCGCCCGACCGGGTGTGGGAACTGGAAACCTATGGGGCGCTGTTCGACCGGACCGCTGACGGCCGGATCGCACAGCGCAACTTCGGCGGCCACACCTACCCGCGCCTGGCTCACGTCGGAGACCGGACCGGACTGGAACTCATCCGAACCATGCAGCAGAAGATCGTCTCGCTGCAGCAGGAGGACTTCGCGGCCACCGGTGACTACGAGTCCCGCATCAAGGTCTTTGCCGAGTGCACCATCACCGAGCTGCTGAAGGACGGCGACGCCATCGCCGGTGCGTTCGGGTACTGGCGCGAGTCCGGCCGGTTCATCGTGTTCGAGGCACCTGCGGTGGTGGTCGCTACTGGCGGTATCGGCAAGTCGTTCAAGGTGACGTCGAACTCCTGGGAGTACACCGGCGACGGGCACGCGCTCGCCCTGCGCGCAGGCGCGAGCCTGATCAACATGGAGTTCGTCCAGTTCCACCCGACGGGGATGGTGTGGCCGCCCAGCGTGAAGGGCATCCTCGTGACCGAAGGCGTCCGCGGTGACGGCGGCGTCCTCAAGAACACCGACGGCAAACGGTTCATGTTCGACTACATCCCGCCGGTGTTCAAGGGTCAGTACGCGGAGACGGAGAAGGAAGCCGACGAGTGGCTCGCGGACAACGACTCCGCCCGCCGCACACCGGATCTCCTCCCGCGCGACGAGGTCGCCCGCGCGATCAACGAGGAGGTCAAGGCCGGTCGCGGCACCGAGCACGGTGGCGTCTATCTCGACATCGCGTCCCGCATGCCGGCGGAGGAGATCATCCGGCGGCTTCCATCGATGCATCACCAGTTCAAAGAGCTTGCCGACGTGGACATCACGAAGGAGCCAATGGAGGTCGGCCCGACCTGCCACTACGTGATGGGTGGGATCGAGGTCGATCCCGACACCGCGGCGTCGCGCGTGCCTGGACTGTTCGCCGCCGGCGAGTGTTCCGGCGGTATGCACGGGTCGAACCGACTGGGCGGCAACTCGCTGTCCGATCTGCTCGTGTTCGGTCGACGAGCAGGGCTCGGCGCGGCGTCGTATGTCGAGTCGCTGGGCAACCGGCCCGAGATCGCGCAGGACGACATCGACCGGGCGGCCGAATACGCGCTGTCTCCGTTCGATCCGCCCGCCGACGGCAAGCCGGAGAACCCGTACACGCTGCACATGGACCTGCAGCAGGCGATGAACGACCTCGTCGGCATCATCCGCAAAGAAGCGGAGATGCAGGAGGCGCTCCGCGTGCTCTCCGACCTCCGGAACCGGCTCGGCAGCATGCAGGTCGAGGGACATCGGCAGTTCAATCCGGGGTGGCATCTCGCGATCGATCTCCGGAACATGCTCCTGGTCAGCGAATGTGTCGCCAAGGCGGCACTGATGCGCACCGAGAGTCGCGGCGGACACACCCGCGACGATCACCCGTCGATGGATTCGGCCTGGCGCAACACCCTGCTGGTCTGCACGGCAGAAACGAGCACCGACTCACCGGTCCCGGAGGTCGAGGTCGTCGAGGAAGAACAGGAACCGATGCGGCCGGACCTGCTGGAGCTCTTCGAGTTCGAAGAGATCGAAAAGTACTACACCGCAGCCGAAATCGCTGGTCATCCCGGCGCCGGGGGCGAGCGAGCCGAGGGACAGTCGGAGGACTGACATGGGTTACGACGCGAAGTTCCGAGTGTGGCGAGGCGACATCGAAGGCGGTGGTCTCGAGGATTACACGGTGCAGGCCAACGACGGCGAGGTGGTGCTCGACATCATCCACCGCCTCCAGGCGACCCAAGCTCCCGACCTGGCCGTGCGCTGGAACTGCAAGGCGGGCAAATGTGGGTCGTGTTCCGCTGAGGTGAACGGCCGTCCCAAGCTGTTGTGCATGACCCGGATGTCGACGTTCACCGAGGACGAGGTCATCACGGTGACCCCGATGCGCACGTTCCCGGTCATCCGTGACCTCGTCACCGATGTCTCGTTCAACTACACGAAGGCCCGCGAGATCCAGTCGTTCACGCCGCCGCCCGGGCTTGGGCCGGGGGAGTACCGGATGAAGCAGGTCGACGTGCAACGGTCGCAGGAGTTCCGCAAGTGCATCGAGTGCTTCCTGTGCCAGAACACCTGCCACGTCGTCCGCGACCACGAGGAGAACAAAGAAGCCTTCGCCGGCCCCCGCTACCTGATGCGAATCGCCGAGCTCGACATGCACCCGCTCGACGTCGCCGAACGTCGCGACACCGCGCAGAACGAGCACGGTCTCGGGTTCTGCAACATCACCAAGTGCTGCTCCGACGTCTGCCCGGAACACATCAAGATCACGGACAACGCCCTCATCCCGATGAAGGAGCGCGTCGTCGACCGCAAATACGACCCGCTGGTATGGCTGGGTAACAAGCTCTTCCGACGCTAGCGCCACTTCTCGCGCTCACCCGGCGACCCCGGGCGTCACGTCCCCGGCACTGATCGGGTGACACCGCCGACGGCTCTCGACGAGCCCGTCGCAGTCGTCGTGCCCCTGGTGTGACCTGGTCGATGATTCGGCAACGGGCGAAACGGATACACGAGCGGTGCAGGGGTACCGACCAGGGGCCCATCAGGAGGGGAGTCGGTACTTCGATGACAGGGACCCATCGCGTCGTCAGACGTACTCCGGAGCTCGTATGAGGACGAGTGACGAGGAGCTGGTCGACGGTCGGACCCGGCACTACGGCGAGTTCTACGGCGTCGTCGAGGCTCCGCGGAACGATGACCGGAAGATACTCGTCGTCTGGGGAAACTGCCAGGCCGAGGCCTTGCGGATTGTCCTGTCCAGCTCTCCCGACCTCCCGTTCCGTACCGTTCGCGTCCCGCCGGTCCACGAACTCGAGTCCGCCGACATGGCGCGGGTCGAGGACCTCATGAGCAGAGCAGCGATCATCGTCTCCCAACCGGTGCGTACCGGGTACCGGGGATTTCAGATCGGAACCTCGGACCTGGCCGACCTGGCGCCATCGGCGTCCGTCATCGTCTGGCCGGTCATCCGCTACGGCGGATTGTTTCCGTTCCAGGTCATCGCCCGACACCCAGCGCAGCCGTCCGCAGTACCCGCGGCGGTTCCGTACCACGATCTGCGAACGGTCCTCGCCGTGGTGGCCGGTCGCGACCGCTTCGACGAATGGGACGTCGACGTCGCCGCCGAACGCATCCGGGAAGCAGCGCAATGGAGTGTGGATCAGCTCGCCGTCCGCGAGCGGCGGCACTGTGACGTCGGGATCTCCGACACCCTGCTCGACCTCGGGGCCGATGCCGCCCACACGATCAACCACCCTGGAAATCGAGTGCTGCTTGCCCTCGGCGGCCGGATCCTCGACTCGCTCGGGGCGTCGGCGCCGGTCCCACCCTCACGCGACCTGCTCGGCAACATCCGAGCCCCCTTGGAGCGACGGGTGATCGACGCGCTGGGGATCGACGCGTGCCCGCGGACGTCGTGGGACGTCGACGGTGTGGCACTGACCGAGGACGACGTTCGCCGTCGCCAGATGCACTGGTACGCAGACCATCCCGAGTTCATCGGAGCAGTGTTGGACCGTTACACCGACCTCATCGAGATCCTGGGCCTGTCGTGACGGGGCCGATCGGACATCTCCTGGTCGGACCCCGCTCACACGGTGTGGTCCGATATGCGCAGTCGGTCTTCGATGCGGTACGCGCCGAGAGTGCGGATCATCGTTTGGCGCACGTGCTCACGCTCGGCGCCGGTGTCGTATCTGGACTGGACGAGTGTGCGCTCGTGCACGTGCACGTGACCGATCGCCTGTTCGGACGTACGCCACCGCAAGCCCGAGACAGCGTGCTCGCCCTGTTCGCGGCACTGGACCGGCCGGTCTCGGTGACCCTGCATGACCTGCCCCAGCCCTCGGACGGACCGGCGATGCAGGCACGTGCCGATTTCTATCGCGCGGTGGCGCGGACCGCAACAGGAGTGATCGTGTCGAGTCACCACGAGGCGTCGCTCTTCGCCGAGTACGTCGACGCGACGATCGGCGTCGAGGTCATACCGCTGATGTTCAACACCGTCCGCGTCGACAAGCCCTCGGAATCAGCGGAATTGACCGTTGGCGTCCTCGGTTACCTGTACCCCGGGAAGGGGCACCTGGAGACACTGCAGGCAATGTCCGGCCTCGATCCGTCCATCGGTTTCGTCGCGCTACGCACCCCGTCACCCGGCCACGAGGACCTGGCCGATGAACTGGCCAAGGTCGCCGCGGAGATGGGACGGCGGTGCACGGTCACGGGGTTCCTGACCGACGACGAACTGATCCGGGCGTCGGCCGAGGTCACGGTTCCGGCCGCCTATCACCGGCACATGTCGGCCTCCGGGTCGATCAACTCCTGGATCTCCGCCGGGCGCCGACCGCTGGTCCCGAGCACCGCCTACACCGATGAACTCGCCGCTCGTTCCCCGGGCGTCCTGACGATGCACGCCAACAACGATGCTGCTCTGCGGACCGCTCTCGAGAGCGCGTTCGCGAATCCCGCGAGCACCTGGATCGATCCGGCGGTGACGCCGTCGCCCACCGCCGCCGACGTCGGCCGGGCTCACGAGCGACTGTTCCGGCGGTGGAGTGCATGACCGTCATCAGGCTCGGCGACGGCCGAACCGTGGTGGCCGACAATCGCTGGGACCTGGTCGGCGTGGCTTCGACGACGCCGCTGGTGAGTGTCGTGATCCCGTACTACAACCAACCCCACCAACTCGCGTTGGTCCTCGAGGCGTTGACGGCCCAGACCCACCCGCCGGATCGTCTCGAAGTGGTCGTCGCCGACGATGGCTCGACGCACTCGCCGGACGTGAGAGCGTGGACATCGCGACTCGACATCACCGTGGTGACGCAGGAGGACAACGGCTTCCGAGCGGCAGCCGCCCGCAATCTGGGTGTCGCGGCGTCGAGCGGTACGGTCCTGTGTTTCCTCGACGCGGACACGGTGCCGACACCCGACTACATCCGGCAGTCGATCAGATTGCCCGCCGCGGCGCCCGACGCACTCGTGGTCGGGCGGCGTAAGCACGCCGACCTGAGCCGGGTCGCCCCGGACTCGGTGGTGGGGTGGTTGTCCGAACAACGGCCGCTCGAATCCTCGCACGACTGCGAACCCGGATGGCTGGTCGATGCGTACGACCGCACGTCCAACCTCCTGAACCCGGGCTGGGACGGTTACAAGTATCTGATCAGTGCGGTGATGACCTGCAGCCGTCAATTGTTCGACGACGTCGGAGGCTTCGACCCGTCGTTCGTCCACTACGGCGGTGAGGACTGGGAATTCGCGAACCGGGCCTTCATGATGGGCGCGCTGTTCGCCCACGAACCCGACGCCCTCGCCTGGCACGATGGTCCCGACTGGGCCGAACGTTCGGTGCAAGAACGGATCTCGGAGAAGAACACCGAAGCCCTCGCGCTCGCCCCGCTCATCACCGATCCGGCGGCCCGGACCGCCGGCCTGCTGTACTCGATCCCGGACATCGTCGTGCTCGTGTCGACGGCGGGGCACACCGCGGCATCGCTGATGCGTACTGCCGCCGGCGCGTTGCGAGGGATGGATGCTGCTGTCTGGCTCGTCGGCGCACATGCCGACACTCTGCTGACCCGACTGAGTGTGGACGATTCACGAATCCGCGTCGGTGATCCGGACGCATCGACGCTGTCGCGGTGCCGGTTCGTCGTCGAGATCGCCGGGATCGTGGTCTTCTCCGTTGATTCGCTCGCGCTGCTCACGGCTCAGGTCGGTCCGGGGGAATGCGGCCAGGTGACGGTGGACTTCGCCGGATCACCGGCCTCGGTAACGGTCACGGCGTCGCGCGCACGGCACCGGGTCCGACGTTGGGCGGCGAACATCGATGTGGGCGCCGATGAGCTTCTCGACCGGTTGTTCGGGGTCCGAGGAGTGCATCACAGCGAGGTCGGGATCATCATCGGCGACGACGAGCCGGCGTTGTCCTGGTGAGTGTCGAGTCGGCGCCGGCGCGTGCGCACCGCCGCCGGGCGTCGGTCGCGCGGCCGGAGCTGCGCCGGTGCCCCCGGTGAGACTCGAACTCACACTGGACGGGTTTTGAATCCGTTGCCTCTGCCAATTGGGCTACGGGGGCCAGTGCGCGGGTTGCCCCGTGCAGGAGCCAACTCTAGATGATCGGCCGACCGGCCCGGCAACCGGTACTCTTCTGTTCGACTATGGCGTGGAGGAGGGGATGGTGACAGTGACCGACAGTGCGACCACGACAACTGGTGAGACGACGAAGACGCATCGTGTGCTGGTGGCCGAGGACGACTCGCTGATCCGTATGGATCTGATCGAGATGCTCCGCGAAGAGGGCTATGACGTCGTGGGGGAGGCTCCCAACGGTCAGGTCGCCGTCGAGCTCACGGAGTCCCTGAAACCCGACCTGGTCATCATGGACATCAAGATGCCCATCCGCGACGGCATCGACGCGGCGACGGAGATCGCGGAGAAGCGGCTGGCGCCGGTCGTCATGCTCACCGCGTTCAGCCAGCGGGACTTCATCGAGAAGGCGCGCGACGCCGGCGCGATGGCCTACCTGGTCAAACCGTTCACCAAGGCCGATCTGGTGCCGGCCATCGAGGTGGCCGTCAGTCGCTATCACGAGCTCAAACTGCTGGAGCGCGAGGTCGCGACGATGAACGAGCGGCTCGAGACCCGCAAGCTCGTCGAACGCGCCAAAGGTCTGCTCATGCAGAAACAGGGCCTTTCCGAGCCCGAGGCGTTCAAGTGGATTCAGCGTGCCGCGATGGACCGTCGGACAACGATGAAAGCCGTGGCCCAGGTCGTCGTGGAGACCCTCGGGACGAACTGACGAAGGACAGGTCGATTTGACGCAATGCGTCTGCGCGCAAGTCAGTTTCACTGTCTTTACGCAGGGGCAACAAGATCGCGCTAGCTTTTCCCCAGCGAGGCGCGGTTGGATGCGTCGATCTCGATGCACCGCTCTCGTGTGACAACTCCAATCGCAAGGAGAGCATTGATGTCCTTTCGTTCTTTGACGAGCGGGGCAGTGGTCATGACTGCGGCGGCAGCGCTCGTCGTCGCCGGCTGCAGCAGCTCTGACTCTGGTTCCGACGAAGGCTCCGGAGCTCGGCCAGCGCGGCCGTAGAGTCCACTCCCGCACCCCCCGGCATGGGCCTCGCGCAGAAGCTGGCCTGTAACCCGCCGAAGGCCACGCCGGGCCCCGAGAGCACCGCTCCGCTGAAGATCGGCACGCTGCTCCCCGAGACCGGCTCCCTCGCCTTCCTGGGGCCGCCCATGGTGGCCGGTGTCAACCTGGCCATCAAGGACATCAACGCCGCCGGCGGTGTGCTCGACAAGCCCGTCGAGCTGGTCACCGGTGACTCCGGCGACACCACCACCGACACCGCCAACGCCACCGTCGACCGCGAGCTCAGCGCCGGCACCCAGGTGATCATCGGTGCGGCGTCGTCGTCGGTGTCGCTGAAGGTCATCGACAAGATCGCCAACGCGGGCGCCGTCATGTTCTCGCCGGCCAACACCTCCGACGAGTTCACCTGCTACCAGGACAAGGGACAGTACTTCCGTACCGCTCCCGCCGATGTCCTGCAGGCCCAGGCACTCTCGCAGACGATGGCCGAGGACGGCGTTCAGCGTGTGTCCATCCTCGCCCTCAACGACCCGTACGGAACGGGCCTGGCCGACAACACCGTTCGCGACCTCGAGGCCGCCGGTGTGCCCGCCGACCAGATCCAGAAGATCATTTACGACCCGAATGCCCAGTCGTTCAACGCCGAGGTCGACCAGGTGAAGAACTTCAACCCGGACGGCGTTGCGCTCATCGGGTTCGAGGAGAGCGCCAAGATCCTCACCCGTATGCACGAGGTGGGCATCGGACCGAGCGACGGCAAGCTCGTCTACGGCGTCGACGGCAACATGGGTAACGCACTCGGCGAGTCGGTCGGTTCCGGCCTGCTCAAGGGTATGAAGGGCACGACTCCGCTCACCCAGACCAGCGGTGAGTTCCAGTCCGCGCTCAAGGATCTCGATCCGAAGCTGATCGATTTCAACTACTCGGGCGAGAGTTACGACGCCGCGGTGCTGAGTGCGCTCGCCGCGACCGCAGCCAAGTCGACCGACGGCCGCACGATCGCCGCCAACATCATCGGCGTCACCAACGGCGACGAGAACTGCGACTCGTACCAGGCGTGCCTGGATGCGCTGAAGAGCGGCAAGACGATCGCCTACGTCGGCAAGACCGGGAACCTGGCGTTCAACGCCGCCGGTGAGCCCAGCGTCGGCTCCTACGGCGTCCTCGAGTTCGACGGGGACAACAAGCTGCTGACCCCGACCCGCAAGTACGTGTCGGTGGCCGCGCAGTAGTCACACAAGACCAGAGACCCTCGGCTCACGAGCCGAGGGTCTCTGTGTGTCCGCGCACGAAATCCGTTGCCGCTCACCGTCCCCGCGTGAGCGGCAACGGATCCCGTGAGCGAAGCCTACGTCTTCTTCTCCGAGCTGCCCGCCAGCGTGCCCAGGTAGAGCTCGATGATCTTGGGATCCTTGGCGAGGTTGCTGCCGGTGTCGGTGTAGGCGTTGCGACCCTGGTCGAGAACGTAACCGCGGTCGCAGATCTGGAGGCAGCGGCGGGCGTTCTGCTCGACCATGATGATCGAGACGCCGGTTGCGTTGATCGCCTTGCAGCGGATGAACACCTCGTCCTGGAACATGGGGGACAGGCCTGCCGACGGCTCGTCGAGCAGCAAGACCGCCGGGTCCATCATCAGGGCCCGGCCCATCGCGACCATCTGCCGTTCGCCGCCGGACAGCGCGCCCGCCTTGATCTTCCGACGCTCCGACAGGAGCGGGAACAGCTCGGAGACGAACTCGAACCGCTTGGCGAACGTCTTCGGCCGCAGGTAGACGCCCATCTCGAGGTTCTCCTCGATCGTCAGCGCGGGGAACACATTCTGTGTCTGCGGGACGTATCCGACACCCTTGTCGACGAGGACGTGTGCCTTGGCCGAGGTGATGTCGTCGCCGCGCAGGGTGACCGAACCCTTACGGACCGGGATCAGCCCGAACAGGGTCTTGAGCAGCGTCGACTTGCCGGCGCCGTTCGGACCGATGATGCCCACGATCTCCCCGTCGTTCAGGAAGAAGTTGCACTCCTCGAGGATGTTGATCCCCGGCAGATAGCCGGCGGTGATGTCGTCGGCGCGCAGCAACGCATTCGTCGCGAGCTTGCGGTGCTCGTCGGGGGTGGCCGCGCGCTGTGCCGGTGTCAGCGACCCGCCGTCCGATCCCAGGCTCATCGCTCGGTCTCCTTCTTGTCCGTGTCGACGCCGGCCGAATCGGCGGGCGGCAACTCGACCGGCTCGGAGAGGTCGCCGCCTTCTTCGAGGGTGGCCTCGATGGCTGCCTCGACCTGCTCGGCGAGCACCGCGGTCGCACCGACGGGCTGACCCTGGTCGTCGAACTCCAGTGCCTGGTCGTGGTGACCGCCGAGATAGGCGTCGACGACGGCCTCGTTGTCGACCAGGCGATCCGGCAGGGATTCGGCGATGATCTGGCCCTGGGCCATCACCACCACCCAGTCACTGATGTCGCGGATGACGTCCATGTCGTGTTCGACGAAGACCACCGTCACGCCCTCGTCGCGCAGCGACTTGATGTGTTCGAGCAAGCTCTGCGTGAGGGCCGGGTTCACACCGGCCATCGGCTCGTCGAGCATCACGATCTCGGGATCGGTCATCAGCGCGCGTGCCATTTCCAGCAACTTGCGCTGCCCACCCGAGAGCGAGCCCGCGAAGTCGTTCGCCTTGGCGTCGAGCTTGAACCGCCGCAGCAGTTCGTGTGCGCGCTCGGTGATCTCGGCTTCCTGTTTGCGCCAGGTCCACGGGGCGAGGGCGGCGAGGAAGTGTTCGCCGCGCTGGCCGGTGGCACCGAGCTTGACGTTGTCGAGCACCGACATCTTCGACAGCGCCTTGGTCAGCTGGAAGGTGCGCACCATGCCGCGGCGTGCGACCTGGTGCGGGACCATCCGGCCGAGGGATTCGCCGTTGAGCGACCACGTACCCGAATCCGGTTTGTCGAAACCGGTGATCAGGTTGAAGAACGTGGTCTTGCCGGCACCGTTGGGTCCGATGAGGCCGGTGATCGCGCCGCGTTGCACCTCGAGGTGGTCGACCTGGACCGCCTTGATGCCGCCGAAGGTGCGGGAGATGTTGTCCACCACGATGATCGGGTCAGGCTTTGCCGATCCCGGTTCGGGTGACACCTCCGCGAACAGTCGCGAGCGCTCGGGCGCCGACAGGGTCGTCAGATCGCGGCGCGTCGCCCGCGTACCGGCGATGTCGGGACCGGTCTCGTCGACGACGATCCCGGTGTCGCCCACCGGCGTCGAGGGCTCGTCGTCGTGTGCCGAATGGCGTCCGTCATCAGGCATCGAGCTGCACCTCCCTCTTGTTGCCGAGGAGTCCCTGTGGTCGGAACACCATCATCAGGATGATCGCCAGACCCAGCAGCACGTAGCGGATCGCGCCGACCTGCTGCGCCGAGAGGTCCAGCATCGGGTTGTCGCCGGACGTGGCCTGGCGCAACAGCGCGTCGGGGATGGCCAGCAGGAACCAGAACAGCATCGCGCCGAGGACCGGTCCGAACACCGTCGCCGCACCGCCGAGAATGAGTGCGCCGTAGGCGAAGAAGGTCTGGGCGGTGGAGTAGAAGTCCGGGTTGATCGACTGCGTCGCGAGTGCGTTGAACACGCCTGCGAGGCCGCCGATACAGCCACCGAGGATGAGTGCCTGCATCTTGAAGGAATAGGCGTTCTTGCCGAGCGATCGGGCGGCGTCCTCGTCCTCGCGCACCGCCTTCAGCACGCGACCCCAGGGGGAGTGGACGAGCAGGTAGACCATGAGGCACAGGAGCAGGACGACGGACCAGCCCACCACCATCGACCACAGGTCGCCGCCGAGGAACTTGACCCCGAAGAACGAGTACTGCTTGCCGTTGTCGAACGGGCTGATCGAGAAAAAACCGCTCGCGTAGCCGTAGATCCCGTTGGTGGAGTGGGTGAAATCGTCCGACGACGTCGACCGGAACACCAGTCGGAGGATCTCCGACGCGGCGATGGTGACGATCGCCAGATAGTCCGCTCGCAGACGAAGTGTCGGGATGCCGAGGACCACCGCGAGCATGCCGGCTGCGGCGATACCCACGATGGCGCCGAGCCAGAGCGGCTGGTCGTAGTTGACGGCCATGATGCCCACGCCGTATCCGCCGAGGAGGGCGAAGGCGATCTGGCCGAAGTTGAGCAGCCCGGCATAGCCGAAGTGCAGGTTGAGGCCGATGGCCAGTAGGGCGTAGAAGATCGCCGACGGGCCGATGAGCTGTGCGAACGCAATCTGTAGCGCTGAGATGATGTCCATGGGTCAGCCGATCCTCGCTCGCGATCCGAGAATGCCCTGGGGCCGGATGGTCAGGATGATGATCAGGATCAACAGGCCGCCGATGTACTTCAGGTCGGGGCTGAGGATGTAGGTCGACAGCTGGACGAGCAATCCGACGATGAGGCAGCCGAGGAGGGCGCCGTAGGCGGTGCCGAGTCCGCCGAGCGTGATGCCCGCGAACATCAGCAGCAGGAGCTTGAATCCCATCTCCCATTGCACCCGGCCGCCGAGTTCGGAGAGCGCGAACATCACGCCGCCGAGTGTCGCCAGGCCGCCGGCGAGCGCCCACACGAACAGGATGACGCGGTCGACGTCGATCCCTGACGACTCGGCGAGGTCCCTGTTGTCGGCGACGGCACGCATGGCCTTGCCGATCCTGGTCCGCTGCAACAACAGAGCGACGCCGAGGAGCACCACGACACAGATGACGATGCAGGCCAGATTCACCGGCGTGATCGCGAACGGACCCGAGCCGATCTGCGTCTGTGCCTGGTAGTCGTTGAACGGTTCGGCCCGGTCGGAGAAGAAGATCAGGATCAGATACCGAATCACCAGGGCGAGGCCGATCGACACGACGAGCATGGCGATCAGCCCGGTTCGTCGCCGTCTCAGCGGTCTCCAGAGACCGAGCTCGTTCAGGATGCCGATGCCGACGCCGACGATGACCGCGAGGATCGTCGCCGGTATCAGCTGTAGCCCGACCTTCACGTTGAACACCCACGCGACCACCGCTCCCAGGGTCACCAGCTCGCCGTGCGAGAAGTTGGTGAGGCCGGTCGTCCCGAAGATCAGGCTGAGGCCGACGCCGGTGATGGCGATGATGAGACCGAAACGGATGCCGTCGATGGCCAGACGGGTGAGTTCGGCGACCGCCGAGACCTCCGTACCGGTCCGCACCTCACCGAACGAGAAGATGACCGGCCGCGCCGTTCCGCCACTGACATCGACCGGTAGCTCGGGCTTCTGGACCTCCACATCGTCTGGGAGAGAGTCGGTGTCGACGACGACGGTGTACCTCCCGGGCGGCACCATGATCGACCAGGCTCCGGTCGCCGACGACGTGGCCGTCCCGACGACGGTGCCTGACGCGTCCTTCGCCTCGAGTTTCACCCCCTCGACCTTCTCGGCGCCGTTCCGCAGGACACCGAACACCCGCACCTCGTCGGGGGCGGCGTCGGCGGACGGGGTCCCGAAGAGCCCGCACAGCATCGACGCCGCGACGAACAGCAGGACGGCCAGCGCGGTGCGCCGCGTCGACGCCGATGGGCGCCGACGGGATGGCGGGCGGCAGGACGGTGATCGGGTCTGGCGGGCGGGCCGACACTCGGGGCGATGCGCGTGAGTCCGTTCGGTGTGGTCGTCGGGCACGAGTGCGGCCTGCCGGTCAGGCTCTGTCATCGAGGGTGGTACCTCCCTTGCGGACCTGTACGCCAGTGACATCCATCGGCCATGACCTGGCCGATCACTGCGCGGCCGGTCACCCTGCGGGACATTAGCCGCAGCTTCGTCGCCACGTGACGACAACGACGTTTCCCGGAAGTTACATCTGCGGCGACGCAGGGTGGGCTCGATCGATGCGATGTGGTGCTGGCGTACCCATCAGGGCCGTACCCTGGTCGGATGCTGCCGGTGACCATCACACAGACCAGAGACGTCGAACTCGCGAGTGCGCTGCTCGCGCAGGCGTTCGCCGACGACCCGGTGACGCTGTGGATGGACCCGGACACCGCTCGTCACCGCGCGGTGTTCCGGACTCTGCTCGTCCACATCCACGGGAAGGGATCGACGATCGATCTCGCGATGCGCGACGGGCAGCCGGTCGGCGCGGCCGCCTGGGATCCGCCCGGGCACAAGATCTCGACGAGGGCACAGCTGGTGTCGTCCTGGGAGTTCCTTCGGACTCTCGGGCCCCGGATCGGCCGCGGGATCAAGCTGGAGGCCGAGTTCGCCAAGCATCGTCCGAAAGAGCCGCATTGGTATCTGGGACAGATCGGCGCCCCGGTCAAGGGGGCCGGCGTCGGCACGGCGCTGTTGCAGCACCGGCTCGAGCAGATCGACGGACCGGCCTACCTCGAGAGCTCGAACGCTCTCAATGTCCCGCTGTACGAGCGGTTCGGTTTCCAGGTCACCGCGGAATTCGAACTTCCGCTCGACGGCCCCAGGGTCTGGGCCATGTACCGGCCGATGTGACCCCTGACCGTCCACCCGTCCGACCGCCCCGGGCGGGGCGGGTCCGGGTGTCGGGACGGATCACTAGACTCAGCGACTGTGAGTCCAGCGCAGAGTTCCCCGGCAGCTACCCGTACCGGCAGCAAGGGCAAGACCAAGCAACCGGTCCTCATGCTCCTCGACGGGCATTCCCTGGCATATCGGGCGTTCTTCGCGCTCCCGGCCGAGAACTTCAAGACGGCCACCGGACAGACCACCAACGCGGTCTACGGCTTCACCTCGATGCTGATCAATCTGCTGCGCGACGAGGAACCCACCCACATCGCCGCCGCCTTCGACGTCTCGCGGAAGACGTTCCGCTCGGAGATGTTCCCGGAGTACAAGGCGCAGCGCTCCAAGTCGCCCGACGAGTTCAACGGGCAGGTCGACCTCACCAAGGAGGTCCTCGACGCGCTGGGTGTCACGGTCATGGCGATCGAGGGCTTCGAGGCCGACGACATCATCGCGACCCTCGCGACCCAGGCGCGCGAACAGGACTTCAAGGTCCTGATCGTCACCGGCGACCGCGACTCGCTGCAGCTGGTCGACCCGTCGACCACCGTGCTCTACCCGCGCAAGGGTGTCTCCGACCTCACCCGCTTCACCCCCGAAGAGGTTGAGAAGAAGTACGGTCTGACCCCCGCCCAGTACCCCGACTACGCCGCCCTGCGCGGCGACCCCAGCGACAATCTCCCAGGCATTCCGGGTGTGGGGGAGAAGACCGCGTCGAAGTGGATTCGCGAGTACGGATCGCTGGCCTCGCTCGTCGATCACGTCGACGAGGTGAAGGGCAAGGTCGGCGATGCGCTGCGCGCCAATCTCGCCTCGGTGCAGACCAACCGTCAGCTCACCGAACTCATCCGCGACATGCAGCTGCCCGCGGGCCCCGAAGATCTCGCGATGGTCGGCTGGGATCGCGACCGCATCCACCAGCTCTTCGACGACCTCGAGTTCCGCGTCCTGCGCGACCGCCTGTTCTCCACCCTCAGCTCGGTCGAGCCCGAGGCCGAGGCGGGCTTCGATCTCGACGGCTCGGTCCTCGGCGCCGGCGAGGTCGCGGGATGGCTCACCGAACACGCCCGTACGGGCCGGACCGGTCTCGCGGTGACCGCGCCGCACGTCGTCGTGGGCTCCGACCCGACCGGACTGGCGATCGCGGCCGCCGACGGTTCGTCGGCGTATGTCGACGTGACCACCCTGACGCCGGAAGACGATGCGGCCCTGGCCAACTGGCTCGCCGACCCGCAGGCGCTCAAGGCTGTGCACGAGGCCAAGTGGGCGGTACACGCGCTGCGTTCGCGCGGGTGGAAGCTCGACGGCGTCACCAGCGACACCTCGCTGGCCGCGTACCTCGTCCGCCCCGGGCAGCGGACCTTCAATCTCGACGACCTCGCCCTGCGGTACCTGCGCCGTGAGCTACGCGCCGACACCGGGGCGGGCGACGGCCAGATGTCGCTGCTCGACGACGACACCGAGGGCAAGGTCGCCGAACAGCACATGCTCGAGGCGCGTGCAGTGCAGGAGCTCGCCGACACCCTCGACACCGAACTCGACCGCATCGACTCCAAGCCGCTGCTGACCGAGATGGAGTTGCCGCTGTCGTTCGTCCTCGCCGACCTCGAGGCCGCCGGCATAGCTGTCGACGTCGATCACTTCAATGCGCTGGCACTGATGTTCAACGACCGGATCCGAGCGGCCGCCGAGTCGGCCTACGAGGTCATCGGTGAACAGATCAACCTCGGTTCGCCGAAGCAGCTGCAGACCGTGCTCTTCGACAAGCTCGACATGCCGAAGACCAAGAAGACCAAGACCGGCTACACCACCGACGCAGACGCGCTGCAGTCGTTGTACGAGAAGACCGAACATCCTTTCCTCGCACACCTTCTCGAGCATCGCGACGCCACGCGGTTGAAGGTCACCGTCGACGGTCTGCTGAAGTCGGTGGCCGACGACGGGCGCATCCACACGACGTTCAACCAGACCATCGCCGCGACCGGCCGCCTGTCGTCGACCGAACCGAACCTGCAGAACATCCCGGTCCGCACCGAGGCCGGCCGCGAGATCCGTCGCGGCTTCATCGTGGGCACGGATCAGGATTCGGGCGTGAACTACGACTGCCTGATGACCGCCGACTACAGCCAGATCGAGATGCGGATCATGGCCCATCTGTCGGAGGACGAAGGGCTGATCGAGGCCTTCAACACCGGGGAGGACCTGCACAACTTCGTCGGATCGCGCGCCTTCGGGGTGCCGATCGACGAGGTGACCACCGAGATGCGCCACCGCGTGAAGGCGATGTCGTACGGACTCGCCTACGGCCTCAGTGCCTTCGGGCTCGCGGCCCAGCTGAAGATCAGCCGTGAGGAGGCCAAGGACCAGATGGAGGCGTACTTCGCGCGGTTCGGCGGTGTGCGGGACTACCTGCACGACGTGGTCGCCGAAGCCCGGCGCAACGAGTACACGGCGACCCTGTTCGGCCGCCGGCGTTACCTGCCCGACCTGAACAGCGACAACTGGCAACGACGCCAGTCCGCGGAGCGGATGGCGCTCAACGCACCCATCCAGGGCACCGCCGCCGACATCATCAAGGTCGCGATGATCAACGTGCACAAGCGTTTCCTCGCCGAGAAGCTGACGTCGCGGGTGCTGCTGCAGGTCCACGACGAACTCGTGGTCGAGGTGGCCGCCGGCGAGCGCGACGCGGTCGAAGCCGCGGTGCGCGAGGAGATGGGCAACGCCATCACGCTGTCGGTCCCGCTCGAGGTGTCGGTCGGGTTCGGTCGGTCCTGGGACGACGCGGCCCACTGATGGTCTCCTCGCCCAGGCGGGTCGGCGTTCTCACCGGCGACGGCATCGGTCTGGAGGTCGTGCCCGCCGCCATCACGGTCGCCGACGCGGCTGCGGCGGCGGAGGACTTGCGGATCGACTGGGACGAACTCCCGTTCGGCGCCGCCGCCATCGCGTCCCACGGCGAACCGGTGCCGGACGCGACATTGTCGGCGCTCGACGATCTGGGACTCTGGATCGTCGGACCGCACGATTCCGCGTCGTATCCGCCCGAGCACAGCAGCCGCACCCCGGGCGCGGTTTTGCGCACCCGGTACGGGCTGTTCGCCAATCTCCGTCCCGCCAAGGCCTTTTCGGGGGTACCCGCCACCGCACCCGACATCGATGTGCTGATCGTCCGCGAGAACTCCGAGGGCCTGTACGCCGACCGCAACATGGCGGTCGGGAGCGGTGAGTTCATGCCGACTCCCGACGTCGCGCTGGCAGTGGGGCTCGTGACCCGCGCGGCCAGTGAGCGCATCGCGCGGGTCGCCTTCGAAGCCGCCCGCGACCGCGCGGTCTCGGGACGCCCGGCCCGGGTGACCATCGTGCACAAGGCGAACGTGCTGCGCCTGACGACCGGCCTGTTCCGCGACGCATGCCGGGAGGTCGGCGAGGAGTTCCCCGACGTGGAGGTCACCGAACAGCACGTCGACGCCATGGCGGCGCTGCTCGTCCGACGCCCCGCCGACTTCGACGTCGTCGTCACCGAAAACCTCTTCGGCGACATCCTGTCGGACCTCGCCGGGGAACTCGCCGGCTCGCTCGGCATCGCGGGTTCGGTGAACTGCTCGGCGACCCAGGTGATGGCGCAGGCAACTCATGGAGCAGCTCCCGACATCGCCGGGCGGGGCGTCGCGAACCCGGTCGCGATGATCGCGTCGGTGTCGATGGGGTTCCGGCGGTACGGGCTGATGACCGACGATCCGGCGCTCGTCGCGGCGGCCGACCGGATGGATTCCGCCGTCGCCGACACCCTCGCGGTCTCCATCGCGACCGCTGACCTGGGTGGGACGTCATCGACCAGCGAGTTCGCCGACGAGGTGGCGCGGCGAACCGTGGCTGCATGACGCGCGCGAAGACGTGCGTGAACATCCGGTAGCCAGCCGGCGAGGCGGGCGCAAACTACAGTGAGTTGGTCTGATCAGGTGATCTGTTCGTCATCGAAGGGATGTGTTGTGGAACGGGCCTCGACGCGGGTTGACCGACGCCGTGTCCGGTCGCGCGTGGCCCGGCTGCTCGGCGTGTTCCTTGCGCTCGCGGTCGTGCTCACCGGATGCGTGAACAACGAGGAACGGGAACGCGCCAACCAGGTGACCCCGATCAACGTGGACGTGGAGAAGGTCCCGGAGATCGCGGCACTCGTCCCGCCCGAGATCGCACGAACCGGACGCCTGGTGGTCGGAGTCAACGTGCCCTACCAGCCCAACGAGTTCAAGGGGCCGGACGGCAAGATCATCGGCTACGACGTCGACCTCATGAATGCGGTCGGCAAGGTCCTCGGCCTGACTCCGGTGTACAAGGAATCGCAGTTCGACACCATCATCCCGTCGGTGCAGGCCGGGACGTACAACGTCGGGATGTCGTCGTTCACCGACACCCTCGAACGCGAGAAGCAGGTCGACTTCGTGACCTATTACAGCGCCGGCGTGCAATGGGCGCAGGCCGCCGACTCCGACGAGGACATCGACCCGTCGAACGCCTGCGGTAAGCGGGTCGCGGTACAGACCACCACCTACGAGGACACCGACGAGATCCCGGCCAAGAGCGCGGAATGCGTCGCGAGGGGTCTCCCACCGATCGACAAGGTGAAGTTCGACAGCCAGGACGAGGCGGTCAACGCCCTGATCC
The DNA here is from genome assembly GCF_001942325.1 of Gordonia sp. CNJ-863. NCBI lineage: Bacteria > Bacillati > Actinomycetota > Actinomycetes > Mycobacteriales > Gordoniaceae > Gordonia > Gordonia sp. CNJ-863. The sequence continues at coordinate 86,869 of NZ_MKKG01000094.1, forward strand.
TCGGCCGGGTCGAGGCGATGTCGGCCGACTCGCCGGTCACCGCGTACGCCATCAAACGCACCAACGGAAAGCTGAAGGCCGCCGGCGAATTGTTCGACTCGGCGCCGTACGGATGGGCGGTGCGCAAGGGCTCACCGCTGGGACCCGCGATGCAGAAGGCGGTCCAGTACCTGATGGACAACGGGCAGTACGAAGAGATCGCGGCCAACTGGGGCCTGCAGGAGGGCATGATCGATGTCTCCGTCATCAACGGGGCGGTGAGTTGAGATGACCTCACCGCAGACCGACACCACCACCACGGCCGGCGAGCCCGAACCGATCAAGGCAGTACCGCTCCGCAGACCGGGCCAGTGGATCGCCGCGGTCATCATCCTCGTGCTGGCGGGGCTCTTCGTCTACGGAGCCGCCACCAACAAGGCCTACGCGTGGGGCACCTACGCCGATTACCTGTTCGACCAGCGCGTGCTGTCCGGCGTCGGATACACCCTGGCGCTGACGGTGCTGGCGATGACCATCGCGATCGTCCTCGGCGTCGCGCTCGCCATCATGCGGCTCTCACCGAACCCGGTGTTGCGCGGCACCGCCTGGGTGTACCTGTGGATCTTCCGCGGGACGCCGGTCTACGTGCAGCTCGTTTTCTGGGGACTGTTCCCGGCGATCTACAAGCAGATCGACGTCGGCATTCCGTTCGTCCACCAGTTCGCGTCCTTCGACATCCAAACCCTCAATGCCGCATTCCTGTTCGCGGTCATCGGCCTCGGGCTCAACGAGGCCGCCTACATGGCCGAGATCGTGCGCGCAGGCGTGTCGTCGGTCGGTGAGGGTCAGTCCGAGGCGTCGATCGCTCTGGGCATGTCGTGGTCGCAGACCATGCGTCGCACCGTGCTGCCGCAGGCGATGCGGGTGATCATCCCGCCCACCGGCAACGAGCTGATCTCCATGCTCAAGACGACGAGTCTGGTGGCGGCGGTGCCGCTGACCCTCGATCTCTACGGTCGCGTGCGCGACATCTCGGGCGTCAACTTCGAACCGATCCCGCTGCTGCTCGTCGCCTCGACCTGGTACCTCGCCGTCACCAGCATCCTGATGGTCGGCCAGTACTACGTGGAGCGTCATTACTCGCGGGGCGCCACCAGGGCGTTGACCGCACGCCAGCTCAAGGCGATGGCCGACGGACAGACCGCCGCGGCCGACGACATCCCGGACGGACCGGGAGCCGGCCGCACGACCGGGGGAGAGAACGCATGAGTTCCGCCGAGACGCCGATGGTCCTCGCCGACCGGGTGTGCAAGAGCTTCGGATCGGTCCCGGTCCTCAAAGGGATCTCGCTCGAGGTCGCGCGAGGCGAGGTGACCTGCCTCATCGGCCCGTCCGGTTCGGGTAAGTCGACGTTCCTCCGGTGCGTCAACCACCTCGACGTGGTCAACGCCGGCCGCCTCTACGTCGACGGCGACCTCATCGGCTACCGCGAACGCAACGGCAAGCTCTACGAGATGAGTGCCAAAGACGCTGCGACGCAACGCCGTGACATCGGCATGGTGTTCCAGCACTTCAATCTGTTCCCGCACCGCACCGCTCTCGAGAACGTGATCGAGGCGCCCATCCAGGTGAAGAAGCAGCAGCGGGCCGCCGCCGTCGAACGTGCCGAGTACCTGCTCGAGCGGGTCGGCCTGTCCGACCGGGCCGATGCCTACCCGGCGCAGCTGTCCGGCGGTCAGCAGCAGCGCGTCGCCATCGCGCGCGCCCTCGCGATGGATCCGAAGCTCATGCTGTTCGACGAGCCGACGTCGGCACTCGATCCCGAACTCGTCGGCGACGTCCTCAAGGTGATGCGCGAACTCGCCGCATCCGGCATGACCATGATGGTCGTGACCCACGAGATGGGCTTCGCGCGCGAGGTCGCCGACCAGTTGGTCTTCATGGACGGTGGCGTCGTCGTGGAGAAGGGCGACCCACGCGAACTCCTCGCCAACCCGCAGGAGAAGCGGACACGGGAGTTCCTGTCGAAGTTGCTCTGAGAGCCGGGCGTACCCGCGGCTACTCGGGCTTGTGGCTGCAGAAGATCGCGGTGCCGGGGAAGTAGCGTCCGCGGAAAGGGCTCCACTGGCCCCACTCACGGTCGTGGTCGTCGGGCCACTCGGGTTCGATGATGTCGTCGAGGATGAACCCGGCGGCACGTAGCTCGCGGACCCGGTCGCCGATGGTGCGGTGGTGCTCGACGTAGGTGATCTGCCCGCTCGGGTCGGTCTCGGTGTACGGCGTTCGGTTGAAGTAGGGGATTCGTACGGTCAGGCCCTCGGGTCCCGGATCATCGAGGAACATCCAGCGCATCGGATGGTTGACCGCGAAAACCCAACGGCCGCCAGGCTTCAGGACACGAGAAACCTCGGCCATGACACCGGCGGAGTCCGCGACGAAGGGGATCGCGCCGAACGCCGAGCACACGGTGTCGAAGGACTCGTCGGCGAAGGGCAGGGTCTCCGCGGTCGCCTGGATCAGCGGCACGCGCACCTCGTCGGCCTCCATGGCGTCGAGACCGATCCCGAGCATGCGCCGGGACAGGTCGACACCGACGGCATGTGCACCGTGAGCAGCGAGCCAGCGGGCGCAGGGTGCTGAGCCGCAACCGATCTCGAGGATCGTGCGATCCTCGATCTCTCCGAGGAGTCCGGCCTCGGATTCGCGGACGCCCTCTGGGCACCAGACGAAGTCGCCGCCTCCGGTGTACGTGCCGAGGAAGGCGCCATGTTCGTCGTGGTAGTTCTCCGCGTCGTGGTCCCACCACCAGCGACTTGCTCGGTCACTCGTCGCGGAGTCCACGTCGCCCAGGACGCGTGGAGGCCGCACAGAGGGCTCCTGCTCGGTGGTCTCCGAGTTCTCGCGGTCGTCGTCCTTCGTGGGCATCTTGTGATGATATTGCCCGGGGTCGGCCGACTCTTCAGCCGGTGCGGAGCTCGTAGAACCGGAAGAAGGCGAAGTCCTCGATCGGCAGCACCTCGACGCTCCGGAAGCCGGCTTGCTCGGCGTAGGACCGCAGGGTGGCGGGTCGCATCACCGTGCCGGTGGCGACCGAGGGCGGCGAACTCATCGAGTCGGGCAGACACACGAACAGTGAGAACCCGTACATGAGTTTGTCGAGTTCGTCTGCCGGGCCGGAGAATTCGTCGGATACCGCTTCGTCCATGACGATCATCGGCGCCCCGGGTGCGAGGGCCTGCCGCGTCGCGGCGAGAACCTCGACGGGCCGGGGCATGTCGTGGAGGCATTCGAAGGCGAAGGCGGCGTCGAACGGTCCGTGTGCCACGGCCTCTTCTCCGCCGGCGAGATGGAACTGCACCCGGTCGCCGAGACCCTCGGCCTCGGCGTTGTCCCGCGCCATCTGCACCGATGCGGCGTCGACGTCGAGACCGACGAATGTCGCCTCCGGGTAGGCGTGGGCGAGGGCGATCGTCGAATGCCCGGCGCCGAAGCCGATGTCGGCGATCTTTGCGCCCGGTCGGGACAGTCGCTGATGGATATGGTCTATGGCGGCGAGAGCGGGTGCGAGATCGGCGTCGAACCACGGCTTGTTGAGTGCGGCCTGGCATTCGCGCGCGTCGGCCCCGAGCTGGTCCCAGCTGACGCCGCCGCCGGTGCGGTAGGCGTCGAGTAGTTCGGACAGCCGGCCGAACGAGGCGGCGAACATCCGGGGGAGCGCACCCAGATAAGAACGACTGGAGGTGTCGGTGAGGACCTCGGCGACGCCGGGTGAGATACCGAATGTCGTTGAATTGCTGGACAGATCGGCGTCGAGAATGCCGAACGCCGCCTGCATCTCGAGCCATTCCCGGGCGTACCGTGCATCGGTGGCCGTGCGGGAAGCCAGGTCGTCGGCGGTCAGCGGACCGTGATCGACGAGGCACCGGTACCAGCCCAGTCGCTCCCCGAGGTAAACGCTCATGGTCTCCGCGGTGGCCAGGGTGGAGTCGAGGAATCGTTCGGCGAACTCGTCGGCGCTCGGTGACGAGGAGGCGACGGTCGGGTTGTCCGTGCCGTGACCGGGTGGTGTGGTGCTGTCGGGTGTGATCGTCATGGTGGAACGATCTCAGCGTTGGTTCTCGGGCCGGTCACGGAGCGGTTTCGACTCGGGTTACATCCCTGCAGTTCAGCAGGCCCGACCGGCCACGACGTGCTCGGTGCCGGCGTCGGGATTCCAGCGTCGCAGCGCGGTGAAGGTGCAGATCCGGTCGGGTTCACCCAGTGGTTCGAGCGTGGCGAGTGCCTCGCCGACCTGCTGGTACGTGAAGCGGCGTCCCAGGGTGACGTGCGGGGTCCATCCGCCCGGGTCGACGTGTGCGAAGGTGCTCGGGTTCTCGGCGCCGTCCGCAGCGTCGTCGGGGTGCACTGTGTGACCGCGAACCGTACGTGCCACCTGGGCGTGGAGCGACAGCAACTCGGTGCTGGGGACGACGAGCAGTGCAAGGGTGTGGCGGGAGCCGTGACCGAACACGACGGGCGCCCCGATGATGCAATTCATCGGTAGGCGTTGGCCGGCGGGACCGAGGGCGGCGTCGGCGGCGGACGCGATGTGGCGCGCCGCCAACAGGGTGACGTGCGGACGATTGGTGGCTGATCGCACGCGCTGGGAGCTGGGGAGGCCGACGTCGGCGAGCGCTGACCAGCGGCGCCGCACCCAGGCGTCGGTGTCCTCGTCGGGTAACAACTCGATGGAATGTGCCACGGATGTAGTCAACCAGAGCACGCGTGCAGCACCTGCTGGTTCGGCCCACGATCGCCGACAGTCTCCAGCCGATCATCAACCTGGCCCGCTGGCTCGAATCCGCCGGCGACCGGGACGACGCCGTCGAATCGCTGCGGTCGTGGATCGAAGCGCGCCGCGGCACCCGCGTCACAGCGCGATCGAGTCGTGTTTCGTGCGCGTACCTCGGGGTATCGAGGGTGATCCGTTCGGACGAATAACACGTGTTATGCGGTGCCGGCAGGAAGACAAAACTCATCCGGATTCTTTCTGGCCGATTCGGTAATGGTTGCCGCGCAACCTATTTCGTGTCGATTATGCCGTTCCGGGTTTGTTTCGGAGACGCCGGTCAACGAATCGGAAAATCGTCGCGAATGTGACGTACCCCGGTCCGATTGGCGGGTCCGAAGGTTCTGTGCCACATTGATTTCGGAAGCGCACCGGGGGGACCTTTCATTTGGGGGGAAGTGTTCTGGCGTGACCACGATCTGTGTTTGTCGGCTGTTGAGACAGAGCGGCCGGACAATCTATTTTCCGTGCCTTGATTCGCCGATGGCGTCGAGTTGACTGCGGTGTTCCGGATCGTTTCTGGTCGAACATGAAAAGGCTTCGCCATGGGGGAAAAGAATCACCAGTTCAAGGAGAGGCCGGTAGAGCAGCTGCCGTCTCGGGAATCTGGGACCATCTGCCGCCGGTCAATCCGCGGCCGAGGGTGTCGGTGGTCGTGCCGGCGATGAACGAGGCGCGAAACCTGCCTCACGTCGCGGCGCGAATGCCACCAGACGTCGACGAGATCGTCTTCGTCGACGGCAGTTCAGTTGACGACACGGTTGCGGTCGGGCGCCGATTGTGGCCTGACGCCGTGCATCTCACCCAATCCCGGAAGGGAAAGGGAAATGCGCTGGCCTGTGGTTTCGAGGCGTGCACCGGCGACATCATCGTGATGATCGATGCCGACGGCAGCACGGACCCGCAGGAGATCACCCGCTACGTCGGCGCGTTGGTCGCCGGTGCGGACTTCGCCAAAGGATCGCGCTTCGTCGCCGGCGGCGGCAGTGCGGACATCACGCGTATACGCCGAGTCGGGAACCGGGGGTTGAACAGTGTGGTGAACACGCTGTTCTCCTGCGAGTTCACCGACCTCTGTTACGGATACAACGCCTTCTGGCGGACTTGTCTCGAGGTCATGCAGCTACCGCCCACGCGGGCGGCCACGCCCCAGTGGGGGGATGGGTTCGAGATCGAGACCCTCATCAATGTCCGTGTGGCAGTGAGTGGTCTGGAGATCACGGAAGTGCACAGCTTCGAGGCCAACCGTATCCACGGCGAGAGCAACCTCAACGCGGTGAGCGACGGGCTGCGCGTTCTGCGCACGATCGGTCAGGAGTTCACGCATCAGCGACGGGCGTCGAGGCGTCGACTGGCGGCTGTGCACGACGGATTGTCGGTGGTGCGCAGCGAGTTCGAGGACCGTGGTGACCCTGGCTGGGCGGCTTCCGGCCATGTCGGCTGAGCTCGACGCCGCAGTTCGGTCGGCCTCACGGTACGGGGCACGTCGAGTCGAGCGGGACGCGATCTACCTTGCCGGTGCGACAGTCGCCAATGCTGTTCTCGGAATGGGCTTCTGGACATTCGCCGCCCGGTTCGTGGAGCCGTCCCAGCTCGGGGTGATGACTGCTGTGCTCTCCGTCATCACAGCCGTGGGCTCGGTGATCTCGGCCGGGGTGGGTGACGCCTACACGGCGGTTCTGCCGGCCGTCGGGGACGACCGGCGCACGGTGTACCGGCGAGGCCAGCGATTGTCGGCCGGTCTGTCGTTCACCGCCGGAGGCGTCGCAGGCCTGGTGACGGTCTGCGTACTCCCTGAGGCCCGATTCCAGTTCGCGGTGGCACTGCTCGTCGCGGTCGGCGTGTTCGGCTGGACCGCATTGGGTTTGCAGAGCTCGACGCTGATCGCGATCGGGCGGGCGTCGTGGACCCCGGTAGCGAACGTGGCGGTCGGGATCGGCAAGATCGTGTTGCTGCCGGTCGCCGTGTTCACCGTCGCGTGGCAGAGCATCCCGCTGGCGGTCGTCGTCGCGGCGGTGGGTGTGGCTGTGGTCCTGCGACCCATGATCCGGCGGATCGTCGAGACCGGTGAGGGGTTGCCCGCACAGGGCGCGCTGTCCGGTGACCAGGCGATGGTTGAGTTTCATCGGGTGGTCACGAGGACCACCGCGCTGTCCGGACTCAATCTGGGGGTCCTGTCCCTCACTCCGTTCCTCGTCACACTGTTCGCGGGACCGGCCGAAGGCGCGCGTTTCGCACTCGTCTTCGCCATCGTCAGCACGCTCGACTTCATCGGGGCGTCGATGGCGGTGTCCCTGGTGGTACACGCCTCGGGTGAGCCCGAGTCGGCAGCCTCGATGGCGAAGAAGATCCTCCTCCGGTCGGGAGTGGTGACCGGCGTCGGCACGATCGGTCTGGTCGTGGTCGTACCCGGAGCGCTCCATCTCCTGAACCCGGCATATGGAGTGACGGAAACGCTTGTCGTCGTGCTCATCCTGTGTGCCGGATCGATCCTGCGCCTGCCCTACCTGGTTTGGGCGGCACTTCAGCAGGCGCGACGCAGGCTTCGCGCACCGTTGACCTTCTCCGGAGCCACGGCGATCCTGCTGTTCGCACTCATGCCCGGTCTCTGCGGATCGCTCGGCGCCGCCGGCGGTGCATGGGCGATCCTCCTCCACCAGGCAGCACTCACCTTCCTCGCCGGCGCGCTGACGCTCGTCACGCGCAGGAGGCGGACGTCAATCGAACAAGGCGAGGAGCTCGTTCCTCGTCGTCACGGGGAGTGATCGGATGATCGACAAAGGGTATGTGGACCGGCGTCCCGGACTCGAGCCGGTCCGGCGAATCCAGGACAGCGGAAAACTCTGGGGCGGTGCGATCTGGATCGGTCAGGTTGATCTGCATGAGCTCGATGAGCGACCGGGCATCGACGAACAGGGTGGTCACGACCCGGAGCGAGAGAGCAACGAGACCGACTCGCCGCGAATCGAATTGATCGGCGGCGACGATTTCCGCGAGTCCAGGTTCCTGGTGTGGTCGGAGGATAGGCCACTCGGATTGGTGCGACTCCCGGTGCAGAACGGCACGATCGACGGCGTCGCTCTTCGTGAGCAGGCACGCGGTCTACCCGAACCGCCGGTGTTGCCCGAGCGCAGGACCCGGCCCGGGGTGTCTGTGGTCATCTGCACCCGAGACCGTCCGGACCATCTCGCCCGACTCCTCGACAGCCTCGTCACCCTCGACTACCCGGACTTCGAGGTGCTCGTGGTGGACAACAATCCGGTGAGCGGGCTGACACCACCGGTCGTGGCGGCGGCCTGTCCGTCGATCCCTGTTCGGGTGGTGGACGCTGCCGGGCCGGGTCTCTCCATCGCGCGCAATGTCGGTCTCCGGTCTGCGAGATTCGAGCTCGTCGCGTTCACCGACGACGACGTCGTCCTCGATCCGAACTGGTTGTCGCGGATCGTCATCGGTTTCGAACGAGACGAGTCGGTGGCGTGCGTGTGCGGCATGGTCCCCTCGGTCGAGGTGATGACGCCGGCGCAGGCGTATTTCGACCGTCGTGTGGGGTGGGCGGAACGCTGGGAGCCAGCGCTGTACGGCGTGGCGCGGCCGGTGGCGGCCGATGACCTCTTTCCGTTGCGGGTGTCCGAGTTCGGGACGGGTGCGAACTTCGCCGTACGCAGAGACGTCGTCGTCGGACTCGGCGGTTTCGATGAGGCAGTGGGTGCCGGCTCGGCAGCAGGGGGCGGCGAGGACATCGACATCTTTGTCAGGCTCCTCCTGGCCGGCGGGTCCATCGCACGCGAACCCGCGGCGATCGTATGGCACAGCCACCGCGCGAGTGTCGCCGAGCTCGAGAAGCAGATGCACGACTACGGGGTCGGACTCGGTGCAGTGATCTTCAAACTGCTCGTCGACCCCTGCACAACGGTGCTGGTCACGAAGCGGCTGGTCGCCGGTATCCGTCACCTGCGCGCGACCACCCAGGTCGATCCAGGTCCGGCTGTCGTCGCGGAGCCAGAGCTGGCGGGTCTGCGTCGCCGGGAGCTCGTCGGGGTGGCGCGCGGACCGTGGCGACTCATCAGGGGTCGCCTCGCGGGGCGCGCGGGTGCACCGCTCCGGGCCACATCGAGGGGTCTGGCGGGTCTGCTCGATTTCCGTCGTGGCCAGATGTGGGGTGAGCCCGGGAACACCATTCTCGAGGGCCGACTCGCTGCCGTGTCCATGTGGCTCGGGCTCGTCGGGTTGCTCGGCGCGACGATGCTGCCCGGTGTACTGCAAGTGGTCGCGGTGATCGCGTTCGTCCTTCTGGGACCGGGAAGCCTGGTGATGTCGTTCGGCAGCATGCCGACTCACGCGCGGTTGTCGCTGGTTCCGGCGGTCGGGCTCGCGGTGTCCATCGTCGCCGTGACCGGACTGCTCATGGCCGGTTTCTGGAGTCCGGCCGTTGTCCTGGCGATCATCGGGATCGCCACCACCGCCGGAGGTCTCGGTCGCGGTGCCCATCTCGCATCCAGGGTGGCGCACGTATGACCTTGGTTCACGATGAGACGACGACGTCGGTGGAACCCCCGCATCCGCCCGCGGGGTGCGAGCCGGTCGCCCCCGCGAGATCGAAGCGGTGGCATCCGGTCGTGTCGTGGATGGTCGTGTCTCCGTGGGCGGTGCTGGCGTGCTGTCTCGTCTGCTTCGTTCTCGGCGTGCGCTCGATCGCGGGATCGTCGTTCAACGAGTACGGACTACTGGCCGGCGCGTCCCCGCTGTATCCGGCGTCGATCGTCCTGGCGGCAGTCGCCTTCGGTATCGCACTGCGCCAGGGGAATACCACCGCCACGGTCGGAGCGATCGTCGCGATGATCGTCTGCCAGCGGTTACCACGGGCGATCTCGACGGACGCGCCGATCTACTCCTGGACCTACAAACACCTCGGGGTCGTCGATCATATTCAGCAGAGCGGGTCGCTCGCCCATGGTGTGGATGTCTACAACGGGTGGCCGGCGCTCTTCGCGGTGACCGCATGGGTCGCCGACCTCACCGGCCTGAGCCCGATCGACATCGCGCACTGGTTCACGCCCGTCTATCACCTCTTTCTCGCGGGCATCGTGTACGCGGGGGCACGTGCGTGGCGACTCACCCGCGACGAAGGGCTCGCGGCCACGTTCTTGGTGGTGACACTGAATTGGGTCGAGCAGGACTACTTCGCGCCGCAGGCGATCGGGATGCTGCTGGCCGTCGCGATGCTCGTCCCGATCGGGCTCTCCCGCGACCGCGCGGTGGGGACGGCGCCGATCATGATCCTGTTCGGAGCGCTCGCGATCACTCACCAGCTCACCCCGTACTGGGTGCTGGGCGCGGCATGCCTGCTCGTGCTGGGGCGCATGCTCAAGCCGTGGTGGATCGCCCTGGTGATGGGCGCGATACTCGGTGGCGTACTCCTCTACAACGGCGACGTCCTGTCTGGTTACACCCTGTTCTCAGGGGACGTCGCGAACAATGCGGCCACTCGCGGTGGGGGGCACCACGGTATGGCCGGCCAGGTCTTCTCGAGCGCGGTCATGCGCGTGGTGACGATTGCCACCTGGGCCTCCACCGTGGCCGTCCTGATCTTGAGATGGCGACGTGGGCAACCAGTCCGGGCACTGGCTGTCATCGCGCTGAGTCCGATCCTGATCCTCGGCGGACAGAGTTACGGCGGTGAGGCAGTCTTCCGGGTCTTCCTCTATTCGCTGCCTGGTTGTGCGTTCGTCCTCGCCCCAGGGTTGCTCGCCGGTGTGCGTGCCGGTCGCATCCGGTTCGCCGGGACCTTCGCCGCACTCGGTGTCGCGACCGCTCTGGCGGCGCAGGCGGGGTCGGCGAACTGGTACACGAACCTGATCGGCCGGGACCAGGTCAGCTCAGCCGGAGAAGTGCTCGCGGGCAGTGTGTTTCCGGCCTACGTGACACCGCTCGTTCCCGGGTGGCCGGAACGACCCACGGGTGACTACGTACGTTTCGCCGAGTTCACCCACGCATTCGACAACGCATTGATGTTCCAGCCAGGTCTCGCGGGCAGGGCCTTCGATTCCGAATCCGACTACCGGGAGTTCATGGCGGTCATCACCGGGCGGAACAGACCGACGTTCGTCGTCCTGTCGGAACCGATGCGAGGGTTCGGCGCCTTCTTCGGATTGTTTCCCGCAGAGGCGATCGACAACCTGAACCGCCGGATGACGAGCGATCCCCGCTGGGAAGTCGTCGACGAGAAACCCGGTACGTGGGTCTTCCTGTACCGGAATGACACGAGATGAGGTGCCGTGATGTCTGAACCCCTTGCGCTGCAACGACGAGACCGACCCTGGGTGGGATCGGTACTCAGCCTCCTGCTCGGACCGGTGGACCTGCCACCGCTCGATGCCGTGCGTGCAGCACTGCGACGGGTGGCGACGGAGAACCCTCATGCCCGGCTCGGCTGGCGTCTGGACCGCGCGACCCTGCGCTGGATTCCCGGGGAGCCGACGGATGACATGGTCACCGAGGGGGAACCCTGGCCTATCGGGACCGACATCGGCGCAGTGGTCGACTCTTTGGTGGCACATGCAGATCCGGACCTGCCCATCCAGTTCGTCAGATTCCCGAGACACCTGGGCATGATCGTGCGGCACGCGCTCAGCGACGGCCGGAGCAACGGCGCCATCATCGAAGCTGTGGCCGCCGCCGCGTCCGCGGGCGAGTACGCGCCGGTGGCGTCCCACCCGTCCGGACGGGCGCCGATGCTGTCCGCCGCGTGGGCGACCTTCGGGCGGGGCCCTCAGCGTCTGCGAGCGGCGTTCGCCGACCGGCCGAAGCGGCCTGCACCGCCGGAGCCGGGCCTACCGGTGACGTGGTCGCCCTCGCGCAGGACGCTGTACGGAAGCCTCGACGGCGCTGTCCGCGACGAGACGGTCGCCCGGGTCAAGAAGTCGGCGGGCAAGGTCAGCAACTTCGCCGTCGTCGCCATCGCACTCATCCGGGCTCTGCAGGAGGCAGGCGTCAACGTGTCGCCGATCTCGAACGTCGTCGTGGACCTGCGAACCTACCTCGACGGGGAGTGGATCAACGGCAATTTCTTGGGAGCGCTGCCGATCCGGATCGATGAGGAGACCACCATCGCCGAGGTGTCCCGGCAGATCCGCTCCGGGATGCGAACGGCACGACCCCTCGCGGGGGCTCTACTGTCCTCCGCGCGCACAGGCGGACGACGGCGCCGTCCGGTGACGCCGACGGTCACCGACCCGGCGGCACCTGTCTCCGTCGCCTTCTCGGACGTCGGAATGCGCACGAACATCCCGTTCTCGCCCGGCGGGGAACATCTGTACGCGAGCAGTTCGGAACCGGACGGCCCGCACGGGCTGACGATCGTCGCGCTGCACACCCGCGAGGCCAGCCTCGTGTCGGCCTCGTTCCACGACAACGTCATCGACCCAGCACGTGTCGTTGCCGCCCTGAAAGCGTTCGCCCAGGACTTCGGCCGGCTCGTCGACGGGGACGGTTCGTCGTGATCAGGGTGCTCGCGGTCTCGCCGTCGAAGGATGCGATGGGGGCCGAGCAGAGTCTGCTGAACATCGCGCCGCTCCTGGCGACGGCCGAGGTGGATGTGACGTTGGCCGCCCCCGCGGGCGGTACATTCGAAAAGCGTTGGCGTGGGTTGGGATTGGCGTTCCGCGCTCTGGAGATCCCGGAGCGGCGAGGACTGCGTTCACCCGACGGGCGACGCATGCGTGGATCTGTCGAACTGATCTCGCTGGTATGGCGCACCGTGCGGTCCATCTCCCGCCTCATGCGCGTCGTGCGGGAGACGCGGGCGCAGGTGATCCACTCCAACCTGCTCATGACGCATCTCGACTGCGCAGTCACCGGTCGGCTGACGCGGACCGGAACCGTTCTCGAACTCCACGAGATAGTGGCTCCCGGCATCGGCCGGTGGGCGCTGGGGTTCGCAGTCCGTCTGTCCGACAGCACGATCGCCATCAGTGGCGCGTCGCGCGATCAGGTCCCGTCCTGGGTGCGTGACAAAGTGATCGTCATCCCGCAGTGCGTCGATGTCGGACGGTTCGAGACCGCCGCGCCCAGTGGGGAGTGGCGTGCCCGGCTGGCGGATTCCCCGGAATGCCCGATAGTTGCCGCGGTCGGTCGCGTCGACCCGGAGAAAGGTCTGCACGTGCTGGTCGACGCGGTGGCCAGGGTGCGGGAGAACGGTGTGCCGGCCCAACTCGCGGTTGTCGGGTCACCCGGGGTGGACGACGGCGGCTACCTGACCGAACTCGTGCGGGTCGGCACTCGGTTGCTCGGCGACGCACTGCGCATCGTGCCGCATGTCGACGACGTCGCCGGGGTCCTGGGGGCCGTCGACGTCCTCGCCTGCCCGTCCTTCGAGGAACCTTTCGGGATGATCCTGCTCGAGGCGCAGGTGTGTCAGGTTCCGGTCGTCGCCTGTAGATCCGGTGGTCCCGGCGAGTTCATCGTCGACGAGGAGACCGGCCTGCTCGTGGAACCCGGCGACGCCGACGGCCTGGCGCGCGCAGTGCAGAGGCTGCTCGGGGATGCGGGGCTTCGCGCGCGGATCGCCGAGGCCGGCGCGGAACGGGTCCGCGACGAGTTCGTCGCGCCGGTGCGTGCGGCCCGGGTGGCGTCCCACTATCACCGGCTCGCGGCGGTGTGACGGATGCGTGGTCTGCTGATGATTCTCGTGGCGATCGTGACGGCGGCTCTCTCCGTGTCGGTCGCGGGATGCTCGTCGACCGAGGGCGGTCTGATCCGGCTCCGGGCGGTGATCGACGGGCAGAACACGTTGACGATCTCGGATGGCGGTGTGACCACGCGAGGCGTCGTGGTCTTCTTCCACGGTCTGGACCGTGACGAGACGATCCTCGACGTGGACGAGGCCCATCGCGCTCTCGTCCGTGACCTCTGTGCAGCCGGCTACGTGGTCGTGGCCGGCCGAGCCGGGGGAAATGCGTACGGAAACCCCGCATCCCAGCGCCACTATGCGGCGATCGCCGAAGCGACGGCCGAGCGGCATCGGGTGTCCGACGTGTTCTTCCTGGCCGAGTCGATGGGCACGATCGCAGCGGTCAACGTGATGGCAAAGCACTCAGACCTCCGGCCGCGCGGGCTGGCCGCGATCGGGCCCGCCCTGACTTTCGCGCAGGCGACAGGCGGTTACCAGCAAGGCCTCGCAGCGGCGAACCCCGACCTCCCCGGGACGGACCCGATGCGACTGCCCGTCGATTCGCTGGCGGGTGCGAACATCCGCTTCTACGTCAGTCCGCAGGACACTCTCGTGTCGACAGCGGCCAATGCGGCGGCGTTCCGCGCCCGGTTCGGGCAGGTCGCGACCATCTCGATGGTCGAATGCTCGGGCGCGCATCTGGATTCGTCGTGTATCAGGGGAGAGGACGTGGTGTCGTGGTTCAACCACATCGCGCCGTGGTGACCGGGACATCGGGACCGTCGGCGATTCCGCTCGCCGAGAACAGGTCCGGAGAGCCGCGGTTGTCGGTGGTGATCTGCTGCTACACCGAGCGGCGTCGGCAACAGGTGGAGGCTGCGATCGTGGCCACCACAGCGCAACTAGGTGACGCCGACGAGTTGATCATCGTCGTCGACCACAACCCCGACTTGTCAGCCGACCTCGCCGCGGGCCACCCTGGGCTGATCGTGGTCGCCAACAAGGGAATCCGGGGATTGTCGGAAGCCCGCAACACCGGTACCGACACCGCATCCGGCGACGTCGTGGTCTTCATCGACGACGACGCCCGCCCGGCCCCCGGAGCCCTGAAGGCGGTCCGGGCACGGATGGCGGAAGCCCATGTGGCGGCGATCGGCGGTGCGGTCGAGGCGAGATGGGAAACGGCTGCGCCGGAGTGGTTCCCCGACGAGTTCGGGTGGGTCGTCGGCTGCGACTACCTCGGCCTGCCCCACCACGGCGCGGCCATCCGGAACCCGATCGGTGCAGCGATGGCAGTGCGCCGCGACGCGCTGCTCGACATCGGTGGTTTCTCCCCGGCGCTGGGACGCCGCGGCACCCTGCCGGCCGGGTGCGAGGAGACCCTGATGGGAATCGCTCTGCGGGAACGGAATCCGAACGACCGCATCGTTCGCGACACGACCTTCCGAGTGACGCATCTCGTCCCCGACGACCGCGGGACCTTCCGCTATTTCACCTCGCGCTGCTATCACGAAGGTCGATCCAAAGCCGTCCTGGCCTCGTTGACCGGCGCGGACGCCGCCCTCGCGAGCGAACGTCGCTACACCACCCGCGTGCTTCCGGCCGGGGTCTGGCGCCACCGTCGCTCGCCCCGCAGATGTGCAGCGCTGGTGGCCGGGTTCCTGTGGACCTGCGCCGGCTATGCCCGCGGACTCGCCGAGAGAAGGAGCATCCGATGAGACCAGTCGTCCACTTGTGCGTCGTCGCAGTGCTCGCCGCGTCGGGATGCTCCATCGGATTCGGCCATGCCGACCCCGGACCACGCGTCATCTACGCCGACGGCTTCGACGGCCCGCCTCGCGCAGTGCAGAGCCCCTGGCGGGCCGTCACCGGCGGAGGTGGCTGGGGCAACGACGAAGTCCAGGTGTACACCGACTCCGTGGAAAACGCCCGGATCGACGGGCACGGGCACCTGGCCGTCATAGCCCGACGCAACGACCGGGGGTTCACCTCGGCGCGATTGTCGACCAAGGGTGAACTGTCGATCCGCCACGGCCGGATCTCGGCCCGCATCGCCGTGCCCGCCGGTGCCGGACTGCACCCCGCGTTCTGGATGCTGGGCGATGACATCGACCGGGTCGGCTGGCCGGCTTCCGGCGAGATCGACATCATCGAAACGCTCAACGAGGCGTCCGAGTACCACACCGGCGTCCACGTACCCGGCGGACCGCCGAGCGGACGTCAGAGCGTGTCGGCCACCGGCATCCCGCCGGCACCACTTGCGGGGACCTTTCGTATCTACTGGGTGAACAAGTTGCCCGGTCTCATCCAAACCGGAATCGACGACCGGACGCTGCTCACCGTCACCCCGGCGGACCTCGAGCCCGGCTCGCGCTGGGTCCTCGACAAACCTTTGCATCTGTTGCTCAACATCGCCGTCGGCGGCACCTGGCCGGGACCTGCCGGCCCCACCACGCCGCCGGAGTCCACGATGCTCGTCGACTGGGTCCGAGTCGTCGCACCCTGACACACAGGACAACCGCCCACCTTCGGGGCTCCTTCGGTAACCTCACCTGGGTGGACGACGACAACTGCCGGTGCGGTCACGACCGGTCGGCACACCAGCATCACCGGGCGGGCACCGACTGTGCGCTGTGCCCGGACGGGACATGTCCACGTTTCCGGCGGAGGTCACGGCTGCGTGCTCTCCTCGACTCGGTCACCGGGGAGCGGCGTACGCGCTCCTGATCGTGCCGGCCGGTGTCATCCGGAGGGGCAATGCAGGGGGCTCTCGGAGGGGCCGTTTCAAGGGCATTTGCCCAGCACAATGCCGCTGGAGTAGGCTTTGAGAACGCGCGTGCGCTCGATGACGCGCGACAGGCGCACGCCCCGGTCGAAATGCTTCTGATCAGGGGTTTTGTGCCGCGCAATACGTCAAGAACTGTACCTACTACACACCTGTCCGGAGCAACTCAACATATGTCGTCCCCCACGATCACCTCGCCGCAAGTAGCCATCAATGACATTGGCACTGCCGAGGACTTTCTCGCCGCCATCGACTCCACGATCAAGTACTTCAACGATGGCGACATCGTGGAAGGCACCATCGTCAAGGTCGATCGGGACGAGGTTCTGCTCGACATCGGTTACAAGACCGAAGGCGTCATTCCCTCTCGCGAACTGTCGATCAAGCACGATGTTGACCCCAACGAGGTCGTCAACGTCGGTGACGAGGTCGAGGCCCTGGTCCTCACCAAGGAGGACAAAGAAGGCCGTCTGATCCTCTCCAAGAAGCGTGCGCAGTACGAGCGGGCTTGGGGCACCATCGAGGAGCTCAAGGAGAAGGACGAGGCCGTCAAGGGCACCGTCATCGAGGTCGTCAAGGGCGGCCTGATCCTGGACATCGGCCTGCGCGGCTTCCTCCCGGCATCGCTCGTGGAGATGCGTCGCGTCCGCGACCTCCAGCCGTACATCGGCAAGGAGATCGAGGCCAAGATCATCGAGCTCGACAAGAACCGCAACAACGTGGTCCTGTCGCGTCGTGCGTGGCTCGAGCAGACCCAGTCCGAGGTCCGCAGCGAGTTCCTGCACCAGCTGCAGAAGGGCCAGGTCCGCAAGGGCGTCGTGTCCTCGATCGTCAACTTCGGTGCGTTCGTCGATCTCGGCGGCGTCGACGGTCTGGTCCACGTCTCCGAGCTGTCCTGGAAGCACATCGATCACCCGTCCGAGGTCGTCGCAGTGGGCGACGAGGTCACCGTCGAGGTCCTCGACGTCGATCTGGACCGCGAGCGTGTTTCGCTGTCGCTCAAGGCCACTCAGGAAGACCCGTGGCGTCAGTTCGCCCGTACCCATGCGATCGGTCAGATCGTCCCGGGCAAGGTCACCAAGCTGGTGCCGTTCGGTGCGTTCGTCCGCGTCGACGAGGGCATCGAGGGTCTGGTCCACATCTCCGAGCTGGCCGAGCGCCACGTCGAGGTGCCGGATCAGGTTGTCGCCGTCAACGACGATGCGATGGTCAAGGTCATCGACATCGACCTCGAGCGTCGTCGTATCTCGCTGAGCCTCAAGCAGGCCAACGAGGACTACACCGAGGAGTTCGACCCCTCGAAGTACGGCATGGCCGACAGCTACGACGAGCAGGGCAACTACATCTTCCCCGAGGGCTTCGACGCCGAGACCAACGAATGGCTCGAAGGCTACGAGAAGCAGCGTGAGGCATGGGAGGCCCGGTACGCCGAGGCCGAGCGTCGCCACAAGATGCACACCGCCCAGATGGAGAAGTTCGCCGCCGCCGCAGCCGAGGCTGCCAACGCCCCGACCGACTACTCGTCGGCTTCGGAGAGCCGTGGTGGCTCGGCGAACACCAGTGGTGCTTCGTCCACCGGTGGTTCGCTGGCGAGCGACGAGCAGCTCGCCGCTCTGCGCGAGAAGCTCTCGGGCAACGCCTGATAGCTCTGCTCCCGCAGTAGATCTGCACTGAGCACACGAAAAGCCCTCCCGGGACTTCCCGGGAGGGTTTTTCGTGTCCCTGCCACACCAGCCGAGACCCGGTGGGTACGGTATTGATCTCGTACGCTGTACGGAAAGGGTGCAACGTGTCGACCGCTGACGATGCCCGAACCCTCGTTCGGCTGCTCTGGCGTGGACGTGGGGAGCCGCAGACACCCAGACGCGGTCCGCGACAACGGGTCACCGTCGACGAGATCGTCGGCAAGGCGGTCACCCTCGCCGACGAGCGTGGACTGACCGCGGTGTCGATGCGGGCACTCGCCGCCGAGCTCGGCGTCGGTCCGATGACTCTCTACACCTACGTGCCCACCCGAGACGTCCTGGTCGCGCTCATGGTGGACCATGTCGCCGGCGACCCGGTGCCGGGGCCGGGATCGACGGTCCGGGAATCCCTCGCGCAGGTCGCACGTCATCTGCGCGCCGAGTACCTGGCACATCCCTGGTTGATCGACGCCAATCCGTGGCGACAGGTTCTCGGTCCGCGTCGTCTCGCCCGCTACGAACGGCAGCTCGAATTGCTCGAGCCGCTGGACATCTCGGACCTCGACCGTGACCACATCCTCGGTCTCCTGTCCGCCTTCGTGACCGGCAACGCCCGGGAGGCCCTGGCTGCCGACGCCGCGGTGACCAACAGCGGCATGACCGACGTCGAGTGGTGGGAGGTCGTCGCACCCGAGCTCGACGCGGTGATCCCCAAAGGCGGGTTCCCTCTCGCGGATCGAGTGGGAACCGTTGCAGGCGAACATCATCAGGCGCCAGGGGCTCCTGACGAGGTGTTCGATTTCGGCCTGGCGCGACTGCTCGACGGGTTGGCGCCGTTCATCGGGGACGGCTGAACTCGCCCGCCGAGGTCGGACAACCATGCATTGTTGACAATCATTTTCATTAGACGGTTGACTGTCCGAGTGCTATCACCACGGACAACTCTGACCCGTTCCCTCGCGCTGCTCGCTGCCTCCTCCATCGCGCTCGTCGCATGCGGCGACCCCGAGCAGGCGACCCCGTCCGCCGAATCGTCGCGCGGACCCGCGGAACAGCAAAGCGCGACACCACGACTCGCACTCAGCTACGACGGCGGAATCCTCGTGCTCGACGCGAAGACGCTCGATCAGGTCGCCGACCTTCCCCTCGACGGATTCGTCCGGCTGAACAGCGCGGGCAACGGGCGGCACGTCTTCGTCTCCGAGGCCGACGGGTTCCGGGTCCTCGACGCCGGGACCTGGACGAAGGCGCACGGCGACCACGGACATCACTACACGACCGAGCCCTCGCTCACCGAGATGCGTTTCGGTGGAGCGGAACCCGGACATGTCGTGGTCCACGACTCACGAATCAGCCTGTTCAGCGACGGCACCGGACAGGTCGACATCGTCGAACCCGCCGAACTGCTCCGCGGCAACCCGGTGGCCACCACGTTCACGGTCCCGCAACCCCATCACGGTGTGGCGGTGTTCCGCGGCGACGGTTCGGTTGTCGTCACACGCGGCGACGAGAATTCGCGGAGCGGCGTTGCGATCCTGGACAAGCAGCGGAACGAGATCGCCCGCAACGACGAATGTCCCGGCGTCCACGGCGAGGCCGCCGCGGCCGACGGCCGCCTGACCTTCGGCTGTGAGAACGGCATCCTCATCGTCGACGGCAACGACATCCGCAAGGTGGCCAGCCCGGATCCTTACGGCCGCATCGGCAACCAGGCCGGTGATCACGGGTCCCCGGTCGTGCTGGGGGATTACAAGAGTGACGAGGACGCCGACCTCGAACGGCCGACGCGCTTCTCGCTCACCGACACCCGTACCGGCGATCTCCGCCTGGTCGATCTCGGGACCTCCTACAGCTTCCGGTCGCTCGAACGTGGCCCCGGCGGCTCTGCGGTGATCCTCGGGACCGACGGCGCGCTGCACGTCTTCGATGCACGATCCGGCAACCGCACCGCCCGGATCCCGGCGATCGGGGAGTGGACCGAACCCGACGAATGGCAGTCGCCGATGCCGAATGTCGTGGTGCAGGATCGCATCGCGTACGTCAGTGAACCGGTGTCGAAGAAGATCGTCGCGATCGATCTGGAGTCGGGGGAGAAGGTCGCCGAGTCCACCCTGCCGCGCGAGACCGTCGAACTCGTCGCGGTCACCGGCTGAAGCGACGCGACACACGGGGCGCCGGTGTGTACCGGACAGGAGCCTGTTTGCCAGACTGGTGGCGTGATCAGGCTTGGACTGACCGGTGGCATCGGCGCCGGCAAATCGACCGTGGCAAAGACCTTCGTCGATCGAGGTGCATACATCATCGACGCCGACAAGATCGCCCGCGAGGTGGTCGAACCCGGCTCGGCTGGCCTCGCCGCGCTCGTCGAGGCCTTCGGCTCGGACATCCTCGCCGCCGACGGCAGCCTCGACCGTCCGGCGCTCGCGGCCAAGGCCTTCGTCGACGAGGAGTCACGGAAGACGCTCAACGGGATCACCCACCCGTTGATCGGCGCGCGCACCCAGGACCTGCTCGCGGCGGCGCCCGACGACGCCGTCGTCGTCCAAGACATCCCGCTGCTGGTGGAGAACCACACCGCGCCGTTCTTCCACCTCGTGGTGATCGTGTTCGCCGACGCCGACGTCCGACTGCATCGCCTCACGACGATGCGCGGGGTCGACGAAGCAGACGCGCGTGCTCGAATCGCGGCGCAGGCCACTGACGAGCAGCGCCGTGCGGTCGCCGACGTCTGGCTCGACAACTCCGGGTCGGCCGATGACCTCGCCGCTGCCGCCGCGCGGGTCTGGGACGATCGGCTCGTACCGTTCGAGGCCAACGTCCGGGCGCGTCGGGTCGCCGATCCGGTCCCCGAACTCGTTGCCGCCGAACCGAATCCGAACGGTCCCGCGACACGTCTGGTCAACCGGCTGTGGGCGATCGCGGGTGAGCGGGCGGCCGCCGTCGAGATCACCGATCCGGCAAACGTCGAGCTGCGGATCGCCGCCCGCGACGAGGGCGCGTCCGCAGAACTCGTCGACCTCCTCGCCGACGGTGGGTTCGCGCCCGTCGGCCCCGGCGTTCACGGTTCCTGCGATCCTGGGCGACCTGCGACCGTGCGGATCGAGATCGCATGAGGGGCTCGACAAACTGACTACGAATGTTGCCTGAATTGGCCACATCGTGTGCTCCGCGCTGTTAGCTTTGCGACGACGCACCGATCCCGGTGCGGATCACCGAGTCGGCAAAGCGCTGTGAGGAGCACATATGTGGGGTCCTGGTAGTTCGAAACACGTGCGTCCGGTCGTCGGCGGCATCGCCGTCGGGGCGGCGCTCACGGCCGCTGCGGTGAGTGCCGCCCCGGCGAACGCGGCACTGCAGGGGATCGCCGTCGACACGCTGCCCGGTTACGGCTCCTCGGCGAACGGCTCGTCGAACTACGGACTCTACGGTGCGGGATGCGCCTACAAGTTGTCCGTGATCGTCGGCGATCCGAAGTCGGCGAAGTCGACACTCGAGGTCACGTCCACCCGGGCGGGTCGCACCGTGACGATCCACACCGCCAAGCCCACCACTGCCGAGGTCACGCCGACCTGGCGACCATCCGCCCCCGGACGCTACGTGCTCACCGCGAAACTCGACGGGGTGGTCAAGACGCGGACTGTCAACGTGGGCACGGGAGTGCAACTGCCGCAGTTCATCCGGAACGGCGCGTGCTTCGTGCTGCCCACCTATTGAGTCCGTCGTCCGACGTCGGGCCGGCACACCGGCGCGCGGTCGTACCGGGTCACCACCCGTGATCGGGGCGGTGGTCTCGGAAGAACACCACGCCGCCGGCCGCGTCGTCGAGCCAGGCCTGTACGTCGTTTCCGTGCGCGGCGGCCCCGACGAGCGCGCGGGTCGCGATCTCGACGGCCTGCACGCACTGGTCGCTGTCGAGGAGTCCGCACCGGTGCGCTTCGAAGACCTCGTCGACGTCGATGAGTTCCAGCGGTGATCCCGGAACGTCGACGAGGTCGAGATACCAGTCCTCGGCGTACCACCGGCCGCGCTCGTCGGGGCCGGAGAACCGCCCGATGTCGAGGTAGAGGCGCTGATTCGCCCGAAAGCCGCCCTGGTAGTGGAAGATGTTGGCGCGCAACCCCAATGAGGGGAGAAGCCATGATTCGAGATGGTCGAACCTCGGGTGGCCGGGCGCGGAGCGCGACATGTAGAGGCCGTAGTCGGTGACGCGGTATTCCTCGACCTCCCGGACGAATCCCTTGTTGTCGGTGTTCGTCATGGCGGGCACATCGAAGACCTCCCGCTTGGGCGGGTGCATCGAGTGGGATGCGGCCGACGCGGTCGTCACGGGACCGCTGTTGCTCGTCATCCCCCGAATGTAGTTCGGCCGGCACCCGATCTCAGAGTGAACATCGGAGATGTTCCCGATGTGCGGGACGACGGCCGCGCATGGTCGGGATTCAGGCTGTCGGCGGCCGAACCGAGGTCACACGTGCCCGGCAGGTCGCACGTGACGGCGCCGGTACCGGGTGCGAGGGTGGTCCGGCTCGCCCCGTTCGCGCTGGTCGAGGACGCCGTGTCGGGCGCGGTGACCGGTCAGCCCATACCGGTGGTTCGTTCGTCGTGCTGCTCCGGGCGCGCGTCGTGCGGCGGGCCGCAGACCGCGCGGGAACACTCGTGTCGTAGTGCGCGTTTACCCTGGCACTATGGCTTTTGCAGCAGAACGCCCGGTGCTCGCGCACTCCGAGTTCCGTCCGATCGGCGAGATCGAGCGCACCGAAGCCCGCTTGGAGGTGGTCAGCGAGTACGAGCCCGCCGGTGACCAGCCCGCCGCGATCAAGGATCTGACCGCACGGCTCCAGGCGGGGGAGAAGGACATCGTGCTCCTCGGTGCCACCGGTACCGGTAAGTCGGCGACGACTGCCTGGCTCATCGAGCAGGTGCAGCGCCCGACGCTGGTGATGGCACCCAACAAGACGCTCGCCGCGCAGCTGGCGAACGAACTCCGCGAGATGCTGCCCAACAACGCCGTCGAGTACTTCGTCTCGTATTACGACTACTACCAACCCGAGGCGTACATCGCGCAGACCGACACCTACATCGAGAAGGACTCGTCGATCAACGACGACGTCGAACGACTCCGCCATTCGGCGACCTCGAGTTTGCTCTCCCGTCGCGACGTCGTGGTGGTGGCGTCGGTGTCCTGCATCTACGGCCTCGGTACGCCGCAGTCGTACCTCGATCGCTCGGTCGAGCTCGAGGTGGGGCAGGAGATCGATCGCGACGCCCTGCTGAGGCTGCTCGTCGACGTGCAGTACACCCGCAACGACACAGCATTCACCCGCGGGTCCTTCCGCGTCCGCGGTGACACCGTCGAGATCATCCCGTCCTACGAGGAACTCGCGGTGCGCATCGAGTTCTTCGGCGACGAGGTCGAATCGCTCTACTACCTGCATCCGCTCACCGGCGACGTGGTCCGTCAGGTCTCCTCGCTGCGCATCTTCCCCGCCACCCACTACGTGGCGGGGCCGGAGCGGATGGAGCGGGCGATGGCGTCGATCGAGAAGGAACTCGAGGAACGCCTCGCCGAACTCGAGGGCAAGGGCAAGCTGCTCGAGGCGCAGCGCCTGCGGATGCGGACCACCTACGACCTCGAGATGATGCGCCAGGTCGGCTTCTGCTCGGGGATCGAGAACTACTCGCGCCACATCGACGGCCGTTCGGCCGGGAGTGCACCGGCGACGCTGATCGACTACTTCCCGGAGGACTTCCTCCTGGTCATCGACGAGTCGCACGTGACCGTGCCGCAGATCGGCGGCATGTACGAGGGCGACATGTCCCGCAAGCGTAATCTCGTCGAATACGGCTTCCGGCTTCCGTCGGCAGTGGACAACCGCCCGCTGACCTGGGACGAGTTCGTCGACCGCATCGGTCAGACCGTGTATCTCTCGGCGACGCCCGGACCCTACGAGCTCGGTCAGTCGAACGGCGAGTTCGTCGAGCAGGTGATCCGCCCGACCGGCCTGGTCGACCCGCAGGTCGTGGTCAAGCCGACCAAGGGGCAGATCGACGACCTGGTCCACGAGATCCGGCAGCGCACCGAACGCGACGAACGCGTCCTCGTCACGACGCTCACCAAGAAGATGGCCGAGGATCTCACCGACTATCTGCTGGAACTGGGCATCCGGGTGCGGTACCTGCACTCCGAGGTCGACACCCTGCGTCGTGTCGAGTTGCTGCGTCAGCTCCGGTCGGGTGACTACGACGTCCTCGTCGGCATCAACCTCCTCCGCGAGGGTCTCGACCTCCCTGAGGTATCGCTGGTCGCGATCCTCGACGCGGACAAGGAAGGGTTCCTGCGCAGCACCACGTCGCTGATCCAGACGATCGGCCGTGCGGCCCGCAACGTGTCGGGTGAGGTGCACATGTACGCCGACAAGATCACCGACTCGATGCGCAACGCGATCGACGAGACGGAGCGTCGCCGCGAGAAGCAGATCGCCTACAACAAGGAGCGCGGCATCGACCCGAAGCCGTTGCGCAAGAAGATCGCCGACATCCTCGACCAGGTGTACCGCGAGGCCGAGGACGAGGCCGTCGCGGTGGGCGGTTCGGGACGCAACTCCAGCCGCGGCCGCAGGGCGCAGGGCGAGGTGTCGAAGGCGGGCAGTGCGGGCGTGATCGAGAAGCGCGACGTCTCGGCGATGCCGCGCGCCGAGCTGGCCGATCTGGTGTCGCAGCTGACCGAACAGATGATGAGCGCGGCCCGGGACCTGCAGTTCGAGCTGGCGGGCCGCCTGCGCGACGAGATCGCCGACCTGAAGAAGGAGCTCCGCGGAATGGACGCGGCGGGCATCAAATAGGGCTGTGACCTGCAATCCCGCCGAAGACACAACAGCGCGACCATGTGCCGATCACCACGATCGGCGGACAGACACGCCGCGGCAAACTAATGTCCCGGTGAAAGAACCCTGCAATATGGGGGATGTAGGTGACGCCTCGCTGATGGGCAGCGAGGCGAATTCATGTCGGAGGTTGGGATGAGCGCATACGAGACCATCGTCGTCGGGACCGACGGCTCGGAGTCGTCGATGAAGGCGGTGGAACGTGCGGGGGCACTCGCGGGTGAAGGCGCGCAGTTGGTGATCGCGTGCGCATACTTCCCCAACGAGCGTGGTGCGGGGGACGCCGCCGACATCCTCAAAGACGAGGCGTACCAGGTCACCGGTTCGACGCCGACCGAGGAAATCCTGCGGACCGCGAAGGAACGCGCGTCCAAGGCCGGGGCCGCCACCGTTGTCCAGCGCCCCGTCAAGGGTGCGCCGGTCGACGCGCTGCTCCAGCTCGTGAGCGACGTCAAGGCCGACCTGCTCGTCGTCGGTAACCGCGGCCTGAACTCGATCGCCGGGCGCCTGCTCGGATCGGTTCCGGCCGACGTGGCACGCAAGTCGGCGTGCGACGTGTTGATCGTGCACACCACGGGCTAGTCACCCGACGGCGAAAACCGACGAGAGTCCCCGCCTCAGCGGGCGTCCGGAAATCCTCCGGCGCGCCCGAGGAGAGCGGGGACGCTCTTCTCCAAGGACCTGCCCAACCATTCCGCGGCGTCGATCAGCCCGTACATGTCGACACCCGTCGTGACGTTCGACCGGTCGAGCGCATAGAGGAGATCCTCCGACGCGATATTGCCTGTCGCGGCCGGGGCGAACGGGCACCCGCCGAAGCCGCCGATGGACGCGTCCAGAGCGTTGGCGCCGGAGTCCAGGGCGGTCAGCGCATTGGCGTAGCCGGTGTTGCGCGTGTTGTGGAAGTGCCAGCGCTGAGGGATGCCCGGTGCGTGCGCGGCGGCGAGGTCGGCGAGTGTGCGCACCTGGGCCGGGACACCGACGCCGATGGTGTCGGCGAGGGCGATCTCGTCCGGTGCCGCTCCCTCGGTCAGGCGCGCGATGATCTCGCCGACCCGTTCGGGAGCGACCTCCCCGGAGAACGGGCAGCCGAACGAGACCGCGATGGTCACCGTCGTCCGGAGACCGGCCCCGCGAGCATCGCGCACGACGTCGATCGCCGCGGCGACGCCTTCGTCGACGCTGCAGCCCTGGTTCCGCCGGCTGAACTCCTCGGTCGCGACGACCACGACGTTGACCTCGTCGACGGCGGCGGTGAGTGCGCGGTCGAGACCCCGGCGATTGAGGACCAGGCCGATGTAGGAGACGCCGTCGGCGCGCGGAACCTGTGCCATGACCTCCTCGGCACCGGCCATCTGTGGGACACGCTTCGGGTTGACGAAGCTGACCGCCTCGATGCGTCGGACGCCGGCGTCGACACTGCGCGAGATCAACTCGACCTTGTCGTCGATCGACAGGAGGATCTGCTCGTTCTGAAGCCCGTCGCGGGGGCCGACCTCGACCAGTTGCACGCTCGTCATGTCCCCAATCTTGCCCCGCCGCGGACCGCTCGCGTGCAACGAATCCTTCCTTCGGGCAGATGACGGTCGAACAACCGAATCCAAACCGCAACCCGGCGCTTCCGGGGTGACGCAAGTTGAGAGTGTGGCCGTCAGGGACTTGTGAGGTCCCATCTGTCACTTGAGTTCTCCGCAAGATGTGATCCGCCTCTCAGGCGCGAGATGCGCTGTATCACTTTCGATCTCAAAAGAGATGTAAAGCGTATGATTCGTGGCTGTTCGACGAACGCCTCGGGGGGACGGGTCAGCGGCGTCGTCGGACGACCAAATCGCCGACGACTGGTTCGGACGAGGCATGGATGACACATCACCCTCAGTGAGGGGAACCCACAAGTTGGGTACGGGGAGGGGCGCCGGGGAGGGCGCAGCAGAACGAGGGGGGTCGACCTGCTGGATCTCACTGCGGCTCAACGTGCCATGTGGTTCGCCGAGAACCTCGACGACGACCACTCGATCACCATCGCGCATTACCTGGACATCCTCGACGACGGTCGTCCGTTCGACCGGGAGCTGTTCCGTCGTGGCGTCATCGAGGGTGCGCGGGAACTCCAGACCGCCTACACCCGGATCGCCGAGGTCGACGGCACACCGATGCAGTACATCGACGAGTCGCTGCCGTTCGACGTGGTCGAGCTGGACCTCCGGGACCGGCCCGATCCCCTCGCGGCGGCCGACGACTGGATGCGCGCGGATCATGAGCGTCCGGTCGACCTGCTGAACGACCAGGTCGGCTTCGCGGCGTTCATCCGGGTGGCGGACAACCGTACCTACTGGTACATGCGCGGTCATCACATCGCCTTCGACGGTTACGGCGCGCTCGTCTGCCTGCACGAAGCGGTGGCGCGCTACAACGCAGCGGTCGCGGCCGAGACCCGCGTCCCACCTCGGCGCGCGACACTCGCCGAGGTGATCGCCGACGATGCCGCCTATCGCGAGAGCACGCGCCACGAGAAGGATCACGCGTTCTGGGCGCAACGCGCCGCCGGACTGCCCGAACGGGTGTCGCTGGCCACACATCCGGCCACTACCGGCATCAGCAACGAGACGGTGGTCGCGGCAGGGATGCTCGACGCCGACCTCGACAGCCGTCTGCGGTGTCGCGCCCGAGAGCTCGACGCCTCCGTCGCCGCGGTCCTCACCGCGGCCTTCGCCGCCTTCCTCGCCCGGATGTCGGGCGCCGACGACATCGTGCTGAGCCTGCCGGTCACAGCCCGCACGACCGCCCGGATCAAACAGTCGATGGGCATGGTCTCCAACATGCTCCCGCTGCGCGTCGACGGGGTGGGCGCGGTGACCTGTGCGGAGGTCGTCGCCGCGGTCACCTCCGAGATCACCGCGGTTCTCCGGCACCAGCGGTACCGCTCCGAGGACATTCGCGCCGCAGCCGGTTTCGGTGACGCGACCGGCACATCCTTCGGTCCGCTCGTGAACCTACTGCTCTTCGACAAGCCGATCGAGATCGACGGGGCGCACGTCAGCTATCACATGCTGTCCGCGGGCATGGTCGAGGACCTGGTGATGAACGTCTTCGCCGCGGGTCCCGAGGCGCCGCTGGAGGTGGGCCTCCATGCCAACCCGGCCCTGTACGACCCCGACGAACTGGGCACCCACCGGGCGCGGCTGCTCCACGTGCTCGAGCAGTTCGTCGACGCCCCGGATCGTCCGGTGGCGGCGCTGGACCTGCTCATCCCCGGTGAGCCGGCGGCGGTCGAGCTGCTCGGTGACGGCGGCCCGGCGGTCGATGTCGCCGCGGAGCACATCCTGGCCCCCTTCGCACGACAGGTCGTCGCAACGCCGGATTCGACCGCGCTCGTCTTCGGGGACTCGCGCCTGACCTACCGCGAGATGTCGCTGGCGGTGGGCGAATTCGCGCGCGTGTTCGCGGACGAGGGAGTCGTCGCGGGGGACCGGGTGATCGTCGCTCTCGACCGCTCCCCCGAACAGGTGTGCTCGATCTATGCGGCCGTCGGCCTCGGGGCGGTGTACGTGCCCGTCGATCCGGCGGAGCCGGAGGAACGACGCCGCGCGATCGCCGCGATCGTCCGCCCTGCTGTCACCGTCGACGCGGCGTTCCTCGCCGCCCGTGGGATCGACGCGATCAACGCCGGGGCGGGTCCCCGGGCCGAGGCGCCACCCCTCCACACGCGTCCGTTGCCGCATCAGCCCGCGTACGTGATCTTCACGTCCGGCTCGACCGGTGTACCCAAGGGTGTCGAGGTCGACCACGCGGCGATCGAGCACCGCCTCGCGTGGATGCAGCGAGATCACCCGATCGGCGCCGACGACGCGGTGCTCTACAAGACCCCCGCGACCTTCGACGTGTCGGTGTGGGAGCTGCTGTGGCCCTTGCAGACAGGTGCGCGGATGGTCATCGCCGCACCGGATGGCCACCGGGACCCCGCCTACCTGCGGAACCTCATCGACGAGGCCGAGGTCACCGTCCTGCACTTCGTCCCGTCCATGCTCGACGCCTATCTCGACGTAGTGGGTCAGACCGAGGACGAGTCGGGTGCGCCGAAGTCGCTGCCCGACCGGGTGCGCTGGGTCTTCACCTCCGGAGAGGCACTGTCGGCGCAGCTGGCCCGTCGCCTGCGCCAGACCTCGTCGGCCGGTGTGGTCAATCTCTACGGCCCCACCGAGGCGGCGATCGACGTCACGTCCCATCGGGTGACCGCCGACGACCCCGTCGTGCCCATCGGCCGACCCGTGGCCGGCACCGTCGTGCGGGTTCTGGATCGCCGCCTGCGGCCGGTCCCGGTCGGCGTGGCCGGCGAGCTGTGCCTCGTCGGCCCACAGCTGGCCAACGGCTATCTCGGCGCGACGGTGCAGACCGCCGCCCGCTTCGTGGCCGATCCGCTGGGTGAGCCCGGTGTCCGGATGTATCGGACCGGTGACCTGGTGCGGTGGACGCGGGACGGGGAACTCGAGTACCTGGGTCGCAGCGACCATCAGGTGAAGATCCGCGGGCAGCGAGTGGAACTCGGCGAGGTCGAGTCGGTGATCGCCTCGATGCCCGGCGTCGACGCCGTGGTCGTCGTGGCGCGGCGAGACCTCGGTCCGGCGCCCGTACTCGTGGCATACGTCCGCGGAACATCGGGTGTTCCCGATGCGGACGCCGTGCGCGCCTTCTGTCGCCGGCGGCTGCCCGGCCACATGGTGCCGCTCGCCGTGGTGTTCCTCGACACCTTCCCGACGAACCGCTCCGGAAAGCTCGACCAGTCGGCGCTGCCCGACCCGGATCTCTCGGCCAGGACCGCGGAGTTCCGTGAGGCGCGGACACCGGCGGAGAAGGCGATCGTCTCGCTGGTTGCCCAGGCACTGGGCCGGGAACGGGTCAGCCTGTCGGACAATCTCTTCGCCCTGGGCGCCGACTCCCTCCTCGCGGCCCGCATGGTCTCCCGAGCCCGGATCGGACACGGCCTGACGATCGCCCTCACCGACGTCTTCGACAGCGACGACCTCGCCGATCTGGCGTCCCGCGCCGTCGTCGCAGACTCCGTGCCGGCACCGCCGGAGCGTCGACGCCTGCCGCGTCCGGCGCGGATTCCGTTGTCCCAGGCGCAGACCCGGCTGTGGTTCATCAATCGCATGTCGCCGGCCGAGTCGACCTACAACATGTCCGGCGCGCTCCGACTCACCCACGCGGTGGATCCCGGGGTGCTGCATCGTGCGGCGCTCGACGTCCTCGACCGGCACGAAATCCTGCGTACCGTGTTCCCGGCGGTCGACGGTGAACCGGAACAGCGCATCCTCGACACCGCGACCGCCGGCGCCGTGCTCGACTCCGAGCCGATCGATGTCGGCGAGCGCGGTCTCGATGCGGCGATCGCCGCGGTCGCCGAGGTGGGATTCGACCTCGCCGAGGAGATCCCGTTCCGCTTCCGCCTGCTCACCGGGGACCCACGCGGCGATGTCGTGGTACTCGTCGTGCATCACATCGCCGCCGACGGGCATTCGTTGCGACCACTGCTCCGCGATCTGATGACGGCCTACGAGAGCAGACGGGCCGGGGAACTCCCGGAGTTCGCCCCGCTGCCGATGCAGTACGCCGATGTCGCCGTCGAACGCGCCGAGATCCTGGGAACCCCGGAACGCCCGTCACCCGTGCTGGTCGAGGGCCTCGAGTTCTGGCGCGCCGAACTGCAGGGCGCGCCCGACCTGCTCCAACTGCCCACCGACCGCCCGCGCCCCCGGGTGATGTCCAGTGCAGGAGACCATCTCGACGTCACGCTGGACGCCGATCTGTCCGCCGGACTCCGCAGCCTGGCCGCCACCCTCGCCGTCACCCCGTTCGCCGTCTTCCAGTCCGCCCTGGCCCTCACCCTCGGCAGGCTCGCCGCGGTGGACGACGTCAGCATCGGCACCGCGGTCGCCGGACGCGACGATCCGGCCGTCGCCGAACTGGTCGGCATGTTCGTCAACACCGTCGTCCTGCGCACCGCGTTGCGTCCGGACGACACCGTGCGGGATCTGGTGACCGCGGCACATCGTCGTTGCGCGCGGGCGATGAGTCACGCCGACGTGCCCTTCGAACGGGTCGTCGACGCCATCGCACCGCAACGGTCGCCGTCCCATTCGCCGCTGTTCCAGGTCGCGTTGAGCGTACAGACCGACCAGTTGACCGAACTGTCGCACTGGACCGGCTCGGCGGAACTGCTCGATGCGCGCGTGCCGGCGGCGAAGTACGACGTCACCGTCTCGGTGACCGAGCGTGCGGACGACTACGCGGTCGAATTCGCCTATGCCACCGACCTGTTCGACGAGACCACGGTCCGTGGCCTGGCAACCCGGCTGCGTCGGGTCCTCACCCAGATGGTGTCCGCGCCCGACCGCGCACTCGCTTCGATCGACCTGCTCGAACCCGACGCGCTGCGCGCGCTCGCCGCACCGCTTCGCGGTGCCCAGCCGGAGACGACCCTCGCCGAGCTCATCGCACGGGGATTCGCCTCCACCGATCCTTCCGCCGTCGCCCTGACGGGCGATGTCGGGGCCGGTACCGGACGACTGACCTGGGCGGAGGTGGCGACCGCGACCCATCAGCTGGCCCGCCTGCTCGCCGACCGCGGAATCGGTCCGGGAGGCGTTGTTGCCGTGAGCATTCCGCGATCCCCTCGGATGGTGCTCACCATGCTCGGGGTGGCGATGAGTGGCGCCGCCTTCGTCATCATCGACGCGCGGTTGCCGGTACGACGCCGAGCGGCGATGCTCGCCGACAGCGGCGCCGCGCTGGTGATCACCCTCGACTCGGTGGTGGTCGCCGACCGTGCCGCCGACCCGGATGCCGCACCGCAGCAGCGTGACCTGGGTGTCGAGGAGTGGCTGCTCGACGACCTCGAGGTCGAGCTGAACATCGCGGGCCGCCGCGACCATCCGGTCACCGACGCGGACCGGACCCGACGCGCCCACGTCGACGATCTCGCATACCTGCTCTTCACCTCCGGTTCCACCGGGCGGCCGAAGGCTGCGGCGGTCACCCACGCAGGGCTCGCGGAGATGGTAGCCGAGCAGCAAGCCCGACTCGGTGTGACCCGGGCGTCTCGCGTACTACAGCTCGCCGCACCGGGTTTCGATGTCGCGGTCTGGGAGATCATCCTCGCGATCTGTGCGGGTGCGGAACTGGTGATCAGCCCGTCCGATGTCTTCGCCGGTCCCGAACTCGCCGACGTCATCACCCGGCACCGGGTCACGCACGCCTGCGCCACACCGACGGCGCTCGCCACTGTCGACCCGGCGGACATCCCCGGCGTCGAGACGATGATGGTGGCGGGGGAGGACTGCCCGCCGGAACTCGTCGCGCGGTGGTACGCCGACGGCCGGCCCCTGCTCAACCTGTACGGCCCCACCGAGACCACGATCTGGGTGACCCTGTCCAAGCCGTTGTGCGCGACGGCGCCGGTGACCATCGGCCGGCCGATCTCCGGCGTCGGGGCGCGGGTTCTCGACGCGGTACTGCGTCCGGTGCCGCCCGGCGTCGTCGGCGAGCTCTATCTCGCGGGGCGTTCGCTCGGGCGCGGGTACCACGGACGTCCGGGATTGACCGCGGGCCGGTTCGTCGCCGACCCGTTCGGGAGCGGCACCCGGATGTATCGCACCGGCGATCTCGTCTCGTGGACAGCCGACGGTGAGCTGATCTACCACGGCCGCAACGACTTCCAGATCAAGATTCGCGGCATGCGGGTCGAGCCGGGGGAGGTCGACGCCGTTCTCGTCACCCATCCCGACGTCGAGCACTCGGTGAGTGTGGGTATGGCGACGCCGGCGGGCGACACGGTCCTGGTCTCCTATGTGACGGGCGTGCCGGGGCGTGGACCCGCCCCCGAGCAGATCGTCGATCACGCGGTCGCCCATCTGCCTGCGCATCTCGTCCCGCACACCGTCCAGGTGCTCGACGAGTTCCCGGTGACCCGCACCGGTAAGGTCGACCGGCGCGCGCTGCCTGCCGTCGAGATCTCTCCCGCCCGCGAATACGTCGCCCCCCGAAGCCGTCTCGAGGCGGCCGTGGCACAGGTCTTCGCCGACGTGCTCGGACTCCAGACGGTCAGCGTGCACGACGGCTTCTTCGAACTGGGTGGCAGTTCGCTGTCGGCGACCAAGGTGACCTACCGGGTGGAACAGCACATCGACCGGAGGGTGCCGTTGGCCCTGCTGTTCGAGAATCCGACGGTGGCGAGTTTCGTCGCCGCGCTGAGTACGGTCGAGTCCACCGGTGCGGGACGTGTTCTGACACCCCGCGAGCGGCCGCACATGGTCGACCTGACCGGTGTCCAGCGAGGCCTGTGGTCGCTCAACCAGATCGACCCGTCGTCGTCGGCGTACAACGTGGGACTCACCCTCGAACTCGACGGTCCTCTGGACATCCGGCCCTGACCGGGGCACTCGGCGACGTCATCGCCCGCCACGAGTCGCTCCGGACGCGCTACCCCCTGCACGAGGGGCGTCCGGTGCAGGTCATCATCCCGGCCGTCGACGCCCTGCGCGGCTTCCGGGTGGCCCTCGTCGACACCACCCCGGACCGCGTCGAGGAGGAGATCGCCGCCGTTGTCGAACCGGGCTTCGACCTGACCGGTCCCAACGCGGTCCGCGCCGCGATCCTGCGACTCGCCTCCGACCACCACCTCCTCGTGTTCGTGGTGCACCACATCAACGCCGACGGCGGTTCGTTGCGACCGTTGGCGCGCGACCTCACGACGGCCTACCGTGCCCGGATCGGTGGGCAGGCCGGCCCGTGGACGGCGGTGGTGAGCCCGACCCGGGTCCAGTACGCCGACTACGCGATCTGGCACGCCGAGCGACTGTCGGCCGAGGCATCCGGCGGGATCACCGAGGAGCAGGCTCAACTCGAGTACTGGGAACAACGCCTGGGGACGGTTCGCGAACCCGCCGTGATCCCGACGGACCGGCCACGACCCGTCGAACCCCGGCACCGCGGCGGCGTCGTCGACGTGACCGTCCCGCCCGAGACCGCGACGGTCCTCAAACACCTCGCACGAGTGAACAACACCACGCAGTTCGTCGTGATGCACGCGGCGCTCGCCGTGCTGATCGGTCGGCTTTCCGGCAGCGAGGACATCGTCATCGGTACGCCTTTTGCCGGTCGCGACGATCCCGCACTCGCCGACATGGTCGGCATGCTCGCGACCACGGTGCCGTTGCGCACCCGTCTGCGTCTCGACGAACCCTTCGACGAGCTGCTGCGTCGCGTCCGGACCGAGGACGTCACCGACCTCGCCCACGCCGACGTCGCCTTCGACCAGATCGTCGACCACCTCAACCGCGCCGAGAAGGGGCCGGCCCGCCGCGGCCGGCACAACCCGCTGTTCTCGGTCATGCTCTCGTACCAGAACCTCGACATCCCCGCGATGAGCCTCGACGGTCTGTCCGTTCGTCTGCGACCGTCGTCGTCTCTGGCGGCCAAGGTCGACCTCGAGATCATGGTGTACCCCGACGACCTCGACGGGGTGGACCGGGGTGGTGCGCTCGGTGGCCAGATCGCCTACGACACCGACCTCTTCGACCGTGCCGGAGCCGAACGGATCGCGGAGCGGTACCAGAACCTGCTCATCGACATCGCCGCCCGGCCGGGGACGCCGGTGGGCGACCTGTCGATCTGGGCCGACGGGCAGTCGGCCGAGATCGTCGACGCCGAGCAGCCGCTGCACGAACTCGTGTCCACGGTCGCGGCGACGGCGCCGGATGCGGTGATCGGCATCCCCGGGGCACCCTCGGTCACGTTCGCCGATCTCGAGGCCACCTCGGTGGCCATGGCGTTCTCCGTGCCGGACGAGGACCCGTCGGAGGCCTTGACGGTCGCGGTCACCACGCTCCTCGCCGACGCCGACCGGACCATCGACGAGGTGTTCGCGTGCGTCCGCACCGCGGCGACGACCGCCCTGTCCGGGCGCGTCGACGCAGTGCCCGGTGACGCAATCCCCGGTGAACCACGACGGAACCGGGTGGAGCCCGCGTGACGTCGGACACCTCGGTTTCGCGCAGCGTCGGGGCGCGCACGTCCGCGGGGTCAACACATCAGCCGGCGGCGCTGCGCAGGCTCACCTTCGCCGCGACCCACGCCGCCGACGCCGAGGCGATGGTCGGCGTCAACGGACCGGTGAGCTTCCGCGAGTTGCACAGGCGGGTCACGGTTGCGGCGACCACCCTGGCCGCTCGCGGCGTCGACCCGACCCCGGCGCTACGCGCAACGGTCACGGCTCTGCTGCCGCGGACGGGGACCACTCCGGCACAGTTGGCGGCGACAGCCGGTGAGGTCCTCGCCGACCTGGAACGGCGGATCGACGATGTCCTCGGCGCGGGCGATGTCGAATCGCTCCCGGGCCTGTTCCGGGTGTCGGCACACCGGCGCCCCGACGCCGTCGCCCTCACCGATCTCCACGGCGCAACGATCACCTACCGCGACCTCGACGACCGGACGGAGCGACTGGCCCGCGCGCTCGCCGTCGCCGGCGCCGGGCCGGAAACCCTGGTCGGCGTGGCGATGCCGAGGTCGGCGGACCTCATCGTCGCGCTGCTCGCGGTGCTCAAGACCGGTGCGGCATACCTGCCGCTCGACCGGACGCATCCCATCGCGAGATTGCGCACCATCGTCGACGACGCCGCGCCGGTGCTCGTCCTCGCCGACCCTGAGACAGCGGCCGCGTGGTCGGACATGCCCGCGCGCATCTCGACACCCGACGATCTGACGGCCTGGGCGGAACCTCTCCCGGTGACGGGACTTCCCGAACGCGTGGGGGCTCACTCGAGTGCCTACGTCATGTACACCTCCGGTTCGACGGGGGTGCCCAAGGGGGTCGTGGTCACCCACGACAACGTGATCTCGCTGGTCGTCGCGCTCGACGCGCTGGTCGAGAGCACACCCGACGACGTGTGGTCGATGTTCCACTCCTACGCCTTCGACGTATCGGTGGGGGAGCTCTGGGCCGCACTTCTCGCCGGGGGACGTCTCGTCGTGCTCGACCACGCCACCACCCGTGCCCCGGACGACGTGGTCGAGGTGTTCGACCGCGAAGGCGTCACGATCGTCAACTTCACCCCCTCGTCCTTCTACCAGTTCGCGGCGGCGGTACGCCCGCCCCACGGCTCTGCACTGCCGGAAACGGTTCGACGACTCCACTTCTCGGGCGAGCTCCTCGACTACGAGCATGTGCGCAAGTGGCAGGCCGACCGCATCGCCGACGGTTCGCCGACCAGACCGGGAGCCGACGTCCCCGGTCCGCAGCTCAACAACATGTACGGGCCCACCGAGACCACGGTGTACATGACGCGCCGTGATCTGACGCGCGAATTCGTCGAGACCGCAACGGCTTCCGACATCGGTGGGCCGCTACTGGGTTCCCGTGTGCATGTCCTCGACGGCCGGCTCGCGCCGCTGCCCGACGGCGTGCCCGGGGAACTGTACGTCTCGGGCCTCCAGGTCACCCGGGGCTTCCTGCGACGCCACGGTCTGACGGCGACACGCTACGTCGCC
This sequence comes from Gordonia sp. CNJ-863, assembly GCF_001942325.1. NCBI lineage: Bacteria > Bacillati > Actinomycetota > Actinomycetes > Mycobacteriales > Gordoniaceae > Gordonia > Gordonia sp. CNJ-863. The sequence goes on from NZ_MKKG01000094.1 coordinate 123,239, forward strand.
GACCCGTTCGGTCCGCCGGGCAGTCGGATGTACCGGACCGGTGACGTCGGTGTCGCCCGCAACGGATCGATCGAATTCGTCGGCCGCCGCGACGGACAGGTGAAGCTGCGCGGTTTCCGCATCGAACTCGGCGAGGTCGAGTCGGCGATGTCCGCGATCGACGGCATCGACGCGGCCGGCGCCGACATCCGGATGCGCGGCGACACCGAGCATCTCGTCGGCTACCTCGTTCCCACGGCCGGCAGAGCCCCGGACGAGGCGACCGTCCGGGACCGGCTCGCTGCCGCGCTGCCGGAGTACATGGTGCCGACCCTGTTCGTGTGGCTCGACGCGCTGCCGCTCACGGTCAACGGCAAGCTCGACCGCGCGGTCCTGCCCGAACCGGACACCACCGACGACACCGGAACCCACGAACCACCGGCCACACCCACCGAGGAACGGCTCGCCGCCCTCCTCGCGGAGATCCTCGGCGAGACCGAGATCAGTGTCACCGCATCACTGTTCGACCTCGGCGGCAACTCGCTCACCGCGACTCGCGTCGCCGCACGCGCCGCCGAGGACTTCGGGACCACGGTGGCGGCACGCGATCTGTTCACGACCCCCACGGTCCGCGCACTCGCCGCGGCGATCGACACGCGTCTCGCCGAGGGCGACCGGCAGGAGTCCACGCGACCGCCGTTGCGTCCGGTGGAACGGACCGGTCCGCTTCCGCTGTCGCCTGCCCAGCGACGGATCTGGTTCCTGGAGACCATGAACCCGGGCGGACCGGCCTATCTCATCCCGGCCGTCTTGCGCCTGCGCGGGCGAACCACCGCCGATCTGCCCGGCCCACGCCTGGAACCGGCTTCGGTGGCCGCGGCGCTCGATGACCTGATCGCCCGCCATGAAACGTTGCGCACGCGGTTCGTCGCCGTCGACGGCGTTCCGCAGCAGATCGTCGACGATCCCGACACCGCCCGGCACGACGCGCGGGTGGATCCGCCGATCGACATGCGCGGCTCCGGGTCTGCCGGGGTGACCGCGACCGTCGCCGACATCGTCACGCGCGGCTTCGACCTCGAGCGGGGAGCACCGGTGCGCGCGCGCCTCATCCGGGTCGCCGACGACGAGTGGGTGCTCGTCCTGGTCGTCCATCACATCATCGGCGACGGTGGGTCGATGGCGCCGCTGGTGGCCGATTTCGTCGAGGCCTACCAGGCGCGGCAGTCCGGTCATGCGCCCGAATGGTCCCCGCTGCCGGTGCATTACGCCGACTATGCGGTGTGGCATCACGAGATCCTCGGTGATCTCACCGACCCCGAGTCGCTTGCAGCACGCCAACTTGGTTACTGGAGAACGCAACTCGCCGACGCCCCGGAACTCACCGATCTGCCGCTGGATCGCCCGCGGGCGGCTCTGCGCGAGGAGAGCGGTGCGGAACTGTCGACGGTGATCGATGCGTCGACCTGGTCACGCCTGCGCGAACTCGCCGACCGGCACGACGCGACCATGTTCATGTGCGTGCACGCGCTTCTCGCGGTCACCCTCCTGCGGTCGGGAAGCAGCACCGATCTGGTGATCGGCACACCGGTGGAGGGGCGCGGCGACCGTCGGCTCGACGGCCTCATCGGGATGTTCGTGAACACCCTCGCGCTGCGCACGCCCCTGCGCCGCGATGCGGACTTCGCCACGGTCCTCGCGGCCTGCCGCGAGACCGACATCGCCGCACTCGATCACGCCGACCTGCCCTTCGAGACGGTCGTGGAGGAGGTGACGACCGCCCGCAGCACCGCACACCCGCCGCTGTTCCAGGTGGCGCTCGCCTTCCAGAACACCGACCGGCCGAGGGTCGAACTCCCCGGTCTGGTCGTCTCCGAACTCGAGGCCCCGGTCACCAGCGCCAAGGTCGACCTGCAGGTGACCGTTGTCGACCCGCCCGGTCGACCCCGCGACGAGGACACCCCGGTCGTGATCACCTATGCGACGGCGCTGTTCGACCCCGACACCGTCGCCGATCTGGCGCGTCGTCTGCTGTCCATCGCGCATGCGGTCGTCGAATCGCCGCAGACCCCGATCGGTGACCTCCCGACCGGGGAGCCCGACGACGCCCCGGCTCTCCTGAGCTCACCGGCCCTGGCCGAGAAGAAGGTCACGCTGCCCGGGCTGTTCGACGCCGCGGCGGCCCGCAACCCCGACGGTGTCGCGGTCACCGACGGTGACACCACGCTGACCTACGCCGAACTCGACATCGCCACACGACTGGTCGCCGCGGAACTGCGGTCGCGGGGCGCACGACCGGGCGCGGTGATCGCGCTGGCCGTGCCGCGATCGTTGTTAGGCACGGTGGCCTTCTGGGCCATCGTCCGCACCGGCGCCGCGGTCGGTCTCATCGACCCGTCGCAGCCCGCCGAACGCATCCGCTACATGACCGGCACGCTGGCCGCGACGCTCGGCGTCACGAGTTCGGCGCCCGGTGCGCCGGGCTCCTCGGACGCACGGGCCGAGGCCGACGACGGCACGACCTGGCTCCTCGTCGACGACCTCGTCGACCTGACCGATCCCACCCGGTGGGCATCGCAGCCGGTTGCCCTCGACAACCCGGTGCCCGACGATCGGATCGACGACACCGCCTACATCATCTTCACCTCGGGCTCGACCGGGCGACCCAAGGGCGTCGCGGTCTCGCACCGCGGGCTCGCGGATCTGGTCGCCGACGCCCGGTCCCGATTCGACCTGAGCCCGGAGTCACGGGTACTGCGTTTTGCCGCACCGGGATTCGACGCCTCGGTGTTCGAGACCCTCGTCGCGGTTGCCGGGGCCTCGACGATGGTCGTGGTGCCGCCGGGGGTCACCGGCGGCCGCGAACTGGCGTCGGTCATCGCCGACGAGTCCGTCTCGCACCTGACGATCACGCCGAGTGCGCTGGCCACGGTGCCCGCCGCCGAGATGTTCCCCGACCTCCGGGTGGTGTGCGTCGCCGGCGACGCCTGCTCACCCGAGCTCGTCCGCGCCTGGTCGGACGGGCGTGCGATGTACAACCTCTACGGGCCCACCGAGGCGACGATCTGGTCGACCGCCTCCGCCGCGATGCGTCCGGGACAACCCGTCACCATCGGCGGACCCATCGCGGGTGTGGGTGTACTCGTCCTCGACGCGCGACTCCATCCGGTCCCGCCCGGCGTCGCGGGCGAGCTGTATCTCGTCGGCCCGGCGCTGGCCGTCGGCTACCTGAACCAGACCGCGCTGACCGCCGAGCGGTTCGTCGCCGCACCGTTCGGGCGGCCGGGTGAGCGGATGTACCGGACCGGTGACCTCGTCCGCCGGCGCCGCCGGGACGGCCGATGGGAACTCGACTTCCTCGGCCGCAGCGACTTCCAGGTGAAGATCCGCGGATTCCGGATCGAGACGGGCGAGATCGACGCCGTCCTGGAAAGCTCTGCCGCGGTCGACTTCTCGACCACCGCCGGCATCGCGCACCCGACGTCGGGTGAGACCGTGCTGGTGTCCTGGGTCCACGGCAGCGACGGCGCGGCCGTCGACGTGCCGGCGCTGACCGCCCATGCGGCCCGGCATCTGCCTGCGCACATGGTGCCGACCGCGATCGTCCCGCTCGACGAGATCCCCCTCGCGGCGACCGGCAAACTCGACCGCGCCGCACTGCCGGCACCCGAGTTCTCGAGTGGCGTCCACCTCGAACCGCGCACCGACACCGAACGCGCGGTCGCGGCGGTCTTCGCCGAGGTCCTCGGCATGGAGGGCGCGGCCGGCGGCCCGGGCGTCTCGGCGCTCGACTCGTTCTTCGATCTCGGCGGTACGTCGCTGTCCGCGACCCGAGTGGTCGCCCGCCTCGGCGCGGAGTTCGGTGTCGAGATCGGGGTGCGGGTGATCTTCGAGGCCCCGACCGTCGAGGCCCTCGCGACGCTGCTCGACACCGGCGGGATCGATGGTCGCGCAACCGGTCCCGTGCCCGGCGTGATGGCGCGACCCGAACCGGTCCCGTTGTCCTACGCCCAGCGGCGGATGTGGTTCCTCAACCAGTTCGACCCGGGCTCTGCCGCATATGTGATCCCCATCGTCGTGCGACTGCACGGCGACCTCGACGTGGACGCGATGCACGAGGCGATCAACGACGTGGCCGAGCGGCACGAAGTGCTCCGCACGATCTATCCCACCGATCCGGAAGCAACAGACGCAGCCGAACCCATCCAGGTGGTGCGCAAGTCTCACCCCGGCCTGGTCCCGGTCGGACACACCGTCATCTCCGGGATCGCGCCGGACAGCCTGGTCGCCGAGGAGATCACCGCCACGATCTCACAACCGTTCGACGTGACCCGCGATCTCCCTCTGCGTGCGCGGATCCTCAGCTCCACGGACACCGACCACGTGCTCGTGATCGCGCTCCACCACATCGCCGCCGACGGCGAGTCGGCGCCGATCCTCGCCCGCGAGGTGGTCGAGGCCTACGACGCACGCCGCTCCGGCCGGGCACCACGCTGGACGCCGCTGACCCTCCAGTACGCGGATTACGCGGTGTGGCAACGGCATCGCCTGGGGGAGCCGGCCGACCCGGACTCGGAGATGTCACGCCAGCTGTCCTACTGGAGGCAGCAGCTCCGCGGGCTGCCGGACGTGCTGCCGCTGCCCCTGGACCGGCCGCGCACCCTCAGACCCGATGCCAGGGCGGCGACCGTGCGGTGGTCGTTGCCGGCGACCGTGGTGGCCGGTCTTCGACGCCGCGCCTCCGAACAGCGCGCGACGCTGTTCATGGTCCTGCACACCGCGGTGGCGGCCGTACTCGCGCGGTTGACGTCGACCGCCGAGATCGCGGTCGCGACACCGGTGGCGGGGCGCGGACACCGCGTTCTCGACGAGCTGATCGGTATGTTCGTCAACACCGTCGTGTTGCGCGTCGACGTGGACCCGCAGCTCACCGGCGGGGCCCTCCTCGACCGGGTCAAGCTGGCCGACGTGGCCGCCTTCGATCACGCAGAGGTGCCGTTCGAGCGCGTCGTCGACGCCGTCGATCCGCCGCGCACGGAGAACGTCGAGCCGTTGGCACAGGTGATGCTGGTGCACACCGCCGGTGCCGAACCGGTGATGGCCGGCGTGACCATGGGCGACCTGGCCGCCGAGTTCGTCGAGATCGATGACACCACCGCGAAATTCGACCTCACCATCGGTTCCCGGGAGGGTGTCGACGGGACGCTCGCCGGGTCGATCACGTACGCCACCGCTCTGTTCGACCAGGAGACCGCGGAGACGATCTCCGCCGCGCTGGAGTCCACCCTCACCGTTCTGGCCGACGACCTCGACGTGCCGGTCGCGGACATCCCGCTGCTCACCGAGGCTCAGCAACAAGCCCAGTACGAGCTCGGACTCGGCCGCATCGTGACCCTGCTGCCGGAGACACTGGCGGATGCCGTGGTCGCCGGGTCCCGGATCTCACCGGACGCGGTCGCGTTGCGCTGCGCCGGCCGGTCGATCACCCATCGGGAGTTCGCCGCCCGGGTGGCGGTGGTCGCGCGAGAGCTGATCGCCGCCGGCGTCGGCCCGGAAGACAGTGTCGCCGTGTGTATACCGCGATCGGTCGAACTGGTGGTCGCGATCCACGCGGTCCTCGCCGCGGGCGGCCAGTACGTCCCGGTGGCCACCGATGCGCCGGTGGACCGGGTGCGCTACATGATCGACACCGCGCGAGCGGACATCGGTCTCGTCGCACCCGGCGCGGCAGGCCCCGATGAAGCGGACGGTACGACGATCGGCGGCGTCGTGAACCGGGTGATCGTCGTCGATTCCACCAACCCGGTGGATCTCGACACCACCCCGGTCACCGACGCCGAACGGCGGGCGCCGCTCCTGGCCGACCACGCCGCCTACACCCTGTTCACCTCCGGGTCCACCGGCCGGCCCAAGGGCGTGACCGTGACCCACCGGGCCGTGATGAACCGATTGCTTTGGGGCATCCAGGAATTCGGCATCGGCCCTGACGACGCGGTCCTGTTGAAGACGCCGGCGACCTTCGACGTGTCGGTGCCCGAGCTCTTCACCCCGCCGATCACCGGCGCCCGGATGGTCATCGCACCCGACGATGCACACCTCGACCCACACGCCATCGCCCGGCTGATAGACGACGAGCAGGTCTCCACCGTGCACTTCGTCCCGTCGTTGCTGACGGTCTTCGTCGAGGTCCTCGACCACACGGGGGGCGGGGTGCCGCGGAGCCTGCGACACCTCTACTGCTCGGGCGAGGCGCTGGCGCCGGCCACCCTCGCCGCGGTGCGCGCCGTCCTGCCCCGGGTGCGGGTCCACAATCTCTTCGGTCCGACCGAGGCCGCGGTGGAGGTCACCGCCGCCACCCTCGGCGATCACCGCGAGGTGGTGCCGATGGGCCGGCCGATCTGGAACACGCAGAGCCTCGTCCTCGACGACCGTCTACGGCCGGTACCGACCGGCGTCGCCGGCGAACTGTATCTCGGCGGTGTCCAGCTGGCCCGGGGGTATGCCGGGCGCGCCGATCTGACCGCGGACCGTTTCGTCGCCGACCCGTTCGGGCGAGGGGACAGGCTCTACCGCACCGGGGACCTGGTCCGCCGCAACCGCTCCGGCGAGCTGGAGTACCTGGGCCGCAGCGACTTCCAGGTGAAGCTCCGCGGCCAGCGGATCGAGTTGGGCGAGATCGAGTCCGTGCTCGCGACCGTCTCCGGGGTACGGCAGGCCGCGGTGACCCTGGCGCGGTCCCCGGGCGGCGCGGAGCATCTCGTCGGGTACCTGATCGGACCCGAGAGCGCCGACAGCGTCCGCCGTGCGCGGGAGGCGGTGGCGGCTTCGCTGCCCGCCTACATGCGGCCCACGCTGTGGGTCACGCTGCCCGATGCGCCGCTCAGTAGCGCCGGAAAGCTCGACCGGAAGGCGCTTCCCGCGCCGCTTTTCGACATGCTGGTGCACACCGGGTCCGATGCGGAGCCGGTGACGGACACCGAACGCGTCGTCGCCGGGATCGTCGCCGCCGTCCTCGGTGTCGAACAGGTCCCGATGACCAGTTCGTTCTTCGCTCTCGGCGGCGATTCGATCGCGTCGATCCGCCTGACCTCGATGCTGCGGGCCGCCGGTTTCGGTCTCACCCCGCGTGACGTGTTCGGCGCCGCGACGATCCGCGACCTCGCGCAGCTGTCCCGGCATGAACCCGACGCGGTGCTCGACGAGCTGTCCGGCGGCGGCATCGGACCGGTCGCGTCGACGCCGGGCGTGGCGTGGATGCTCGACCTCGCCGATGGGCTCGACGACATCGCCGACTTCTCGCAGAGCACGGTGCTGACCCTGCCGGCCGACATCGACGAAGACGCCCTGCGCGCCGTGACCGCTGCGGTGGTGGCAGCGCACCCGATGCTCACCGCGTCGTTGCAGATCGGCGAGGACGGCGATCCCGTCGTGATCGCCGGAGCCGGAAGCGCCCACGACGTCCTGGTCGAGATCCTCGACCCGGTGCGGCCGGCCACCGGTTCTGCGGCAGCCACTCTCGGTGAGGCGGTGCGAGAGGCGCATCGACGTGCTCTCGGCGCCCTCTCACCCGAACGGGGACGACTCGTCGCGGCCGTGGGAGTGCGGGTCGCCGACGGCCGGGACACGGTCGGCCGGTTGGTGATCGCGATCCATCACCTCGGCGTCGACGCGGTGTCGTGGCCGACCATCGTGTCCGGCCTGGCCCGCGCCTGGTGGCAGTACCGCAGCGGCGACCAGCCGCAGGTCACCGCCCACGGGACGTCTTTCCGCCGGTGGGCGCAGGTGTTGTCCGAACTCGCCGACCGCGAGCACGAGATCGACTGGTGGACCGAACAGCTGCCACCGTCGTCCGACTCGGTGCTCGATCCCGTCCGAGATCGGTTGCGAACCACCGTCTCCACGACCCACGTCGTCGGACCCGATCGCACCGAGTCCGTGCTGGGTCGGGTCGCGGATGCGTTCGGCGCCCGCGCCGACACCGTGGTCGCCGCGGCCCTCGCCTACGCCCTCGCCACCGGGACGGCCGCCGGTCGACTCGGGTACGACGCCCGCACGGTGTCGGTGCTCCTGGAGAACCATGGGCGCGAGGAGTCCGTCGCCCCGGGCGCCGACCTGAGCGAGACCGTCGGCTGGTTCACCTCCTTCGTCCCGGTCGGCGTCGAGATCCCCGAGACCGGGACCTCACCCGGACGCGACCTGGCGACGATCCTCAAGTCCCTCAAGGACCGGCAGAAACGCATGCCCGACAACGGCATCGCGTTCGGTCCGCTGCGCTGGTCACGGCCTGGGTCGCCCCTCCGTGACCGCCCGTTACCGCCGGTGACCGTCAATTACCTGGGGAGTCTGGCCGGTTCGGAGGACGACGCCGACACGACGGCCACCGAGTTCCTTCCGGTCGGCGACGCGCCGGTGCTCCCGCCGTCGGTGACCGGCGACATGGCGGCTCTCGCCGCGCTCACCGCAACCATGGGGACGGTGCCGTCCCCGCGCGGGCGCTCGTTGCGACTGGATCTCTCGGCGCCCGAAGCGGTACTCGGTCGCGACGTCCTCGACGACATCGCCTCTCGATGGGATGCCGCACTGTCCTCGCTGACCGCATACGTGGAATCGGTGGGGGATCCGGGGCCCAGCGAGACCGACGTCATCGGCGGGGGAGTCTCGCAGACCGAGATCGACGATCTGGTCGAGAGGTACTCGGCGGGTCGTTCCCACACCGCGCCGGCGATCTGGCCGCCGACCCCGCTGCAACAGGGGTTGATCTACGAGGCCGAACGACTCGCCGGTACCCCTGAGTTCGACGGCCCTGGGTTCGACGGCGCAGGGCATCCGACCGACCCCTATGTCACACAATCGATCATCGAGTTCGCCGGTGAGCACGCGCCGACCGCGTTGCTTCCGGCGGTCCGCGAACTGCTGGCGCGCCAACGGGTCCTGCGGTCCGCGTTCACCCGGAGCGGGTCGGGCCGACCCGTCGTCGTGATCCCGCCGGCGGATCACGCGGTGGTGACGGACCCCGACTTCCGCGGCATCGACCTCACGGCAGCAGAGCTCGCGGATGCGGCGGATCGCATCGCCGAACTCGCCGAAGAGGATCGCACCAGGCCGTTCCACCTCGATTCGCCGCCGCTGATCAGGTTCACCGCCGTCGCGCACCACAGCATCGCCGGTCCCGCACACACCGTCGTGATCACCGCGCACCACATCATCCTCGACGGGTGGTCCGGGCCGATCCTCGTCGCCGATCTCCTCGCCGCACATCTCGGCCGTCCCGCGGTCACCCCGGCCATCGACATGGAGTCCTACCTCGAGTGGCTGGATCGCCGAGATCGTGCCGCTGCCCTCACTGCGTGGCAGAACACTCTCGCCGACGTCACGCCCACCGTGGTCGCGCCCCACCACGCCGCCCGCGCCCGCCAGGAGGAGCGCCGTCCGTACGAGATCGCCGCGCGCCTGGACGCCGCCGGCCGTGCCCGGCTGGAGGAACGGGTCCGGCAACTCGGCAGCACCACGAGCACCGCACTCCACGCGGCCTGGTCGATCCTGCTGTCGCGACTGACCGGAGAACAACGCGTCGTCTTCGGCGAGACGGTGTCGGGTCGGCCGGCCGACCTCGACGGGGCCGACGCCATGATCGGTCTCTTCATCAACACGGTGCCCGTCGTCGCGGACGTCGACCCGAACCGGACGGTCGCCGATCTGGTGACGACGCTCCACGCTTCCCGTACCGGGCTCGTCGACCACCAGTTCCTCGGTCTGGGCGAGATCACCCGCGCCTCCGGGCATCCCGCGCTCTTCGACACCCTGGTCGTCTACGAGTCCTATCCAGTCGACACGGGAACCGTGCTGGAGGGATCGCGCACGTCAGGGCTCGAGATCCGCGACGTGACCACCTCGGACGCGACCCACTATCCGCTGGCGCTCATCGCCGCCCCGGACGCCGACGAGCTGTCGCTCACTGTGAAGGCCAATCTGACCGCCGTCGACGCCGAGGTCGCCGAGGTGATCGCGGCATCGCTGGTCGATCTCCTGCAGTTGCTCGCCGACGACCCCGACACGCCCGTTGCGGCGCTCGACCCGATGCCCGCGGAGATGCGCGGCACGGTCGAGACGTGGTCGCGGGGTGCGGTGGTGGAGTTGGGGTGGGGTGGTCGTTCGGTGGGTTCGGTGGTGGCTGAGCGGGTGGGGTTGTCGGGGTCGCAGGTGGCGGTGTGGTGTGGGGATCGGGTGGTGTCGTATGGGGAGTTCGGTGGTTTGGTGGCGGGGGTTGCGCGGCGGTTGTTGGGTGTGGGTGTGGGGGTGGATTCTGCTGTTGGGGTGGTGATGTCGCGGTCGTGGAGTTGTTGGTGGCGGTGCATGCGGTGGTGGTTGTGGGTGGGCGGTATGTGCCGGTGGAGGTGGATGCGCCGGTGGAGCGGGTGGGTTACATGTTGTCGACGGCGGGTGTGGGTGTGGTGTTGACGCGGGGGTCTGAGGAGGTGGTGGTGCCTTCTGGTGTGGAGCGGTTGGTGGTGGATTGTGGTGTGGGGTCGGGTGTTTCGGGTGTTGATGGTGGTGTGGAGTTGGGTGCGGTGGTGGATGAGGTGGGGGTGTTGTCGCCGTTGGTGGGTGTGTACACGTTGTTCACGTCTGGGTCGACGGGTCGGCCGAAGGGTGTGACGGTGTCGCATGGGGCGGTGGTGAATCGGTTGGGGTGGATGCAGTCGTTGTTCGGGGTGACTGGTGATGATGTGGTGTTGTGGAAGACGCCGGTGTCGTTTGATGTGTCGGTGTGGGAGTTGTTCTGGCCGTTGATGGTTGGTGCTTCGGTGGTGGTGGCGGAGCCGGGTGGGCATCGGGATCCGTGGTATGTGGCTTCGGTGGTGGAGCGGTTTGGTGTGTCGGTGTGTCATTTTGTGCCGTCGATGTTGTCGGTGTTTGTTGATGCGCTGGGTGGTTCGGGTGGTGTGGGTTTGGGGTCGTTGCGGCAGGTGTTCTGTTCGGGTGAGGCGTTGGGTGTTGCGGGTGTGGAGGGGTTGCGGGGGTTGGTGCCTGGTGTGCGGGTGGTGAATTTGTATGGGCCGACTGAGGCTGCGGTGGATGTGACGTCGTATGTGGTCGGCGGTGGTGAGGTGGTGGTGCCGATTGGTCGTGCGGTGCCGAATGTGTCGGTGTGGGTGTTGGATTCGCGGTTGCGGCCGGTGCCGGTGGGTGTGGTTGGTGAGTTGTATCTGGGTGGGGTGCAGGTGGCTCGGGGGTATGCGTCGCGGTCGGGGTTGACTGCGGAGCGGTTTGTGGCGGATCCGTTTGGTGGGTCTGGGTTGCGGTTGTATCGGACGGGTGATCGGGTGCGGTGGTCTGGTGTTGGTGAGTTGGAGTATTTGGGGCGTAGTGATTTTCAGGTGAAGTTGCGTGGGCAGCGGATCGAGTTGGGGGAGATCGAGTCGGTCCTGCACACCGCACCCGGCGTTACCCAGGTCGTGGTGTCCGTGATGGAACTGCCCGCCGGAGAGCAGCTGGTGGCCCACCTGACCGGATCGGATGTCGACCTCGACGCCGTCCGGACCGTGGCCGAGAAGCTGCCCGGCTACATGCGTCCCACCTCCTGGGTGATCCTCGACGAGATGCCGTCGAACACCGCGGGCAAGATCGATCGCAAGGCGCTCCCACATCCGGCGTACGCTGCCGACGAGTATGTCGCCCCGTCGACACCCGTCGAGACCGCCGTCGCCGACATCTTCGCCGACGTGCTCGGCATCGACGAGATCTCGGCCGGCACGAGCTTTTTCGACGCCGGCGGGAACTCGCTGGCAGCAACGCGTCTCGCGTCGCAGTTGGGGCGGACACTCGGCGTGCCGGTGACCGTGCGCGACGTCTTCGACGAACCGACCGTGCGCGGTCTCGCCGCACTCGTCGGGCGATCCGGCGTCGACGCCGCGGCCCCCGGCGTCGAGGTGGGCGAGAGGTCCGCCGGATCGTCGTCACGCCCCGACGTCCTGCCGCTCTCGAGTGCGCAACGACGCATGTGGTTCCTCAACCAGTTCGAACCCGACGTCGCGTCGTACGTCATCCCGTTCGGATTCCGTATTCGCGGACAGTTCGACGTCGAGGACGTGCGGCGCGCGATCGGCGACGTGATCGCGCGGCACGAGATCCTCCGGACCACCTATCCGCTCGGCCCGGACGGCAGACCGCACCAGGCCGTCGCCGATGATGCCGGATTCGACTGGCAGGTGGTCGATTCCGACGCCGAGGCGATGGCAGTTCCCTCGATACCGTACGACCTCACCCGGGACCGGCCGCTGCGGGCACGCTTGCACGCCGACCCGGCCGACGGTGCGCTGCTCGTCATCGCGGTTCACCACATCGCCGCGGACGGTGCGTCGGGACCGGTTCTGGCCCGCGACCTGCTCACCGCCTACCTCGCACGACGAGACGGCGGGACACCGGACTGGACGCCGTTGCACCGCCAGTACGCCGACCACGTCCTGGAACTCCGTGACAGCGACGCCACCGCGGTCACCCGACGGCAGTGGTGGGCGGACCGCCTCGCCGGTGCGCCCGCGCTTCTCGATCTCCCGACCACCCACCCGCGACCGGCGAACCGCGAGACACGCGGTGCCACGGTCGACTTCACGATTCCCGGTCGGGCCGCGCTGGCTGCCGCCGACCTCGCCCGGGCCACCGGGACCACCACGTTCATGGTGCTGCACGCCGCTCTCGCGGCGCTTCTGAGCCGTCTCTCGGGTAGCGAAGACGTCGTCATCGGCACCGCCACCGCCGGACGGGACGGCGAGACCGACGACCTGATCGGTATGTTCGTCAACACCGTCGCCCTGCGCAGCCGGGTCGCGGCCGAAGACGGTTTCGCCGACCTCCTCGCCGAGATCCGCGACCGCGACCTCGACGCCCTCGCGCACGCCGACGTTCCCTTCGACGAGGTGATCGACACGCTCGGGGTCACCCGGGCCGCGTCGTACGCACCGCTCGTCCAGGTCCTGCTGACGACCTCCGAGGCCACAACACTGCCCGCGGACCTGTCGACAGAGCTGGCCGGTCTCGACATCGGTCCGGTGTCCGTGGTGGACGACTCCGCCAAGTTCGACCTCACGATGGCGGTCCGCACCGACGGGGCGGCGGGTGCTCCGTGGCGGGGCACCCTCACCTACGCCACCGACCTCTACGACGATGCCGACGCCCGGCGCCTGGCCGACCGATTCGTCGGCCTCCTCGTCGGGGCGGTCGCCGACACGACCACGCCGGTCGGGGATCTCGAGCTGCTCGCCGGCGACGAGGACATGGCGCCGCTGGTCTCCGGTGACCCGGACCCGGCCGTCGTGGTCCTTCCCGGTCTGTTCGCCGCCGCCGTCCGGTCGCGCGGCGGCCATCCTGCCGTCGTCGACGACCTCGGCACCTGGACGTACGAGGAGCTGGACAACGCCAGTTCCCATCTCGCCGCCGAACTGGTCGAGCAGGGCGTCGGCCCGGACGATGTCGTGGTCTGCTCGTTCGGACGGTCGGCACGGGCGCAGCTCGCACTGTGGGCGGTCGCCAAGACCGGCGCGGTGTACTGCCCCATCGATCCCCGCCATCCAGCGGATCGCATCGCCCGCGTGGTGGGTGCCGCGCGCGCGAGAGTGGGGCTCACCGACGGCTCGGTCCAGACGGCCGGCGAGGAACTGTGCTGGCTGCGGCTCGATCCGGACCGGGCCGCCGAACTCCGGTCCCGAGATCGTCGGCCCACCCCCGGGATTCGACGCCCCGTGCACCCCGACGACGGCGCGTACATGATCTTCACCTCCGGTTCGACCGGCGTGCCCAAGGGCGTCCTCGTGACCCACCGCGGCCTGGCGGGAGTGGTCACGGCGCTGCGCGAGCGCCACGGATCGGGACCGCAGGCCCGATGGCTGGGCATCAGCTCACCCGCCTTCGACGCCGCGATCCTCGAGATCCTCGGCGCCTACGGAAGCGCGGCCACCCTCGTCGTCGTCCCGCCGGAGATCTACGGCGGACATGAACTGGCGGACTTCATCACGACGCATCGCACCACGCACGCTTTCCTGGTCACCTCGGTGGCCGCCTCACTACCGAACCCTGCGTCGTTGCCGTTCACCGACGTGCTCGTCGGCGGCGAAGCCGTCCCCGACGCCGAGAAGGACCGTTGGGCTGCGCATACCGCCTTCCACAACGGCTACGGACCCACCGAGACGACGATCATCAGCGTCACCTCGCCGGCGATCGGCATCGACGAGCCGGTCCGGTTGGGACGTCCCGTTCCCGGCGCCACCGCGCACGTCCTCGACGGCCGACTCCATCCGGTGCCGCCCGGCGTCGTCGGCGAGCTGTATCTCGCCGGCGGCGAGCTCGCCCGGGGTTACCACGACCGTCCGGCCCTCACCGCCGAGCGTTTCGTGTCGGCTCCGTTCGGACCACCGGGCAGCCGCATGTACCGCACCGGCGACCTCGTCCGCCGTTCGCGCACCGGCGAACTCACCTATGTGGGGCGCAGCGACTTCCAGGTGAAGCTGCGCGGCCAGCGCCTGGAACTCGGCGAGATCGAGGCGGCGCTGACCGCACATCCGGCCGTCCGCAACGCGGTCGTCATCGGTGTGGGCGACCCCGCCACCGGGCTGGCGGGGTACGTCGAACCCCTCGACCCGAGTGCCGACCTCGACATCGCGGACCTCCGTGAACATCTCGCCGCACAGCTGCCGCCGTACATGGTTCCCGCGAGTCTCTGTGTCCTCGAACAACTCCCGCGCAACCCGGTCGGCAAGATCGACCGGCGGCAGCTGCCGGAGATCGACACCGCCGACGACGCGGCCGGCACCCACGCACCGCCGTCGGGTCACACAGAACGAATCCTCGCCGCGATCGTCGCAGACATCCTCGACCTCGAGAAAGTCTCGGCCACCGCGGATTTCTTCGCCATCGGCGGGAACTCACTGTCGGCGACCCGACTGAGCGCGCGTGCCGGGGACCAGTTCGGCGTCCGCCTGGGTGTCCGCGACATCTTCGAGTCGACCACCGTGCGTCGGCTCGCCCGCCGGATCGAGACCGCCTACGACTCGGAGCCTCCCCGGGCGCCACTGGTCCGGGTCGTCGAGCGCCCGCACCGTATTCCGTTGTCGTATGCGCAGCAACGCATCTGGTTCCTCAACCGCTTCGAGCCGGAGTCGGCCGCCTACACCATCCCGTTGGCCGTCCGGCTACGCGGTCCGCTCGATGGGTCGGCGCTGCGCGACTCCGTCGTCGATGTGCTCGCGCGGCACGAGATCCTGCGCACCGTCTTCCCGGCCGACGCGGGTGAACCCTTCCAACGGATCCTGGACGTCGACGATGCCCGTGCGGCACTGCGGTGGGAAACCGACACGCTGACCGCCGATTCACTCACCGCCGACGATCTGCCCCTGCTCCTCGGTGAGCCCGGTTTCGACATCACCACCGAGATCCCGCTGCGCGTGCGACTACTGGCAGTAGGAGGCGACGGCACAACCGGTGACGATCACCTCCTCGTCGTCCTCGTCCACCACATCGCGGCCGACGGCGAGTCGATGCGACCGCTGCTGTCCGACCTGTGGACGGCGTACCTCGCGCGTGCCGAGGGACGGCCACCGGCGTTCACCGAGCTCCCCGTCCAGTTCGCCGATCACGCACTGTGGCAACGGCAGACGCTCGGCGACGTCGGAGCCCCGGACTCGGTCCTCGGCAAGCAGGTCGGGTACTGGGTCAACCGGCTGTCGGGCTTGCCCGATCTCCTCCCGCTGCCGACGGATCGCCCGCGGCCACCGGTCGCCTCGCAGCGTGGCGGACGCGTCACCGCGGAGATCCCGACCGGCCTGGCCGCACGGATCTCAGCCTCGTCCCGGCAACGCGGGATCACCGACTTCATGACCATTCATGCGGCCCTCGCAATCCTCCTGGCCCGACTGTCGGCGAGCCGCGACATCGCGATCAGCACGCCGGTCGCCGGGCGTGGCCACGCTCATCTCGACGACCTGGTCGGCATGTTCGTCAACACTCTGGTCCTGCGGAGCGAGGTCGACCCGGCCATCGACGTCCGGGATTTCCTCGACCGCGTCCGCATCGACGACGTCAACGCGCTCGCCCGCGCGGATGTCCCGTTCGACTACCTCGTGGACCGGCTGTCCCCGGCGCGATCCGAGGCCTTCGCCCCGTTGAGTCAGGTGATGTTGTCGGTGCTGCACGGTTCCGGCACTGCCGAGACGGCCGGCGGTGCCGACGAACCGGGCGAACTCCGCCTCGAACCCATCGCGGTCTCCACCGGCACCACCCGGCTGGACATGACCGTGGCCGTCAGCGTCGACCCGGGCGGGTCGTGGCCGGTCGAGATCGTCTACGCCACCGACCTGTTCGACGCGTCGACGATCGAGGTGATGATCACGCGGCTGATCCGGGTGCTCGACGCGCTCGCCGACCCGGAGATCGACGGTCAACCGGTCGGTGAGATCGATCTGGCCGACGATGCCGAGCGCGCGCGGATCGACGAACTGGTCTCCGGCCCGGACCTGTCCGTGCCCTGGTCGACGGTCTCCGAAGCGGTCGACGCCGCGGCGCGACGCGAACCCGACGCGGTGGCGCTGGTGGCGGGGGACCGAACGCTGACGTACGCGGAGTTCACCACCCGGGTGTCCGACTTGGCCCAGCGGCTGGCCGACCACGGCGTGGGGCCGGATGTCGCGGTGGGCGTGTGCATCCCGCGTTCCGTCGAGCTCGTCCTGGCGATCCATGCCGTGGTCGCCGCCGGTGGTGGCTACGTGGTCATCGACCCGGCAACACCGGTGGAACGACTCGCGGCGATGATCGAGGCGGCATCGATCTCGGTGATCCTGACCGCCGACCCCCGGCCCGAGGTCCTCGTCGGCGTCGCGTCGGACCTGCTGGTGGTGGACGCGGCCACCCCGATCGCCGACGGTCACGTCGCTGCCGTGTCGCGCACTGCATTCCGTCGGGCGGTGAACCCGGACAACGCTCTGTACACGTTGTTCACGTCGGGCTCGACGGGAACTCCCAAGGGAGTCACGGTCAGTCACCGGGCAGTCCTCAACCGGCTCGCGTGGATGCACGTCCGGGAACCGCTCGGTGCCGACGACGTGGTGATGCTGAAGACCCCGGCCACCTTCGACGTGTCGGTGCCGGAGTTGTTCGCCCCGCTGATGGCCGGCGCCCGACTGGTGATCGCCGAGGACGGCCGGCACATCGATCCCGCCTATGTCCTCGACGAGGTCCGGCGTCAGCGGATCACGTCGATCCACTTCGTGCCGTCGATGATGGCGGCGTTCGCCGAGTACGTCGGCGACGACCCCGAGCGGCGCGCGGCCCTGGCGACGTTGCGGCGCGTCCACGCCTCTGGCGAGGCGCTGCCCGCCGCCACCGCGCATGCGATGGGTGCGCTCGTCCCGGATGCGGACATCGACAACCTGTACGGGCCCACGGAGGCCGCGGTCGAGGTCACCGCGTACCGCCTCGGCACCGACGAGGTGACGGTGCCGATCGGACGGCCGATCGCGAACACCACGACCTGGGTCCTCGACGACCGGCTGCAACCCGCACCGATCGGGGTGGTCGGCGAACTGTATGTCGGCGGCGGGCAGCTGGCCCGCGGGTACGCCTCCCGCCCGGATCTCACCGCCGAACGATTCGTCGCCGACCCCACCGGCCGCCGGGGTGCCCGGCTGTACCGGACCGGTGACCTGGTCCGATGGAATGCGGCGGGCGAGCTCGAGTACCTCGGCCGCGCGGACTTCCAGGTGAAACTCCGCGGCCAGCGCATCGAGTTGGCGGAGATCGAGTCGATCCTCGCGCAGGTCGACGGCATCACCCACGCCGCGGCGACCGTGCGCAGCGAACCGTCGGGCGAGGTCCTCGTCGGTTACCTCGCCGGCGACGTCGACCTTGATGCAGTACGGGCGCGCGTGGCCGAGACACTGCCGCAGTACATGCGACCGACGCAGTGGGTGATTCTCGACGAGGTCCCGCTGACCTCCACCGGCAAGCTCGATCGTCGTGCCCTGCCCGCGCCGACCGCGGTGTCGGACGAGTTCGTCCCGCCCGCCGATGGGATCGAGCGGGCCCTGGCAGCTGTCTTCGCCGACGTCCTGGCGCTCGACGAGGTATCGGTGACGGTGCCGTTCTTCGACCTGGGCGGGCACTCGCTGGCCGCGATGCGTGTCGTCGCCGGAGTCGCCGAACGGCTCGGGGTGGACATCGACATCCGCGACGTCTTCAGTGCGCCGACCGTACGAGAACTCGCCCGCACGCTGACCCAGCGGAGGCTGTCCGCGCAGCCGTTGAATCGCCGCCGACGCCCGGAGCGGATTCCGCTGTCGTTTGCGCAGCGACGGATCTGGTTCATCAACCAGTTCGACGTGGCGTCGCCGGTGTACAACATGCCCGTCGCCTTCGATGTCCTCGGCGACCCGGATCCCGCCGCGATGCGGGCGGCCTTGCTCGACGCCATCGCCCGACACGAACCGCTGCGCACCGTCTATCCGATGACGGCCGACGGGACACCGGTACAGCTCGTCCTCGACCCATCCGATGCCGCGACCCGTCTGCGGTGGGACGAGACGACCGACCCCGATGCCGTGATGGCCGTCTGCGCCGAGGGATTCGACGTCACCGTCGACCTTTCGGTGCGCGCGGCGATGTCACCCGTCGACGGCGGTTACCGCGTCGTCGTGGTGATCCACCACATCGCCGGTGATGCCGCCTCCCTGCAGATCCTGACCGAAGAACTGCTGGTTGCCTACCAGATGCGAAGGGCGGAAACGGATTTTCCCGCACCGGAGCCCCTCCCGGTGGGTTACGCCGACCACACGCTCTGGCAGCGCGAGGCACTCGGCGACCTCGACGACCCGACCTCGCTGATGGCTGCCCAGTACGACTACTGGTCGACGGTGCTCGACGGCATCCCCGCGGCACTCGACCTTCCGACGGACCGGCCGCGACCACCCGTGATCGACCACCGGGGCGGACGACTGCCGATCGAACTCGGACCCGAACGCAGTGCCGCGGTCGTCCGCACCGCACGGGCGTCCGGGCTGACGCCGTTCATGGTGTGCCACGCCGCATTCGCCGCCGCGCTGGCCAGACTCGCCGACGTCGACGACGTGAGTGTCGGTGCTGCCGTGTCGGGCCGTGGGCAGGCCGCGACAGCGCGCATGATCGGCATGTTCATCAACACCGTCGTCCTGCGCACGAAGATCGGTGCCGACGACACCGTCGCCGATCTGCTCGAACTGGTACGCGAGACCGACGCATCCGCATTCGCCCACGCGGACATCCCGTTCGAGACGCTCGTCGAACGCCTCGCGCCCGTCCGGTCCACCGCGCACGCCCCGCTCGTGCAGGTCATGATCAACTACCTGGCCGACGCCTCTGCAGGGCAGGTCGACCAGCCGTCGGCACCGTCGGAGATCGCGAACGGACTGCGGGTACAGCCGGTGGACCACGGGCCTCCGCCGGCCAAGGTCGACCTCACCCTCGGGCTCGTGGAGACGACCACCCCCGACGGGATCGTCATCACCGGTGAGATCGACTATGCGGCGGCACTCTTCGAACCGCAGACGGTTTCCGTGTTCCGCGATGTCTTCCACCGGATCATCGATGCGATCACCGCGGACGAACCGACCACCACCGTGCTGGGTGAGATCGAGCTGGTGACCGAGAACGATCGCCGCCGACTCGGTGCTGTGAACGCACCGGGCGCGGTCGTCGTCGACACCGCCGGGCGGGCGTTGCCGCCTCGAATCCCCGGTGAACTGCGCACCGACGATCCCTCGACCGGCGTGCTCGCACGGTGGCTGGATGGTGATGAGGAGCCGCGGATCGAGGTCCTCGGCCGCCTCGATCGTCAGGTCCGGGTCGGCGGGTTGCGCGTCGATCTCGACCTGGTCGAGACGACACTCGCCGAACTCGATGGTGTGCGAGTGAGTGGCGTCGTCGCTGTCCAGAACGGCGACGATGTCGAGATCCACGGGTGGGTGAGCGTCGACTCCGAGGGGATCACCACTGACGACCTTCGCCGAGCCGCCGTCGAAGTGATTGCACCGCATTGTGTTCCGTCGGTCCTGACCATCGTCGACGAGGTCCCGGTCGGGGACGACGGACGACCCGACCATGCGCGGATGTCGACGATGATCGGCGAAACCGCTCACGACGCACACGTCGCGGATCAGCCGGTGGCGCCGGCCGGGAAGTGGGAGGTGCTCGTCGCCGAGTGCATGACCGAGGTCACCGGCGTCGCGGTCACGAGCGCAGTGCAGGGATTCTTCGACGTCGGCGGGACGTCGCTGTCCGCGGTCCGTCTCGTCGCCGAACTACGCCGCCGCACGTGTATTTCGGTCGAGGTCGCCTGGGTGTTCGCCGGACCGACGCCTCGCGACCTCGGTGCGCGGCTGGCTGCACACCTCCAATCGGAAGCCGCCGGAGCGGATACGTCCGATCCGACGAACGGCGGCGTCGTCGTACCGCTGCGCCGGGAGGGCTCACGGAACCCGGTGTTCTGTGTGCATCCCGCCGACGGGTTGGCGTGGTTGTTCGCTGGTCTCGCACCCCATCTCGACGACCGGCCGGTGTACGGAATCCAGGACCCGTACGTGGTGGCCGGCGATCTCCCCGACGCCACGGTGCACGATCTCGCCGTGCGCTACGTCGACGAGATCCGACGCATCGCGCCCGCGGGGCCGTACCACCTGCTGGGGTGGTCGATCGGTGGCCTGATCGCACAGGAGATGGCCGTCGAACTGCGGTTGCGCGGCGAGGACGTCGGATTCCTGGGTCTGCTCGACAGTTATCCGGCCGACGACGTCGAGCCGGCGACGAGTTGGACGGACGAGGGGGAGATGTCGATGGACATCGACGCCCGGGAGTTGGCCTCGGAGTTGCTGGGCGGCTGGCGTGAGGTCGTCGACGTCGATGAGCTCGTCGACCCCGACGATCCGGGATCGGTTGCGCCGGAAGCGATCGCCGCCGCGGTCCGGGACAAGGTCACCGGACTCGGGTTGCTCGATGCGGAGTCGTTCGATCGGATGCTGAAGCGTATGACGAGTTCTGCCGAACGCACCATCTCGCACCGGCCGCGGCCGTACGACGGCGACACCATGCTCATCGTCGCCGCCGACAGCGTCACCGAGGAATCGGCGGATGCGGGCCCGCGCCGCTGGGCGCCCTACCTGGGCGGTGGCATCACCCGGATCGACATCGACACCGACCATCTCGGCATCGTCGGCAGCGATGCGCTGTCGGAGTTCGGGCCGCGGATCGACGCGGCGCTCAGCGACTTGGAGTCGCGGCGTCGGTGACGGCCGGAAGGTCCGCGAGCACCGCAGGCAGCGCCTCGTCGTGCACGATGACGAGTCGCTGGGTGGCACGGGTCAACGCGACGTACAGGTCGCTGAGACCGCGCGGTGACTGGGCGATGATCGCGGCCGGTTCGACCACGATCGTGGTGTCGAACTCCAGACCCTTGCAGGTGCGGACCGTGTAGACCTTCGGGGCATCGACGCCCTTCGCGTCGAATGCGTCCGGGTCCAGAGCGGCGTTCACCGCATCGACCAGCGTGTCCGGGACCACGACGGCCGTGAGTCCCTGGGGTTCGGCGAGGTCGACGGCGCGGAGGACGCCGGCCGAGATGCCCTCCGCGTCACCGGTGTCGCCCACCGCGATCGCCACCGGTTCGATACCGTTGCTGCGCAACGACGTCGGCGCGGTCTCCCCGTTGCCGATCTCGTCGAGAACACGAGCGGCGTACGTCATGATCTCGCTGGGCGTGCGGTAGTTCACCGACAGTTCCTTGAACTGCCAGCGCTTGGCGACGTACGTCTCGAGCACCTCACCCCACGACCGGGTGCCCGCCTCGTCTGAGGTCTGCGCGGTGTCGCCGATGATGGTCATCCACCGGTTCGGGATGCGGCGCATCACCATTCGCCACGCCATCGGCGAGAGTTCCTGGGCCTCGTCGACGATCACGTGCCCGAAGGTCCAGGTGCGGTCGCCGTAGGCGCGTTCGGCGGTGGTGGCGCGGCGGGTCTCGGTCTGACGCGACGCCAGCTGTTCGGCGTCGATCAGGTCGTAGGCCATCAGGATCTCGGGATCGAGCTCGTCCTCGAGATCCTGTGGGGCCGAACCCGTCAAGATGTCGAGCGCATCCTGCGCCTCGGCGAGCTGGCGACGCCAGCGTGCGCGTTCGGCACGTTCGGCGTCGTCGGTGCCGTAGCCGATGAGTTCGGCCAGCTCGTCGAGGAGCGGCACGTCGGCGGGGGAGAAGTCGTCCCCGGTGGTCGAGTAGGTGCGCGGTTCCCGCAGCAGCGCCGCACGGTCGGCGTCGGACCAACCGGGTGTGGTCTTACGGATCGCCCGTTCGTCGGTGAGCAACTCGCGCAGCATGTCCTGCGGCGTCAGCGTGGGCCAGAACTTCAGCAGCGCCGCACGGATGTCGGGATCGTGGCTCATCTCGTCGCGGATGTCGGCGATGTCGGCGGGGCTCAGGAGCTGCGAACCGTCGAGCAGGCTGGAACCGATGGTCGAGGCATGACGTCGGGCGAGCTCGGCGAGACCGGCCTTGAGGAAGGCGTTCTGGGACTGGTTGTGCGCGCGACGTGTCGAACGGGCCTTGGCCCGTGCTGCCTTGACCAGTTCGGAGTCGATCTCGACCCGGTAGCTGTCGAAATCCACCGGCTCCGGCCGGGACGGCAACGACTGCTTGGCCCGCACCGCACGTTTGAGGACGTCGACCATCCGGAGGCCGCCCTTGACGCCGGTGGTGACCCGCGCGTCCTCGCTACGGGCCCGGACACCGGGGAACAGGTCGCCGATCGTCGAGAGCAGGACACCGGACTCGCCGAGGGACGGCAAGACCTGACCGATGTAGCTGAGGAAGTCGTCGTTCGGTCCGATGATGAGAATGCCGCTGCGCGAGAGGATCTCACGATGCGTGTAGAGCAGGTACGCGGCGCGGTGCAGCGCCACGGCCGTCTTGCCGGTTCCCGGCCCGCCCTGGATGACCGTCACGCCTCGGTGCGTCGACCGGATGATGAGGTCCTGCTCCCGCTGGATGGTCTCGACGATGTCGGTCATCTCGCCGGTACGCGCCGCGTTGAGGGCGGCGACGAGAGCGGATTCGTTGACGACGTCGCCGTGACCGAAGTCGTCGAGCAGGGCGTCGCCTGCGGTCAGCGATTCGTCGCTGACCCCGCGGACCTTGCGGCTGCGGGTGCGGATGTGGCGACGGCGGGCGACATCCTCGGGGGCAGCCGGCGTGGCCAGGTAGAAGGGACGTGCGAGTGGTGCGCGCCAGTCGAGCAGCAGCGTCGCGTCGGTCGCGGTGTGGTCGTGAGTACCGTCGTCGCCCAGGCCGTCGTCGAGCACACCGATACGGCCGATCCGCCGGATCTCGCCGTCGTCGAGGTCGAGGCGCCCGAAGTACAGATTGTGTTCGGCGGCATCGAATTTCGCGAGGTCCTCGTTGTACATCCGCTCGTAGGACTCGCGCTCCGAGAGCGCCTGCGGGGTTTCGCCGCGCTCGCTGAGGGTCGAGGACAGGCGACGCTGCGTGGTCCGGCGCATCCGGTCGAGACGGCCGTAGACGCGGTCGAGATGTTCCTGTTCCTCGCTGATCCGAGGGTCGGTGTCGGGGGACAGTGCGGTCACGCCACAACTCCTCGCGCATTGACGGGCCACGCCGACCGTGACAGTCCGGCAGCTCTGATCAGTCCAGTGACCCGGGTCGCGTGATCCGCGATCGCCAGGCGAGCGCAGACCTCGGCCGCCGAGCCGTGTAGATCGGGGTCGCCGAGATGTCGCGCCAGCCACCCGAAGACACCCGCCTGGCTGCCGAACGGCAATGGCGTCCCGGCCGAGGGGTCGGCCAGGACTCCGTGACGCGACACGTAGATGTCGAACTCGTCCGGAGAGGCGGGACCGTCGGCGGGCAGCCGAGGTTCACCGAGAATGAGGGGATGGTCGTGCGTGTTCACTGTCCGTCGATCGTAGTTGGGTTCGGTGAGATCCAGCGCCTCGGTCTGCCGGGGTGAGAGCCAGGCGGCCACCGCCTCCAACGAGCCGTGACCTGTGTGAACGGGTGCCGCGGGCACGTATCCACGTGCCGCGACGTGTGCGGAATGGCCGACTGTGATGTTGGCGACCCGCACCGGCGTCAGATGCAGGACGCCGGCGGGGTCGAGGTGACCGAGCTTGCGGCGCAACACGCTCGGCGCCGCGTTCGAGCCGACCGCGACCACCAGACGCGTACCGGCTGGGGGAGCAGTCGGCGGGTCCCGCTCGACCACAACGGACGCGGACACCCAGGGATAGTTCTCTGGTGGGTGTGCCGCGTCCGTGTGGTGGTCGGTGGTGCTCAGCGTCGTACTCGCATCCGGCTACCGGGCAGGACGGTCAGCCGCGCGCCTTGCGCCAGCGCTTGCGGCCCTCGTCTGCGGTGTACGCCGCGGTCTCCTCGGCAGCGGCCGCGAGATGGCGGGCGGACTCGGCGAGCTCGGCCGACCGGGCGCGCGCGAGTTCGGCGAATTCGGCCGAGCGGTCCCGTGCAATGTCGGCGAACTCGGCCGAACGGTCGCGGGCCACGTCGGCGAACTTCGGAGCGTTCTTCGCCGCCTGCTTCTTGGCCTTCTTCGCGCGCTTCTGCGCCTGCTTGGCCAGCTTCGGTCCCCGCTTGCGGGCGGTCTCGGCCAGTTCCGACGATCGATCGAGTGCGGCGTCGGCCAGGGTCGACGAGCGGACCAGGGCAGCGTCGGCGAGCACAGGTGCACGATCGCGCAGACGGTCGGCGACCTCGGCCGCGGTGTCGGCGGCCCGCTCCGCGATCTCGAGCGACCGCTTCTGCGCGGACTCGGCCAGTTCAGGAGCGTGCTCGCGGAACTTGGCGGCGGCCTCGGCCGTCCACTCCGCGGAACGCTCCGACAGGACGTGTGCACCCTTGCTCAGAAGGTCACCGGCTTCAGCTGACCGCTCGCCGACGATCTCGGCGCCCTCATGGCCGCGCTCGACGAGGGTGTCCCAGGTGGAGTGGCCGGCGGCGGCGCCGATCGGGAGTGCCGCGGCGACGGCACTGGCCTTCTGCTTGCCACGCCACGCGAGCGACGGCTTGCCCTCGGTGTCCACCGCGGCCAGCAGAACGCCGCCGAGGAGACCGATGTTCCTGATGAACGCGTCGCGCTGGGCTTCCTTGCGGACCGGGTCGGCCTCGTTCCAGAAGTCCGTGCCGGCGGCCGTCGTCGGGATCAGGGTTCCGGCCAGCACGACCGAGGCGAGGCGCGGGAATTTGCCGGTCGCCAGCAGGATGCCGCCACCGATCTGTGCCGCGGCGTTGATCTGCACCAAGGTCTCGGTGTTCTCCGGGACCTTGTCTGCGACCTCCGGCGGCAGTGCGGTGCGCGCCTTGTCGACGAGCGGCGCCGCGGACTGCGCGATCGGTTTCGGGCTCCGAATGGCGTCGACGCCACTGGCGACGAACGCAGACGCAAGGAGCGGGCGGGCGATACGGCGGAGAATCATCGGTCACAACCTTCTTCGATCGAGTGCGGTTCGAGATCCGTCGGGATACAGCGCATTTGTGGCCTGATCAACGCTACCCGCCCTCCGGATACATGCAGGTGAATCGACTCTTCGTGATCCGTTCGGGAACTTCGGGACTGCCGAGGTCACGATCGGTAGAGCGTTTCGGATGTCAGGTATCCGCAGAGGCCCACGCCCAAACCTGAAGCAAACCCGCCACTCTTCCGTAAACCCGCCCTGTCGTCAGGTGGTGCGTCTACGGAAAAGAGGTGGGGTTGCGGGACGTCACCAGCCGCGTTCGCGCCACTCCTGCAGCGACGGACGCTCGGCGCCCAAGGTGGTGTCCTTGCCGTGTCCGGGATAGACGACCGTCGAGTCGCCGAAGCGGTCGAACACCTTGGTGGAGACGTCTTCGATGAGGGTCTCGAAGTCCTCGGACTTCCAGGTCTTGCCGATGCCACCGGGGAACAGGCAGTCGCCGGTGAACAGGTGAACGGTGTCGCCGTCGGTCAGGGCGAGGGCGATGGAACCCGGGGTGTGGCCGACGAGGTGGATCGCCTCGAACCGGAGGTCGCCCACCTCGATCACGTCACCGTCGTCGACGAGACGGTCGGGGGTGACCGGCAACTCGGGGGCGTCGAATCGGCCGGCCGCGGTGGGGACGCCGGTGTGTTCGCTCACCGCGGCCAGTGCCTGCACATGGTCGAAGTGCTGGTGCGTCGTGAAGATCAGTGCGGGCTTCCCGCCGATGGCGTCGAGAGTGGCGATGATCGTGTCCGCGTCGTTGGCGGCGTCGATGATCAGCTGGTCGCCGGTGGCCTTCGAGGTCACCACGTACACATTGTTGTCCATCGATCCGACGGACAGCTTGACGATGGTGGCCGAGTCGAGGGTGCGTCGCTGCGGGGTCTTCGACTCGGAGAGATCGCCGGTGTAGGAGTCGCTGATCGGTGTCGATGAGGTCATGCGACAAGGCTATGACACCGCTCGGCCGGTGTGTGACGCTCGCGACGGTCGGGCGTGGACGGGGCGCGGGTATCGTGGAACATCGGTCCGATGGTGTATGTGCGGATGGCGAGACCGATCGTCCGGCGCTCGGGCCTCGAATCCCATCCGGGCCGACGCTCACGGAACACAATTGTCGGTGCCTGTCGTTACGGTGCCCATGCGCCACCCGTGCGCCCCGGTGAGTTTGAGAAGACTCTGACTCGAGAAGAATGTTAGGACTGCAGTGGTTGATCGTCTGATCGTCCGAGGTGCCCGCGAACACAACCTGCGGGGCATCGATGTCGACCTCCCTCGGGACAGCCTCATCGTGTTCACCGGGTTGTCGGGATCGGGCAAGTCGTCCCTCGCCTTCGACACGATCTTCGCCGAGGGCCAGCGTCGCTACGTCGAGTCGCTCTCGGCGTACGCCCGGCAGTTCCTCGGTCAGATGGACAAGCCCGACGTCGACTTCATCGAAGGTCTTTCGCCGGCAGTGTCCATCGACCAGAAGTCGACCAACCGCAACCCGCGGTCGACGGTCGGCACCATCACCGAGGTCTACGACTACCTCCGTCTGCTCTACGCCCGCGCGGGTAAGGCGCACTGTCCGATCTGTGGCGAGGCGATCGCCAAGCAGACGCCGCAGCAGATCGTCGACCAGGTCCTCGCCATGGAGGAGGGCACCCGGTTCCAGGTCCTCGCCCCGGTGGTCCGCACCCGCAAGGGCGAGTTCGTCGACCTGTTCGCCGAACTCCAGACGCAGGGCTTCTCCCGTGCCCGGATCGACGGCGTCGTCCACCAGCTGACCGATCCGCCGAAGCTGAAGAAGCAGGAGAAGCACGACATCGAGGTCGTCGTCGACCGCCTCGTCGTGAAGGCCAGTGCCAAGCAGCGCCTCACCGATTCGGTCGAGACCGGTCTGCGTCTCGCCGACGGCATCATCGTGCTCGACTTCGTCGACCTCGAGGAGGACGACCCGAACCGCGAGCGCCGGTTCTCCGAGAAGATGGCGTGCCCCAACGCCCACCCGATCGCCATCGACGACCTCGAGCCGCGTTCGTTCTCGTTCAACTCGCCGTACGGTGCCTGCCCCGAATGCGACGGCCTCGGTGTGCGCAAGGAGGTCGACGAGGAACTCGTCGTGCCCGACCCCGAGATGACCCTCTCCGAGGGTGCGATCGCGCCGTGGTCGACCGGACACAACGCCGACTACTTCCTGCGCCTGATGTCCGGCCTGGCCGACCAGATGGGCTTCGACGTCGACACCCCGTGGAAGAAGCTGCCGGTCAAGGCGCGTCGCGCGTTGCTCAACGGCAGCGACCACCAGGTGCATGTGAAGTTCCGCAACCGCTACGGACGCACCCGCTCGTACTACACCGAGTTCGAGGGCGTCATGTCGTTCCTCGCCCGGCGGATGGACCAGACCGAGTCCGAGCAGATGAAGGAACGCTACGAGGGGTATATGCGTGACGTCCCGTGCCCCGCCTGCCAGGGCGCGCGCCTGCGTCCGGAGATCCTCGCGGTCACCCTCGACCATCCCGAGTACGGCCCGAAGTCGATCGCCGAGGTCTGTGCGCTCTCGGTGGCCGACTGCGCGGACTTCCTCGACAACCTCCACCTCGACGAGCGTCAGGCCGCGATCGCCGGCCGGGTGCTCAAAGAGGTCCAGGCACGTATCCGATTCCTGCTCGACGTCGGCCTGGAGTACCTGTCGCTGTCGCGTGCGGCCGGGTCGCTGTCGGGTGGTGAGGCCCAGCGCATCCGCCTCGCGACGCAGATCGGTTCCGGACTCGCAGGCGTCCTCTACGTCCTCGACGAGCCGTCGATCGGTCTGCACCAGCGCGACAACCGTCGACTGATCGAGACCCTCACCCGACTCCGCGACCTGGGCAACACGCTGATCGTCGTCGAGCACGACGAGGACACCATCCGGTCCGCCGACTGGATCGTCGACATCGGTCCACGGGCCGGTGAACACGGCGGTCACGTCGTGCACAGCGGCAGCTACAAGGATCTGCTGAAGAACCGGAAGTCGCTGACCGGTGCGTACCTGTCCGGCCGGGACTCGCTGCCGATCCCGGAGATCCGCCGGCCGATCGACCGCAAGCGTCAGCTGACCGTCGTCGGTGCGCGTGAGCACAACCTGCGCGGGATCGAGGTGTCGTTCCCGCTCGGCGTGATGACGGCAGTGACCGGTGTGTCAGGTTCCGGCAAGTCGACGCTGGTCAACGACATCCTCGCGACCGTGCTCGCCAACAAGCTCAACGGCGCGCGTCAGGTGCCCGGCCGCCACACGCGGATCAAGGGACTCGACAACCTCGACAAGCTCGTGCAGGTCGACCAGTCGCCGATCGGACGCACCCCGCGCTCCAACCCGGCGACCTACACCGGCGTCTTCGACAAGATCCGCACCCTCTTTGCGGCCACGACCGAGGCCAAGGTTCGCGGCTACCAGCCGGGCCGGTTCTCGTTCAACGTCAAGGGTGGCCGCTGTGAGGCCTGCGCCGGCGAGGGCACGATCAAGATCGAGATGAACTTCCTGCCGGACGTCTACGTACCGTGCGAGGTGTGCCACGGTGCCCGCTACAACCGCGAGACCCTCGAGGTCCACTACAAGGGCAAGACGATCGCCGAGGTCCTCGACATGCCCATCGAGGAGGCCGCGGACTTCTTCGAGCCGGTCACCTCGATCCACCGCTACCTCAAGACCCTCGACGATGTCGGCCTCGGATATGTCCGCCTCGGACAGCCGGCACCGACGCTGTCGGGAGGTGAGGCGCAGCGCGTGAAGCTGGCTGCCGAGCTGCAGAAGCGCTCGATGGGCCGCACCGTCTACATCCTCGACGAACCGACCACCGGCCTGCACTTCGAGGACATCAAGAAGCTCCTCGCGGTGATCAACGGTCTCGTCGACAAGGGCAACACGGTCATCACCATCGAGCACAACCTCGACGTCATCAAGACGGCCGACTGGGTCATCGACATGGGACCCGAGGGCGGCAGCGGCGGCGGCACGGTCGTCGCCGAGGGCACACCCGAGGACATCGCGGTCGCGCCCGGAAGCCACACCGGCAAGTTCCTGTCCGAGATCCTCGAGGTCGACGAGACGGTCGCCTCGGCGGGCTGATCGAATTCACGCAGAGTCGCCACTTCCGGTGCGGCAGCGCCATTTACAGTTGGCGAGGCTGCTCGGAGGTGGCGATTCTGCGTTCGGGTCAGGCAGGCGCGGGTACGGGCGGGCCGGTTGGGGGCGGGGAGATCCTCGGTCCGCGCGTCGTCGGGTTCGGGTGTGCTGAGCACCGCGCCCCTCGCCACGCCGATGCCCAGCAGGATGTAGAAGACCGCGACGCCCGCGACGCCGGGGAACAGGAGCGTCATCTGGACATCCCGGGTCACGAGGAGCAGGGGTACCGCGAGGCCGCCCGCGATCCCGCCGACGATGCCCGGGATAGCGACGAGCGCCCACAGCGACCGACGTCGGGTGGCGGTGATCGCGACCACGAGTGCCAGCAGTGCCGATCCGAATCCGAAGACGGGCCCCGAGTACACCGCCAGGACCTCGTGGGTGCGCGTGATGGGCGCCGCCTCGCCGGCTCTCAGGGCGTCCAGTTCGAGCTTCGCGGCGATGTGCGGGACGTACTCGATGGTCGCGAGCGCCGCCCCGACCGCCGCCACCACGAGATACGGGGTGACCTTCGCCGGTCGGACGCCCGAACGTGCCAGGGCAATCAGCGACGCCGCGATGATCGCGGTTCCGACCAGGGCGATCGTGTGGGTCGGCACCCAGGTCGGGTCTTCCAGCATTCCGATGACATGACTCTCGGGAGAGTCCATCGGGCCGTGCGGATGTGAGGCCCCGCCGACGCAGACGAGCAATCCGCCGAGTGCGAGCCCATATCCGGAGAGTTTGGAATTCTTCATCAGTGGTCCTAGATTGGGTGAGTCGTACACGGTTGATTGAGTCTGACTCACTGAATATAGGGGAGGTCGCACCGATGGGACAAGGGAAACGCACATACTCGTCGCCGCGTCGTGAGGCCCAGGCGCGTGAGACCCGTGCGCGACTCGCGGCCGAGGCTCGTCGACTGTTCGCCGAAAAGGGTTGGAGCAAGACCACTCTCAAGGAGGTCGCGAAAGCCGCGGGGGTCGCCGAGCCGACCGTCTATGCGGTCTTCGGCAACAAGGCCGGTCTCGCGACCGCGCTCGTCGATCTCGTCGACGAGGAGGCCGACGTGCCGCAGCTGGTGGCGGAGTTGCAGGCGCCCGGTGTGTCGCCGCGGCAGCAGATCGGGGCCATGGTCCGTCATCGGCGACGCATGTTCGACGGTCCGGGCGACATCGTCGCGCTGCTCTACGAGGGCAGTCTCACCAACGACGTGCTCGCCACCGCTTACCGCGACGGCGAGGGTCGCGGCGATGACGGGCGCCGTCGGAACTTCACGGGTTGGCCGGCCGGAACCCTCCGCGGGGGCATCGACGTCGACACGGCGTGCGACGTGTGTTCGCTCGCGTTCGGTCACGAGACCTGGACACACCTCGCGAACAGGGGGTGGAACTCGGAGCGGATCGAGCAATGGGTTGTCGACCTGCTGTGCCGGGAGCTGTTGAGCAACGAGGCCGGCGCTGCCACGTCCTGACGAGAATCGCCACTTCCGTTGCAGCGGAGCTACTTACAGGTAGCGCATCTGGGCGGAGGTGGCGATGTGCGATGTCGGGGAGTGGGTGTACTCCTACTTGCCCATCGATTTCCGGATCTCCTCGAGGCGCTTCTTCGCGGCCTCGTCGCGCTTGCGCATCATCTCGTCGACGCTCTGCCCCTCGGCACTCGCCTCGGCGAGCTCCTGGGAGCCGATCGCGGTGGTGATGCGGTTCTCGATCTTGTCGCGGACGAAGTCGAAGGTCGGGACACCGCTGTCGGTGTAGTCGGGATCGGGCAGGGTTCCCGGCACCGGCCCGGTGTACACGATCTCGGCGTCGATGGTGTCGTCCGACGAGGCGCTTTCCGACGCTGTGCTCGTCGGGTCGGATTCTCCGGGATTCGTCATGTGACCAGGGTAGAGCGGCGCGGGGCCGCGGTCCTACTTCTTCGGGGCGCGGACCGGACCGGTGTACTTCTCGCCGGGACCCTCGCCGGGCTCGTCGGGGTAGGCGCTGGCCTCGCGGAAGGCGAGCTGCAGGCCCTTGAGGCCGTCGCGGATGGGTGCGGCGTGGATGCCCAGGTCAGCCTTCGACGCGTCGACAAGACCGGCCAGCGCGGTGATGAGGGTCCGGGCCTCGGGCAGGTCGATCCGGTCTTCGGAGGTGCCCTCGGCCAGGCCGAGCTTCTCGGCGGCGGCACTCATGAGCATCACGACGGAACGGGTGATGACCTCGATGGCCGGAATATCTCCCAGGTCACGGACGTTGTCGCGGTCAGTGCGTGCCGCATCATCGATGTCGGCGCCACTACCCGTCGCACCCTCCTGGGGTGTCGGTGCTGGTGACGAATTGGGGTTCTCGGCCATGGCTGTTAGACTCCCATAGCACGACCGCCCTGGTATGCGCCGGGGTCGTAAGTGGAGTTCCGCTCCCACCGTTCGACGCAGTGCTCGCCCCGCGAGATCACCGCAGTTGTACGGTCCGGTTCACGCCGATCGTCGCAGATCGCATCCTCGTCGATGCGACCGGCGACATCGGCCGCGCTGTGCCCTTGGGCGCAGTAGGAGAATCGGTCGGTATCGGAGCCCCGCGGACAACTGTCCCGGGGCTCGTTTGCTGAGGTTTGCGCTGTTCTCCTGCACACGACCCTCGCCACGACGCGACGGTTACCACTGCAGGATTGAACTAGGAGGCCCCATCAGCACTGAGACCCGCATCAACGAGCGCATCCGCGTCCCTGAGGTCCGACTCGTCGGACCCAACTCGGAGCAGGTGGGCATCGTGCGTGTTGAAGATGCGCTTCGCTTGGCTTATGAAGCCGACCTCGACCTCGTCGAGGTGGCTCCCGACGCCCGTCCGCCGGTATGCAAGATCATGGACTACGGCAAGTTCAAGTACGAAGCGGCCCAGAAGCAGCGCGAATCGCGTCGCAATCAGCAGATGACCGTCATCAAGGAGCAGAAGCTCCGACCCAAGATCGACGACCACGACTACGAGACCAAGAAGGGTCACGTCGTCCGGTTCCTCGAGGCGGGGTCAAAGGTGAAGGTGACCATCATGTTCCGCGGCCGCGAGCAGTCCCGTCCTGAGCTCGGCTACCGCCTGTTGCAGCGCCTGGGCAACGATGTCGCCGACTACGGCTTCGTCGAGACCTCGGCCAAGCAGGACGGTCGCAATATGACGATGGTCCTCGCCCCGCACAAGGGCGCGAAGACCCGCCAGAAGGCGCAAGAGAGCCGCGAACGTTCCGGCGGCCCGAAGAACGCGCCGGACGAGAGCTGAGCCGTTCGGCCGGACGCAGGCGAAGGCCCCGTCCCGGCCGAGATCACGAGACGTGAACCCGGATGCCAGCCGGACCTGATCAGGTTCGGCTGCCGGAGTTCGCCCGACAGAAGGAAAGACATGCCTAAGAGCAAGACCCACAAGGGCACCGCGAAGCGATTCAAGGTGACCGGCAGCGGCAAGATCGTCCGTCAGAAGGCCAACCGCCGCCACCTGCTGGAGCACAAGCCCTCCAAGCGCACCCGTCGTCTCGACGGCACCACCGTCGTCAGCGAGAACGACGCCCCTCGCATCAAGCGCCTGCTGAACATCTGACGCGCGCGAACCCTGACCTCTGACAAGCAAAAGGATTTAACACATGGCACGCGTGAAAAGGGCAGTGAACGCCCAGAAGAAGCGTCGGTCCACCCTCGAGGCCTCGAAGGGCTACCGCGGCCAGCGGTCGCGCCTCTACCGCAAGGCCAAGGAGCAGCAGCTCCACTCGATGACCTATGCCTACCGGGACCGTCGCGCCCGCAAGGGTGAGTTCCGGAAGCTGTGGATCGCGCGTATCAACGCTGCGGCCCGCGCCAACGACATCACCTACAACCGCTTCATCCAGGGCCTCAAGGCCGCTGGTGTCGAGGTCGACCGCAAGGTGCTCGCCGACATCGCGGTGACCGATCCCGAGGCCTTCACCGGCCTGGTCGAGGTCGCCCGCAAGGCCCTGCCGGCCGACGTCAACGCCCCGGCTGCCTGATTGCGCCACACCACACACGACCCGCGAGTCGCCCGAGGGATGATCCGATGACGGAGATCCTGTCCGAGCGATCCTCGCGGGTCGTGTCGTATGCGAAGCTCCATCGCGCTGCCGAGCGGCGTGAGCAGGGGCGTTTCCTCGCCGAGGGGGCCAACTCGGTGTCCTCGGCTCTCGCGGTCGACCGCGCCGAGGTGGTGCTGGTCGCCGACGAGGACCAGCTCCGGCATCAGGGGATCACCGCCGCCGCCGAGGCGGCCGGCGTCCCGGTTCTCGTGATCTCCGCCCGTGCGGCGTCGAAGCTCGCGGAGACCTCGACCCCGCCCGGGATCTTCGCTGTCTGCCCGCTCCTCGACGTGCCGCTCGAGGCCGTCCTCGCCGACGAGCCGCGGCTCCTCGCGATCGCCGTCGAACCGCGGGAACCCGGCAACGCCGGAACCCTCATCCGATGCGCCGACGCGATGGGCGCCGATGCGGTCGTGCTGCTCGGTGACGCCGTCGATCCCCACAACGGCAAGTGCGTCCGCGCGAGCGCCGGGAGCGTGTTCACCGTGCCGGTGGTGCGTCAGCGCGCCCTGACCGAGGGTCTCGACGCCATCGCCGGCGCCGGCATCTCGCTGCTCGCGACGGCCGCCGACGGCGAGGTGAACCTCGATCACGCCGCCGAGGTGTTGTCCGGCCGGGTCGGCTGGCTCTTCGGTAACGAGGCCCACGGCCTGTCCGCCGACATCCAGGCGGCCGCCGACCACCGGGTGTCCATCCCCATCCGCGGTCGCGCGGAGAGTCTCAACGTCGCCGCCGCGGCAGCGATCTGTCTGTACGAGAGTGCGCGTGTCCACAATGCGGTGGGTCGCGGCTGACAGCTGTCCGAGGCGGCCGGTAGGGTCGGCGATCGTGTCAGAAACCGTGTCACCCGCGTCCGTGCCCCAGCCCGAGTCCGCTCCCGCAGTCCCCGCCCCATCGGATGCCGCGACCCCGCAGACGGTGCCCACCCCCGACCCCGCGGTCGTGAACGCCCGCATCGCGTCGGCGATCGCCACCGAACTCGGCGTCGGCGTCGGACAGGTCCGGGCCGCGATCGAACTACTCGACGGCGGGTCGACCGTCCCGTTCGTCGCCCGGTACCGCAAAGAGGTGACCGGCGGTCTCGACGACACCCAACTGCGCACCCTCGACGAGCGTCTCGGATACCTGCGCGACCTCGAGGCCCGGCGTCAGTCGGTCCGCGAGTCGATCGCCGCACAGGGCAAGCTCGACGCCGAACTCGACGCACGAATCCTCGCGGCCGACACCAAGGCCCGCCTCGAGGACATCTACCTGCCGTACAAGCCCAAGCGCCGCACCAAGGCCCAGATCGCCCGCGAGGCCGGGCACGAGCCGGTGGCCGACGCGCTGCTGTCGGATCCGACCACCGATCCGTCGACCTTCACCGCCGAACAGCTCGACGGCGCCCGCGCGATCGCCGTCGAGCGGTTCGCCGAGGATGCCGACCTGGTCGGTGAACTGCGTGAACTGATGTGGCAGACCGGCGTGCTGCGGACTGCCGTCCGCGAGGGCAAGGAGGCGGCCGGCGCCAAGTTCGCCGACTACTTCGACTTCTCCGAACCCTTCACCTCGATCCCGTCGCACCGGGTGCTCGCGGTGCTTCGCGGAGAACGCGAGGAGATCCTCTCGGTCACCCTCGACGCCGATCCCGAGGCGGCCGATCGTCCGGCCGGACCCGGTCCCTACGAGCAGCGCATCGCTGCCCGGTTCGGGATCTCCGATCAGGGCCGTCCCGCCGACCGCTGGCTCGCCGACACCGTCCGCTGGGCGTGGCGCACCAAGCTGTTCGTCGGACTCTCGCTCGACGTCCGGATGCGTCTGCGCCAGGCCGCCGAGGCCGACGCGGTGGCCGTCTTCGCCACCAACCTCAAGGACCTGCTCCTGGCCGCCCCGGCCGGCGCCCGCACCACGATGGGCCTCGACCCCGGCCTGCGGACCGGCGTGAAGGTGGCCGTGGTCAACGAGACCGGCAAGGTCGTCGACACGGCCACCATCTATCCGCACGAGCCGCGTCGCGACAAGGCCGGTGCGCTGGCGGTGCTGGGTGCGCTCGTCCAGAAGCACGGCGTCGATCTGATCGCGATCGGCAACGGCACCGCGTCGCGGGAGACCGACGCCCTGGCCGGCGAACTGATCGCCGCGATCAAGGACTCCGGTAAGAAGCCGCCGACGAGCGTCGTGGTCTCGGAGGCCGGGGCATCGGTGTACTCGGCGTCGGCGTACGCCTCGAAGGAACTGCCCGACCTCGACGTGTCGATCCGTGGCGCCGTGTCGATCGCCCGCCGCCTGCAGGACCCGCTCGCGGAACTGGTGAAGATCGATCCCAAGTCGATCGGCGTCGGCCAGTACCAGCACGACGTCTCCGAGACGCTGCTCGCCCGGTCGCTCGGCGCCGTGGTCGAGGATGCGGTGAACGCGGTGGGTGTGGACGTGAACACCGCATCGGTGCCGCTGCTTTCCCGCGTCTCCGGCATCACCGCCGGACTTGCGGAATCCATTGTCGCGCACCGTGACTCGAACGGGGCCTTCCGCAGCCGCAAGCAGATCACCGATGTGCCGCGCCTCGGGCCCAAGGCGTTCGAGCAGTGTGCCGGCTTCCTCCGGATCACCGACGGCGACAACCCGCTCGACGCGTCCAGCGTGCACCCGGAGGCCTACCCGGTCGTCACCCGCATTCTCGACAAGGTCGGCGCCGACGTCCGCTCGCTGATCGGTGACACCGCCACCCTCACCAAGCTGCGTCCCGACGACTTCGTCGACGAGACCTTCGGTCGTCCGACCGTCATCGACATCATCGCCGAGCTCGACAAGCCGGGTCGCGACCCGCGCCCCGAGTTCAAGACGGCGACCTTCGCCGCCGGGATCGAGAAAGTCTCCGACCTCACGCCCGGCATGGTGCTGGAAGGTCAGGTCACCAACGTGGCGGCCTTCGGCGCCTTCGTCGACGTGGGCGTCCACCAGGACGGCCTGGTCCATGTGTCGGCGATGGCCCACCGCTTCGTGTCCGACCCGCACGAGGTCGTGAAGTCCGGCGACATCGTGAAGGTGAAGGTCATGGACGTCGACGTCGAACGCAAGCGGATCGGACTGTCGCTTCGCCTCGACGACGAGCCGGGGACCGGCAACTCCGGCGGCAAGGGCGGCACTCGTGCGCCGCGCAGCGACAACGAGCGCGGCAACCGCGGTGGGGGCGGAGGCCAGGGACGCCGCAACGATCAGCGTGGCGGCCAGGGCGGCCAGGGCGGTCGCGGCAACCAGGGCAACCGCGGCGGCGGCAACAACCGCAACGACCGCCGGCCGGCGCCGAGCGGTGCGATGGCCGACGCGCTCAAGCGCGCCGGCTTCGGCAAGTAGTTCTCACGTCGACGGTCCCGGCGCTTCGCGTGCCGGGACCGTTGCGTTTCAGCGGGATTCGGTGCTCACGAGATCGTCGAGGAAATCGATCAGACCGCTACTCAGGACGTCGTTGTCATCACCGCTGACCATGTGGCCGGCGCCGGTGACGTCGATGTAGCGGGCACCGGGGATCAGTTCGAGGAGTTCCCGTGCGCCCTCGTCGCTGACAACGTCGGACTGTTTGCCCCGGATGAGCAGGGTCGGCACCCGCACCGCCCGAGCGGCCTCCCGTGCACGTTCCTCGCGTTCGGCGGCCGTCCGCTCCATGTGGTCGCGCGGCGCGAGCATTCGCGGGTCCCAATGCCAGTACCAGCGGCCGTCGCGCTCGCGGAGGTTCTTGCGGAGCCCCTCGATCCGGGGCGGGCGACTCCGGTGCGGGTTGTAGGCGACGACGGCGTCGAGGGCGTCCTGGAGACTGTCGAAGCCGGTGAGTCCGTCGCGCATGAAGCCGGTGATCTTGGCGATCCCCTCGGGTTCGGCGGTGGGCGTGATGTCGACGAGGACCAGCGCCCGTGCGATGGACGGGTCGTGACCCGCAGCGTGCAGGGACGCCAGCCCGCCCATCGAGGCACCGATCAGTACCGGCGGTTCACCCAGGTCGTCGACGATCTGCCGCAGGTCGCGGGCGTGCGCACCGTTGCTGTAGTCGGCGTCGTCGGGCCATTCGCTGTCGCCGTGGCCGCGGGCGTCGATGGTCAGAGCGCGCCAGCCGTGCTCGGCGAGGCGGGCACCGGTCCGCTGCCACGAGTGCCGGGTCTGTCCACCTCCGTGCAGCAGCAGTGCGGTGCCGGTCGGCGGGCCGGAGGGTTCCCAGATGTCGGCGGCGAGCCGGATACCGTCGCCGCGCAACTGGGTGATGCTGGAGGGCTTCATCTCTTCGTCTCTACCCGTGCGCGTGGGCAACCGGAGAGCTTTCCGGCGGCCCGTGACATGTGCCACACGCGAGTGCTGCGGGGATTGCCGCCCCCGACCGAGTAATTCTGCTCAGGCCCGGCGGGACGCTCCTGGCGAGACTCGATGAATGCTCACGACCTCCGCTCGACCGACCGCCGGAAAGCCGGCGGAAAGGCTGCCGACGCCACACGAACTGGCGGCGCTCACCGGCGACCGCGACCGGGTCGTCGACCTCATCCGCATCTGCTCGTTGCTCGTGGTGGTCGTCGGTCACTCGATCATGCTGACCGTCGACACCTCCGACGGTGCGATCCGCCTCGGCAACACCCTCGGCGAGGTACCGATCCTGCAGCCGGCCACCTGGCTGCTCCAGGTGCTGCCGCTGTTCTTCTTCGCAGGCGCCGCGGCGTCGACGCATGGCTGGATGTCGCGGGCATCCGACGACCCTCCCGCCGCGGGGCACTGGCTGTTCACCCGCACCCAGCGTCTTCTCCGACCGCTCGGCTGGTATCTGGGAGTGGTGCTGGTGGTGCTGGCCGGGCTGACGACCGCCGGCCTGGACGCCGCGGCCGACGTAGTCGCGCGACTCGGCGTTCAACTGCTGTGGTTCCTCGGTGCGTATCTCCTCGTGCTGGCCGTCGTCCCGCTGCTACAGCGGATCCGCACGCCTCTCCACGTGTTCTTGGCGCTCGGAACATGCTGGGGGAGTACGGCACTCATCGACGCCATCCGGCTCCACGCCGGCCCGTCGTGGCTGGGCTATCTGAACTTCCTCACCGTGTGGACGATCCCCGCCGTGCTCGGAGTCGCCTACGCCAAGCAGATCCTGCGTCCGGGGACCGCCGCGGCCGTGTCCATCGGTGCCCTGATCCTCGACACCGGGCTCGTGCACCGGGGTCCGTACGAGATCTCGCTCGTGACCGTGCCGGGGCAGCAGCTGTCCAACATGAGTCCGCCCAGCCTGCTCCTCGCCGGTCACGCGATCGTGCTCTGCGCAGGTGCCGTTGCCGTCCGCCGGGTACTGGCGACGATCGCCGGACGTCCGCGGGTCTGGTGGTGGGTCGTCCTCGGCAATCGCGGCGCGATGACGCTGTACCTCTGGCACCTGCCGGTGCTCGCCGCGGTCATCGTCCTGGGCGCGGTGACGGGCCTGGACCGTGCCGACGTGCAGTCCGCGTCGTTCCCGATCGTCGTCGGCGTCCAGACGATGCTGCTCCTCGCGCTCATGGTGCCCGTCGTCGTGATGCTGTCTCCGCTGGAGAACCGGCCGCTGCCGTGGTGGGACGGCCCCGTCGCCCGGCGAGCGGGACGCGCGCGGGACCTGACCCTGCTGGCCGCGCTGGTGTGCCTCGGCATCGCGGTCCTGATGGTGTCGCGGTACGGCCTGCTCGGCGACGGCATCGGGTGGCTGATTTCCGGGATCGGATGTGCGGTGACGGGTCGTGTCCTCGCTCTTCGACCCGCTGCGCGAGGCGGGGGAGACGCGGTTCCCGGAGACGACGCCTCCCTGCAGGTCAGTGCGTCGCGGCGGTCGACTACCCTCGATGAGAGTCATCGCCGCCGTTGACGGTCGTCCCGAGCCGGTTTTCCGCGCCCGAGCAGCCCTGGCGCGTGACGAGGACGCGTCCATCCACCGACCCACGCATGAGGAGCTCGCCGACCGTGGCCACTTCCGCCGACGAAACGGTATTCCCCGGACCCGACGACCTCGAGGCGGCCGCGGCGTCGGCCATCGAGGCCTTCGAGGCGGCGGCCGACCTCGAGCAGCTGTCCGCGGCGAAGTCCGCGCACCTCGGCGACCGCTCACCGATCGCGCTGGCCCGACGCGCACTCGGCAGCCTGCCGAAGGAAGAGCGCTCGGCGGCCGGCAAGCTCGTGAACCAGGTTCGCGGGCGGGTCACCGCGTCGCTCGAACTCCGGACCGCGGTCCTCGAAGCCGAACGCGATGCGGCGGTCCTCGTCGCCGAGTCGGTCGACGTCACCCTGCCCAGCGGCCGCCGCCCGGTCGGCGCGCGCCATCCCATCACCGTGATCGCCGAGCAGGTCGCCGACGTCTTCGTCGGCATGGGCTGGGAGATCGCCGAGGGCCCCGAGGTCGAGACCGAACACCACAACTTCGACGCTCTCAACTTCCTGCCGGATCACCCGGCACGGTCGATGCAGGACACCTTCTACATCGCGCCCGAGGGCTCGCGTCAGGTGCTGCGCACGCACACCTCGCCGGTCCAGGTGCGCTCCATGCTCAACCGCGACCTGCCGATCTACGTGGCCTGCCCCGGCCGCACGTTCCGCACCGACGAGCTCGACGCCACCCACACCCCGGTCTTCCACCAGATCGAGGGACTCGCCGTCGACAAGGGTCTGACCCTGGCGAACCTGCGCGGCACCCTCGAGACATTCGCCCGTGCGCTGTTCGGGCCGGAGACCACCACGCGGATGCGTGCGTCGTACTTCCCGTTCACCGAACCGTCGGCCGAGGTCGACGTCTGGTTCCCCGCCAAGAAGGGCGGACCCGGCTGGGTCGAGTGGGGCGGCTGCGGCATGGTCAACCCGAACGTGCTCCGCGCCAGCGGAATCGACCCGGACGTCTACTCCGGCTTCGCCTTCGGCATGGGCCTGGAACGCACCCTGCAGTTCCGCAACGACATCTCCGACATGCGCGACATGGTCGAGGGCGACATCCGGTTCACCCTCCCGTTCGGTCCGGCCGCCTGAGCGGCCCGGCACGCATCCTCAGACTTCCACGACGCGACGAAAGTAGTTGATACACAGTGCGTGCACCACAGTCCTGGTACACAGAGGTCCTGCGCTCGGGCGACCCGGAGTGGTCGGCGACCACCGAGGAGATCGACGCGGGATTCGTCCGCGTCGGTTTCGAGATCGAGGACATCGAGAAGTTCCCGGAGATCACCGGACCGCTGGTGATCGGTCGCGTGGAGACGATCGAGGAGCTCACCGAGTTCAAGAAGCCGATCCGCTTCTGCACCGTCGAGGTCGGTGAGGCCGAGCCGCGCGGCATCGTCTGCGGCGCCCGGAACTTCGCCGTGGGTGATCTGATCGTCGCCGCACTGCCCGGTGCCGTGCTGCCCGGCCCGTTCGAGATCGCCTCGCGCAAGACCTACGGCCGCGTCTCCGACGGCATGATCTGCTCGGTCTCGGAACTGGGCATCGGCAACGACCACAGCGGCATCCTGGTGCTGGCCCCCGGAACCGCCGAGCCCGGCGCCGACGCCCGCGAGGTCCTCGGACTCGACGACGCCGCCATCGACGTCAACGTCACCCCCGACCGCGGATATGCCTTCTCGATCCGCGGTCTCGGCCGCGAGCTGGCGAGCAGCTTCGAGGTGCCCTTCGTGGATCCGGGCGTCGTGGAAGCCGGCGTCACCGCGGAGGGCACGCCGTGGCCCGTCGCCATCGAGGACGGCTCCGGCGCCACCCGCTACACCGCGCGCGTGATCACCGGCGTCGACCCGAAGGCGATCTCGCCGTGGTGGATGCAGAAGCGACTCTTGGTCGCCGGAATCCGACCGATCTCGGCGATCGTCGACGTCACCAACTACGTGATGATCGAACTCGGTCAGCCGCTGCACGCTTTCGACGCCGACCGCATCACCGGCACCGTCACCGTCCGCTCGGCGAAGCCGGGCGAGAAGTTGCGCACCCTCGACGAGGTCGACCGTGTGCTCGACCCCGAAGATGTCGTCATCGCCGACGCGACCGGACCCATCGCCCTCGCGGGCGTGATGGGCGGCGGCGCGACCGAGGTGGGCGACTCGACCACCACCGTGCTGCTGGAGTCGGCGACCTTCGACCCCGTCCGCGTCTTCCGCACCGGCAAGCGCCACAAGCTGACCTCCGAGGCGAGCAAGCGCTTCGAGCGCATCGTCGACCCGGAGATCACCGCGGTCGCCTCCGATCGCGCCGCCCAGCTCATCGTCGAGATCGCCGGTGGCACCATCTCGTCGCCGCTGTCCGAGGCGCGCGTCGCGACGCCGCTCCCGTCGGCGATCAGCATCGCCGCCGACGAGCCCGATCGTGTCGCGGGTATCAGCTACCCGGCGGGCACCACCGCCGCGCGCCTCACCGAGGTCGGTTGCGTGGTCACCGGCACCGACACCCTCGACGTCGTCCCGCCGTCGTGGCGTCCCGACCTCAAGCAGCGTGCCGACCTCGTCGAAGAGGTGCTGCGGCTCGAAGGTCTCGAGGACATCCCGGCCGTCGTGCCGCGCGCTCCGGGTGGCACCGGCCTCACGCCGGTGCAGCGGCGCCGTCGCAGCGTCGGACGCACCCTCGCCCTCGACGGTTATGTCGAGGTTCTGCCGTACCCGTTCATGCCGGCCGGGGTCTTCGACCTCTGGGACCTGCCCGCCGATGACGAGCGCCGCCGCACCGTCAAGGTCCTCAACCCGCTCGAGTCGGACCGGCCCGAACTCAACTCGACGCTGTTGCCGGGCCTGCTCGAGATGGCCGCGCGCAACATCGCCCGTGGTCAGCGCGATCTGTCGCTGTTCACCATCGGTCAGGTCGTCATCGCCGGTGACCACGTTGCGCCCGTCCCCGCGCTCGACGTGACGCAGCGCCCCACCGATGAGGACATCGAGGCGCTCGACGCCTCGCTGCCGCATCAGCCGCTGCACGTCGGCGTCGTCCTGACCGGCCTGCGCGACCCCGCGGGGCCGTGGGGTCCGGGACGTGCCGCCGACTACCTCGACGCCTTCGAGGCGGCTCGCACCATCGCGCGTGCTGCGGGAGTGGAGGTCGAACTCTCCGCCGCCGATCACCGGCCGTGGCATCCCGGCCGCTGTGCCCGACTGACCGTCGACGGACGCACGGTCGGCTACGCAGGCGAGCTCCATCCGGCGGTGCTCGAACGCGCCCACCTGCCCAAGCGTGCCTGCGCGGTCGAGATCGACATCGACGCCCTGCCGCTCCGCGAGGTGCTGCCCGCTCCGGCGGTGTCGGTGTTCCCGGCCGTCCTGCAGGACGTCAACGTGGTGGTCGCGGCCGACGTGCCGGCCGCCGACGTCCGGTCGGCGCTGCGCGGCGGCGCGGGTGAGCTGCTCGAGGCCATTGCCCTGTTCGACGTCTTCACCGGCGAGCAGGTCGGCGA
Source organism: Gordonia sp. CNJ-863 (assembly GCF_001942325.1). Classification (NCBI taxonomy): domain Bacteria; kingdom Bacillati; phylum Actinomycetota; class Actinomycetes; order Mycobacteriales; family Gordoniaceae; genus Gordonia; species Gordonia sp. CNJ-863. The sequence goes on from NZ_MKKG01000094.1 coordinate 166,318, forward strand.
CGGCAACAAGTCGCTGACGTTCTCGCTGCGCTTCCGCGCGAGTGATCGCACGCTCACGGAGGACGAGGCCAACGCCGCGAAGCTGGCCGCGGTCGACGCCGCCGCCGAACGAGTGGGCGCCCGCCTCCGCTGACACGAGGGCCGGACCGCCGACCCACTCCACCCCGTCTATGAATTGATTTGCAGGCTGCTGCATAATGATTGCATGGCTTCGACAAGCTCAACCAGCAAGGTGAAGGTCGCGGTGGCCGGCGCGAGCGGCTACGCGGGCGGTGAGATCCTCCGACTCCTGTGCGGGCATCCACGTCTGCGATCCGGCGAGCTCGAGATCGGTGCGCTGACTGCCGGCGGCAACGCCGGCACCACGCTCGGATCCCACCATCCGCACCTGTTGCCGCTGGCAGATCGGGTTCTCGAGGAGACCACTCCGGAGATCCTGAGCGGCCACGACGTGGTCTTCCTGGGGCTGCCGCACGGCGCATCGGCCGTCATCGCCGACGCCCTGCCGCCGACCACGCTGATCATCGACTGCGGCGCCGACTTCCGGCTGCGCGATGCCGGTGACTGGACCTCGTATTACGGCGGCGATCATGCAGGCACCTGGCCGTACGGCCTGCCCGAGCTACCCGGCAATCGGGAGGTCCTCAAGGACGCCAGCCGGATCGCCGTTCCGGGTTGCTACCCGACGGTGTCGATCCTGTCGTTGCTCCCGGCGATCGCCGCGGGGCTGGCCGAGCCGCACGTGACCGTGGTCGCGGTCAGCGGCGCGTCGGGTGCCGGTCGTTCGCCGAAGGTCGATCTGCTGGCCTCCGAGGTCATCGGGTCGGCCCGGGCCTACGGTGTCGGCGGAGTCCACCGGCACACCCCGGAGATCTCGCAGGCACTGTCGGAGGCGGCGCAGCAGCCCGTCACCGTCTCGTTCACCCCGATCCTCGCGCCGATGGCCCGGGGCATCCTCGGGACGTGCACCGCACGGACCACCGCAACCGGTGACGAAGTGCGCGCGGTCTACGAAAAGGCCTACGCCGACGAGGAATTCATCCACGTCCTACCGGAAGGCCGCCTGCCGGCGACCGGTTCGGTCATCGGTTCCAACGCCGTTCAGCTCGGGGTGACCGTCGACGAGCGCGCGCAGACCCTCGTGGTCGTCGGCGCCGTGGACAACCTGACCAAGGGGACCGGTGGCGCCGCGGTCCAGTCGATGAACCTGGCGCTGGGCTGGACAGAGAACGAGGGACTGAGCACCGTGGGAGTTGCACCATGACAGGCGTTGACGGAACCGGAATCCCGAACGCGCAACCGGATCCGGAGCGCATCGAGGGCGGGGCCCCCGGCGACACGCCGCGGCTCCTCCGCGAACAGGGTGTCACCGCGCCGCTGGGTTTCCGTGCTGCGGGAATCGCGGCCGGTATCAAGGAATCCGGTAACCCCGACCTCGCCCTCGTGTTCAACGAGGGTCCGGACCACTCGGCCGCCGGCGTCTTCACCAGCAACCAGGTCAAGGCGGCACCGGTGCTGTGGTCCCAGCAGGTCCTCACCACGGGCACGCTGCGCGCGGTGATCCTCAACTCGGGCGGCGCCAACGCATGCACCGGGCCCGGCGGATTCCAGGACACCCACAAGACGGCCGAAGCCGTCGCGGAGGCCCTGAGCAACTGGGGGACCAGCACCGGCGCCGTCGAGGTGGCAGTCTGCTCGACCGGCCTCATCGGCGACCGCCTCCCGATGGACAAGGTCCTCACCGGCGTCACCGAGATCGTCCAGGAGATGGGCGGCGGACTCACCGGCGGCACCGACGCGGCACACGCCATCATGACCACCGACACCGTGCCGAAACAGGCTGCGCTGCACCACCCACAGGGATGGAACGTCGGCGGCATGGGCAAGGGCGCCGGGATGATGGCGCCGTCGCTCGCGACGATGCTCGTGGTGCTCACCACCGACGCCGCAGCCACCACCGACCAGCTCGACACCGCACTGCGCCGCGCGACCGCGCGGACCTTCGACCGGCTCGACATCGACGGCTCCATGTCCACCAACGACACCGTGCTCCTGCTGAGTTCGGGTGCCAGCCAGATCCCGGTCGACCAGGCCGATCTCGACGAGGCCGTCTTCGCGGTCTGCGACGACCTGGCCGCCCAGATGCAGGCCGACGCGGAGGGTGTCACCAAGCGGGTCACCATCACCGTCACGGGCGCACCGACCGAGGACGATGCCCTGGTCGTCGCCCGGTTCGTGGCCCGCGACTCGCTGGTCAAGACCGCTCTGTTCGGCTCCGACCCCAACTGGGGCCGGGTGCTGGCCACGGTCGGCGCGTCACCGGTCCGGATCGATCCGGACGTGATCGCCGTGTCGTTCAACGGATTCCCCGTGTGCGAGAACGGTTGTGGCGTCGAAGGAGCGCGCGACGTCGACCTCTCCGGTGCCGACATCGACGTCCTCGTCGACCTGAAGCTCGGCGACGCCTCGGCGTCGGTCCGGACCACGGACCTCTCGCACGCGTACGTCGAAGAGAACTCGGCGTACTCGTCATGAGCGACACGACACCGGATTCCGGTGCCCACCAGATCGATCCGGCCGCCGGCCTCGTGAAGGCGAAGGTCCTCGCCGAAGCGCTTCCCGCGCTGCAGGAACTCGCCGGCGCCACGATCGTCGTCAAGTACGGCGGCAACGCCATGGTCGACGACGAGCTGAAGAAGGCGTTCGCCGCGGACATGGTGTTCCTCCGGGCCTGCGGGATGCACCCCGTCGTCGTGCACGGTGGCGGACCGCAGATCTCGGCGATGCTGAAAAAGCTCGGCCTGCAAGGAGAATTCAAGGGAGGATTCCGGGTCACCACACCCGAGGTGATGGACGTCGCCCGGATGGTTCTCTTCGGTCAGGTCGGTCGTGAACTGGTCGGTCTCATCAACGCCCACGGCCCTTACGCCGTCGGCATCACCGGTGAGGACGCCCATCTGTTCACCGCAACGCGGCGGACGGTTCTCGTCGACGGCGTCGCCACCGACATCGGACTCGTCGGCGACATCTCCTCGGTGAACACCTCCGCGGTGCTCGATCTCGTTGCGGCAGGGCGCATCCCGGTGGTCTCGACCATCGCCCCCGACCGCGACGGCGTCGTCCACAACATCAACGCCGACACCGCGGCCGGTGCGCTCGCCGAGGCGCTCGGCGCATCGCGGCTGGTCATGCTCACCGATGTCGAAGGGCTGTACACCGATTGGCCCGACCGCGGGTCGCTGGTGTCCCGGATCGACACCGATTCCCTGGCCGAACTGCTGCCCTCGCTGGATTCCGGCATGGTCCCGAAGATGGAGGCCTGCCTGCGTGCGGTGACCGGGGGAGTCGAACGCGCCCATGTGATCGACGGCCGCGTCGCCCATTCCGTGCTGGCCCAATTGCTGACCGAGAGCTCCACCGGCACCACCGTCGTCGACCCGCGTGAGGAGGACCAGTGACCGCACCGCTGCAACAGCGTTGGGGCCAGTCCCTGATGAAGAACTACGGCACCCCGCCGATCGCCCTGGTCGGCGGTTCGGGACCGTACGTCACCAATGCCGACGGCAAGCGATACCTCGACCTGCTCGGTGGGATCGCGGTGAACTCCCTCGGCCACGCGCATCCCGCGATCGTCGAGGCCGTCACCACCCAGTTGCAGACGCTCGGGCACGTGTCGAACCTGTACATCTCGCCGCCCGTCGTCGAACTCGCGGAGAAGCTGCTCGACCGCTTCGGCCACCCGGGTCGCGCGTTCTTCTGCAACTCCGGCACCGAGGCCAACGAGGCCGCCTTCAAGCTCGCGCGCCGGACCGGCCGGCCGGAGATCGTGGCCGCCGAGAAGGCCTTCCACGGCCGCACCATGGGTGCGCTCGCCATGACCGGGCAGCCGTCGAAGCGTGCGCCGTTCGAGCCGATGCCCCCGGGCGTGCGGTTCGTGCCCTACGGCGACACCGAGGCACTCGACGCCGCGGTCACCGACCAGACCGCCGCTGTCATCCTCGAACCGATCCTCGGTGAGGCCGGCGTGATCGTCCCGCCCGCCGACTATCTGGCCGCCGCCCGCCGCATCACCAGCGAGCGCGGCGCGCTGCTGATCCTCGACGAGGTGCAGACCGGCGTCGCACGGACCGGGACCTTCTTCGCCCACCAACAGGTGGGTGTGGTGCCCGACGTGATGACACTGGCCAAGGGCCTCGGCGGCGGACTGCCGATCGGTGCGTGCATCGCCACCGGCCCGGCCGCCGAGCTGTTCGAACCCGGCCAGCACGGCACGACCTTCGGTGGCAATCCCGTCGCCGCGGCGGCCGCGCTCGCCGTGCTCGGGGTCATCGAGTCCGAAGGCCTCACCGATCACGTTGCCGCCGTGGGAAAGACGATCGCCACCAGCATCGAGGACCTCCACCACCCGCTGATCGCCGGCGTGCGAGGCGCCGGTCTGCTCCTCGGCATCGAACTGACCGAGGCGCTGTCCGGACGCGCCGAGGCCGCGGCGCGCGACGCCGGATTCCTCATCAACGCACCGGCACCCGACGTGCTGCGGCTCGCACCGCCGCTGATCATCACCGAGGAACAGGCACAGTCCTTCGTCGGCGCGCTGCCGGCGATCCTCGACACCGCTGCCCAGAACGACAAGGGAGACAAGGCATGACGCGTCACTTCCTACGCGACGACGACCTCACCCCCGCCGAACAGGCCGAGGTGCTCGCCCTCGCCGCCCTGGTGAAGGCCCAGCCGTTCGCCTTCCGCCCGCTCGAGGGACCCCGCGGGGTCGGGGTGATCTTCGACAAGAACTCGACTCGTACGCGCTTCTCGTTCGAGGTGGGCATCGCCCAGCTCGGCGGTCACGCGGTGGTCGTCGACGGTCGCACCACCCAGCTCGGCCGCGAGGAGACCCTCGAGGACACCGGACGCGTGCTGTCGCGCTTCGTCGACGCCGTCGTGTGGCGCACCTTCGGGCAGGACCGCCTCGAGGCGTTGTCGTCGACGGCAACCGTGCCGGTCGTGAACGCGCTGTCGGACGAGTTCCACCCGTGCCAGGTGCTCGCGGACCTGCAGACGATCATCGAGCAGAAGGGCTCGCCCAGCGGTCTGAAGATGACCTATCTGGGCGACGGCGCCAACAACATGGCCCACTCGCTCGGCCTGGGCGGCGTCACCGCCGGGATGCACGTCACGATCAGCGCTCCCGAGGGTTTCCAGCCCGATCCGGCGATCATCGCCGACACCGAGCGTCGTGCCGCGGAGACCGGGGGATCGGTTCACCTCGTGACCGATCCCGTCGAAGCGGTCACCGGTGCCGACGTCCTGGTCACCGACACCTGGGTGTCGATGGGTCAGGAGGAGGACGGCAGGGACCGCACGGCACCTTTCCGGCCGTACCAGATCAACGACGAGTTGCTCGCCCACGCCGCCGACGATGCGATCGTGCTGCACTGCCTGCCGGCTCATCGTGGCGACGAGATCACGGCGTCGGTCATCGACGGTCCGCGCAGTGTCGTCTTCGACGAGGCCGAGAACCGTCTGCACGCGCAGAAGGCCCTGCTGATCTGGCTGCTGGAGCACCAGTGAGATGACACCAGAGAGTCAGGACGAGTTGTGACCGCCGGAGCCGAACCCACGGAGAACCGCCTCGCCGCGACCCGCGCGGGCCGGCATGCGCGGATCATCGACATCCTGTCGACCCACCAGGTGCGCAGCCAGTCGGAGCTGCAGCGGTTGCTGGCCCAGCACGGAATCGATGCCACGCAGGCCACGCTGTCGCGTGATCTCGACGAGCTCGGGGCCGTGAAGCTGCGGGCCGCCGACGGCGGCGCGGGTGTGTACGTGGTGCCGGAGGACGGTTCGCCAGTGCGCGGCGTGTCGGGCGGGACCGATCGCCTCTCGCGCCTCGTGTCGGAACTGCTGGTCTCCACCGACAGCAGCGGCAACCTCGCCGTGCTGCGCACGCCGCCGGGCGCCGCTCACTACCTGGCGGCCGCCCTCGACCGCGCCCGGCTCCCCGACGTGGTGGGCACGATCGCCGGTGACGACACGATCTTCGTCGTCGCCCGCGAGCCGCTCGACGGCGCCGAACTCGCCAAACGGATCGAGGGCCTCGTGTAAACCCCCCGTCCCGCTGCAGAACCACCGGCCGCGCCCGCCGACGGCCGGACAGCACAAGTACCGCAACCGAACACACCGCCAACCGAGACCCGGACGGTGTGGTCGGAACCCCGGGGCCGATGATGGACTCGGGTCATCGCTTAGAACAGGAGCTTCACCTCATGGCAGAACGTGTCGTACTCGCATACTCGGGCGGCCTGGACACCTCGGTCGCGATCAGCTGGATCCAGAAGGAGACCGGCAAGGAGGTCGTCGCCGTGGCTCTCGACCTCGGGCAGGGCGGCGAGGACATGGACGTCATCCGCCAGCGCGCCCTCGACTGCGGCGCGGTCGAAGCCGTCGTCGTCGACGCCCGTGACGAATTCGCCGACGAGTACTGCCTCCCGGCGATCACCTCGAACGCCCTCTACATGGACCGCTACCCGCTGGTCTCGGCGCTGTCGCGTCCGCTCATCGCCAAGCACCTCGTGACCGCCGCCCGCGATCACGGCGGCACCGTCGTCGCCCACGGCTGCACCGGCAAGGGCAACGACCAGGTCCGCTTCGAGGTCGGCTTCGCCACCCTCGCACCCGATCTGGAGGTCATCGCACCGGTTCGCGACTACGCGTGGACCCGCGAGAAGGCGATCGCCTTCGCCGAAGAGAACAACATCCCGATCAACGTGACCAAGAAGTCGCCGTTCTCCATCGACCAGAACGTGTGGGGTCGCGCCGTCGAGACCGGCTTCCTCGAGGACCTGTGGAATGCACCGACGAAGGACGTCTACAGCTACACCGAGGACCCGACCGTCAACTGGAACACCCCCGACGAGGTCATCATCGGCTTCGACAAGGGTCGCCCCGTCAGCATCGACGGCCGGCCGGTCTCCGTGCTGGAGGCCATCGAGGAGCTGAACCGCCGCGCCGGTGCACAGGGTGTCGGACGCCTCGACGTCGTCGAGGACCGTCTCGTCGGCATCAAGAGCCGCGAGGTCTACGAGGCCCCGGGCGCCATGGTGCTGATCCGCGCCCATGAGGAACTCGAGCACGTCACCATCGAGCGCGAGCTCGGCCGCTACAAGCGCGGCACCGACCGCAAGTGGGCCGAGCTGGTCTACGACGGTCTCTGGTTCTCGCCGCTGAAGCGTTCGCTCGACGCCTTCGTGGACTCGACCCAGCAGCACGTCTCCGGCGAGATCCGCCTGGTCCTGCACGGCGGCAACATCGCCGCCACCGGACGTCGTAGCTCCGAGTCGCTCTACGACTTCAACCTCGCGACCTACGACGAGGGCGACAGCTTCGACCAGTCGGCGGCCCGTGGCTTCGTCGAGCTGCACGGCCTGTCCTCCAAGATCTCGGCCAAGCGGGACCTGAATCTGTGAGTGGCGAGCAGACCGGCGGGACGACCAACGAGGGTTCGCTCTGGGGCGGCCGTTTCGCCGGCGGTCCGGCCGCGGCGATGGCCGCCCTGAGCAAGTCGACCCATTTCGACTGGGCCCTGGCACCCTTCGACATCCAGGCATCCAAGGCCCACGCCCGAGTGCTCAACAAAGCGGGATTGCTCACCGACGACGACCTGACCGGCATGCTGGACGGCCTCGACCGTCTGGCGGCCGACGTGGCCGACGGGACGTTCGGTCCCGCGGAGTCCGACGAGGACGTCCACGGTGCGCTCGAACGCGGTCTCATCGAACGGGTCGGCCCCGAGCTCGGCGGACGACTCCGCGCCGGCCGGTCGCGCAACGACCAGGTCGCCACGCTGTTCCGGATGTGGCTGCGCGCCGCCATGCGCCGCGTCGCCCTCGGACTGCTCGACGTCGTCGACGCGCTGACCGCCCAGGCGGCTGCGCATCCCGACGCGATCATGCCCGGTAAGACGCACCTGCAGGCGGCCCAGCCGGTGTTGCTCGGCCACCACCTGCTCGCCCATGCGCAGCCGTTGCTCCGCGACATCGACCGGCTCGCCGACGCCGACCGCCGAACCGCGGTCTCGCCGTACGGCTCCGGCGCCCTGGCCGGTTCGTCGCTGGGCCTCGATCCGGCCGCCATCGCGGCCGACCTCGGGTTCGACGCCCCGGCCGAGAACTCCATCGATGCCACCTCGTCCCGCGACTTCGCGGCCGAGGCGGCGTTCGTGTTCGCGATGATCGCGGTCGACCTCTCCCGGTTGTCCGAAGAGGTGATCATCTGGAGCACACCGGAATTCGGGTACGTGACGCTGGCCGACGCCTGGTCGACGGGAAGCTCGATCATGCCGCAGAAGAAGAACCCGGACGTCGCGGAGCTGATGCGCGGCAAGGCCGGCCGCCTGATCGGCGACCTGACTGGTCTCCTCGCGACGCTCAAGGCGCAGCCGCTGGCGTACAACCGTGACCTCCAGGAGGACAAGGAACCGGTCTTCGACGCGGTCGCGCAGCTCGAGATGCTGCTGCCGGCCGTCACCGGACTGGTCGCGACGCTCGAGTTCCACACCGACCGCATGGAGGAGCTGGCCCCGGCCGGCTTCACCCTCGCCACCGACATCGCCGAGTGGATGGTCCGGCAGGGTGTGCCCTTCCGCGTCGCCCACGAGGTCGCCGGAGCATGTGTCCGCGAGGCCGAGTCGCGGGGCATCGGCCTCGATGAGCTCGACGACGAGACGCTGACCGGCATCAACCCCTCGCTCACCCCCGCGGTCCGCGAGGTGCTGACGGTGCGCGGTTCGGTCGAGTCGCGCAACGCGCATGGCGGTACCGCGCCCGATCAGGTACGACGTCAGATAGACGTGGTGTCGGCGCAGTCGGCCGACCTGCGGACACGCTGGGGCGCCGGTCCCGGAGGACGAGGCTAGAACCACTGCCGAGTGGGTAGAGTGACATGTGTCACCGACGTGTCGGTGGTGGACGTTTCGCTGACAACGGGGAGGAATCGACGCGATGGTGGGTTTGGACGGGCTCCCGGATCTGGGCGGTGTGGTCAGCCGGGTGGTGGCGACCGCTCAGAACGGACTCGAGGTGCTCCGCTTCGGCGGTCTCGAGACCGGGACCGAACCGGCCCCCTTCGCGATCGTCGAGACCCACAAGATGTTCCGGCTGCGCCGGTACTTCCCGAACGAGCCGTCCACCGGCCCGAACATCGTGCTCGTGCCGCCGATGATGGTGTCCGCGAACGTCTATGACGTGACCGAACACAACGGCGCGGTGTCGATCCTCCACCGCAACGGCATCACCCCGTGGGTGGTCGACTTCGGGTCCCCGGACACCGAAGAGGGCGGGATGGAGCGCAATCTCGCCGACCACGTGGTGGCCATCAGCCGCGCGATCGACCTGATCGTCGAGGCCACCGGCCGCGACATCCACCTCGCCGGGTACTCCCAGGGCGGCATGTTCGCCTACCAGACCGCGGCGTACCGGCGGTCGAAGGGGATCGCGAGCCTCATCACCTTCGGTAGCCCGGTCGACGTCCTGGCCGCGCTACCCCTCGGGTTGCCGGCGGGGCTGGTTGCGCCGGCCGCGGAGTTCCTCGCCGAACGCTCCTTCGTGCGGAACCTCTGGGTCCGGGACTGGATGGCGCGCACCGGCTTCCAGCTCCTCGACCCCGTCAAGACGGTCCGCAGCCGCATCGACTTCCTACGTCGTCTCCACGACCGTGAGGCGCTGCTCCCACGCGAAGACCAGCGGCGGTTCCTCGAGGCCGACGGCTGGGTGGCCTGGTCCGGTCCGGCGATCGCCGAACTGCTGCGCCAGTTCGTCGCGCACAACCGCATGGTCTCCGGTGGCTTCGTCATCAACGGTGACCTCGTGTCACTCACCGAGATCACCTGCCCGATACTGGCTTTCGTCGGCGAGGCCGACGACATCGGCCAGCCCGCCGCGGTGCGCGGGATCGTGCGCGCCGCACCCGACGCCGAGGTCTACGAGTCCACCCTGCCCGTCGGGCACTTCGGTCTGGTGGTCGGTTCCTCGGCCGGTCAGCACACCTGGCCCACCACGTCGGACTGGGTGAACTGGCTGTCGGCCAACGGAACCCGCCCGGAACTCATCAGCGAGATGTCGCTGGTCGAGCCGGGGCACGGCGGTGGCGTCAGCCTGTCGTCGCGCATCACCCACGGCGTGGGGTCGGTCGCCGACGCCGGCACCGCGGCCTCCCGGGAACTGCTCACACTGGTCAACTCGCTGCAGCGCACGTCGCGGGCCGTCGCGTCGGAGTCGGTGCGCACGGTGCCCCGCCTGCTGCGCCTGGGCCAGATCCAGAGCGGCACCCGGATCTCGCTGTCGAAGCTGATGGCCGAGAACACCAAGAAGCACGGTGACAGCGAGCTCTTCCTCTTCGAGAACCGTGTACTCACCCACGCCCAGGTCGACACCCGCATCAACAACGTCGTCGCCGGCCTCATCGACTGTGGCGTGCGGCCGGGGCAGCACATCGGCGTCCTGATGGACACCCGCCCGAGCGCCCTGGTCGTGGTCGCGGCCCTGGCCCGGCTCGGCGCCGTCTCGGTGCTGCTGGCCGCAGACGCGACGTGCGGGAGATGATGCGTCTCGCCGACAGTTCGGTCATCGTCACCGACCCCACCAACCTGGACCTCGCCAGCGCGGCGTCGGACCGGGTGCTGGTGCTCGGCGGTGGCAGTGGCGACTCCCGCGCCATCGACGGTGTCGACGGCGCGACGATCATCGACATGGAGCAGATCGATCCCAACGCCGTCGACCTGCCCACGTGGTACCGGCCCGATCCCGGTCTCGCGGGAGATCTCGCGTTCATCCTGTTCAGCCGTGCCCGGGGGAAGCTCGTGCCGTGGCCGGTGACCAACCACCGATTCGCGATGTCGGCGTTCGGTGCAGCCTCGGCGGCGGCGCTCTCCGACCGCGACACCGTGTACTGCCTGCCGCCCCTGCACCATGCCTCCGGCCTGCTGACGAGCCTCGGCGCGACGGTGGTCGGCCGGTCCCGTATCGCGTTGTCCAACGGCATCGACCCGGAGACCTTCGCGACCGAGGTGCAGCGCTACGGCGTCACCGTGGTGTCCTACACCTGGTCGATGCTGGGCGACGTCGTACGTGATCCCCGTTTCCGGATCAACCAGCACAACCCGATCCGGCTGTTCATGGGTTCCGGGATGTCGGCGGGTCTATGGGAAGACGTATGCAGCAGCTTCCCCCGCGCCCGGATCCTCGAGTTCTTCGCGACCGCCGATGGCTCGGCGATCCTGGCCAACGTCTCCGGCGACAAATTGTCCTCCGTCGGGCGGCCGCTCCCGGAGACCAACCCGGTCGAGGTCGCGGCCTACGACATCGCAAACGATCGTCTTCTGATCGACGAGTCCGGATTCGTCCGGCGTGCCGAGGTGGGCGAGCCCGGGTTGCTGCTGGCCAAGGCCCGGCACAAGTTCGACACCAACGGCACGGTGCTGCGTGACGTCTTCACCAGCCGCGACCGGTGGGAGGTCTCGGGGCACCTGTTCGTCCGCGATGCCGACGGCGACCTGTACTTCCTCGGCGCCACCGACCGGGTGGTCCGAACCGAGGCCGGACCCGCGTTCATCCCGCCGATCACCCACGCGCTGTCGCGGATGCAGGGCGTCGACCGGGTCGTCGCCTACGGAGTGGGGGAGCCCGGACACCAGGTGCTCGTTGCCACACTGACCCTGCGCCCGGATGCCAAGCCCGAGTCTCTCACCGTCACCCAGCTGCGCATCGCACTCGGGGAGTTCCCTGCTGAGATCCGACCGCACCTCATCCGCGTGGTCGACGAGATCCCGCACTCCGCGTCGTACCGTCCGTTGAGCACCGTCTTCGCGGCCGAAGGGCTGCCCAAGCCGGGAGCGCGGATCTGGTACCGCGACGAGGAGGGGCGCTACCGGCGGTACACCAGGACGATCGCCGAGAAGCTGGACTGGGGCGGGTCGTCGGTCGACGATGCCCTAGGCTGAGCCGCGTGACGACACGCGCTGAGGCCATCGACCCGATCGTGCGCGAACGGCTGGCCTGCCCGCAGGACCACGGCCCGCTGATCAACGCCGGCGACGAGCTCTACAACCCGCGGCTGCACGTCGCGTACCGGATCGATGCCGACGGAATCCCCGTCATGCTCATCGACGAGGCACGCAAGGTCGACGACGCTGAGCACGAACGACTGGTCTCCGGGCAGTAGCCCGACGCACCGGTCTCGACGCACATACGTGTCAGCTCGTCCGAGCGCCGATCTCGATGGATGACAAGATCGAGGGGTGAGTGCTGAGACTGAGGGAACCGCCAACACGACCGAGGGAACCGTCCGGACCGGGAACGCTCCCGTCGACATCCTGGACGAACTCGGCTGGCGAGGTCTGATCGCGCAGTCCACCGACCTCGACGCACTGCGCGAGGCTTTGGCGGACGGGCCCATCACGCTGTACGCGGGCTTCGACCCGACGGCGGCGAGCCTCCATGCCGGCCACCTCGTGCCGCTGCTGACCCTCAAGCGATTCCAGCTCGCCGGTCACCGACCGATCGTTCTCGCAGGTGGCGCCACCGGCCTCATCGGTGATCCGCGTGAGGTGGGGGAGCGCACCATGAACGCTCCCGACACGGTCGCCGAATGGGCCGGCCGGATCGACGCGCAGCTGCGCCGCTTCGTCGACATCGACGAATCGCCGACCGGTGCACTCGTCGTCAACAATCTCGACTGGACCGGACAGCTCACCGCCATCGAGTTCCTCCGCGACCTCGGCAAGCACTTCTCGGTGAACGTCATGCTGGCCCGGGACACCGTGAAGCGGCGCCTGGAGGGTGACGGGATCAGTTACGCCGAGTTCAGCTATCTGCTCCTGCAGTCCAACGACTTCGTCGAGCTCAACCGCCGGTACGGCTGCCTGCTGCAGATCGGTGGCTCTGATCAGTGGGGAAACATCATCGGCGGTGTCGACCTGGGACGCCGTCTCGACGGATTGTCGCTGCATGCGCTGACCGTGCCGCTCGTGACCTCGTCGGACGGCAAGAAGTTCGGCAAGTCCACCGGCGGCGGGAGCCTTTGGCTCGATCCCGAACTCACCAGCCGTATGCCTGGTACCAGTACTTCGTGAACACCGCCGACGCAGACGTGATCCGCTACCTGCGGTGGTTCACCTTCCTCGGTCGTGAGGAGATCGCCGACCTCGAGCAGGCGACGGAGGAGAAGCCGCACCTGCGCCTCGCGCAGAAGAAGCTGGCCGCCGAGATGACCACGCTGATCCACGGGGAAGAGAACACTCGCGCCGTCGAGCTCGCCAGCCACGCACTGTTCGGACGTGCTGAGCTCGACGAACTCGACGAGGCCACGCTGGCAGCAGCCGTGGGGGAGACCGTCATCGCCGAGTACTCGGAGAAGCGACCCACCATCATCCAGTTGCTCGTCGACACCAAACTGTCCGAGAGCAACAAGGCCGCACGTCGTGCGGTGTCCGAAGGCGGCGCCTACGTGAACAACACCAAGATCACAGATCCGGAGTGGCAGCCGGCCGCCTCCGACCTGCTTCATGGTCGCTGGTTGGTCGTGCGACGAGGCAAGAAGAGTTTTGCCGGAGCAAAGCTGAGCCTCTGACCAGGGGATTTGACGCGTTGTTCGCAGCTGTGTAACTTAATCGACGCACCGCAGAGAGCAACTGCCCCGGAGCCGCAAGCACCGGGGAGCCAGAAGTGCCCGAGCCAATCGCTCGGGCCGCCTGTGCGGGGCCACTCCCAAGAACAAGATCACGAGTACATCTCGTGCTCTGGGAAAGCTCATCGGAGCCGGACTCATCACGAGGACGTCTGGTGGGTGTGTGTTCTTTGAGAACTCGATAGTGTGATGATGAATTGTCTGATGCCATTTTGGCATCGTGCATTCTTTATGGATGTAGATGTTTGTTTTTTGTGTGGCGCTCGGCTTTGTCTGGGTG